>PXCI01000219.1 GCA_003566675.1 Clostridia bacterium
AGCGGGTATTGCGGGAGTTTCAATGCAACATCTGTCGATGGGAATGACCAACGACTACCGGGTGGCGGTGGAGGAGGGAGCTACCATCGTTCGGGTCGGAAGGGCCATTCTCGGTCCGAGGCGCACATGAGAAGGGGAAGAGGGTGACGCAACCCATGGGACTGTGGGAGCGGCTATCGGAGGTTCTAGGTTGGGTTCCTCCCGAGGAGGAAGCAGACGAGGAATGGGATCCGTATGCTGAGGAACCAGGCGACGGGTGGGACGGAAAGGTGTCCCGTACGGACGAGCAGGACAGGCTCTGGCGCGGCGATCTGAGAGCCCGGGAATCCCGCGTTCTGAGTCTGCCCAAGCGGGAAGGCGGTGGCACGTTGACTGAGGTGGCCGTTGCAGAGCCGGCCAGTTTTGACGATGTGCAGGCCATTGCGGACCGGTTGAAACGGAATGTGGGTTTGGTTGTGAATGTTGAGTACCTCGGTAGAGACGATGCCCGAAGGGTGGTGGACTTTTTAAGTGGAACGGTATACGCCCTCGATGGAGAAATGCAGCAGGTGAGTGCCCATGTGGTGATGTTTGTTCCCCGGCATGTGTCAATCCATACGCTCACCGAGTCCACATCACGCTCGGCAAGGGAGAAAAAGTCGGCTTCATCCGGTGAAGAACAGGAGAAGCCCTGGTCATGATTCGTTACGCGGTTTTCGCGAGCCTGAACACCCTGTTTAACATCCTGTGGTGGCTGATCATACTTCGCGCCATCATGTCTTGGGTGCGTCCGGACCCTTCGGGTCCCGCAGGGCAGATGTTCTACCAGCTGTATGTGGTGGTGTTCGAGCTCACGGAACCGATGATCCGGCCGATACGCAATGCCATGCCCGGGGGCGGCAGGATGGGCATGGATTTTTCTCCACTCATATTGCTTTTCATTCTTCGGTTTTTGCAGAGGATTATCGTGGGGTTGCTCTGAGGAGAGGGGGACATTAGGCAGGTGGCACTCACACCGCTGGACATACATAATAGGGAGTTCGGTCGTTCCCTTCGAGGTTATCATCCGGGAGAAGTGGATGATTTCCTCGACGAGGTCGTCAGCGAGTATGACAATGTCTTGCAGGAGAATGAGGTCCTCAAGGAGGAGATGCAGGAATTGCGCTCCCGGGTGGACCGATACAAGCAGATGGAGGATACGCTGCAGCATACCCTGGTGATTGCCCAGGAGACGGCGGAGGAAGTGCGCGAAAACGCCCGGAAAGAGGCCCAGGTCATCATTGGCGAGGCCAGGGGAGAGACACGGCGCATCCGGGTCGAGGCCGAGGAACATATTGACCGGATGAAGCGAGAGAGCGAACGGCTTCGGTCCCAGATTACGGAGTACCTGGCTCGCGCCAAGGCGAACCTGATCACGAAAATGGAGATCATCGAGGGAGCCCAGAAAGAGATGGCCGCGCTGGCCATGAATCTGTCCATTTTCTCAGACGGGCGTGAACGGGATGCGTGAGGATTCGCGGAAGGTCATCGGCATTATCGGTGGGATGGGCCCGGAGGCTACGGTGGATCTGTATGCGAAGATCATCGAGGAGACGGAGGCCAGCCGGGACCAGGAGCACCTCGAAGTCGTGATTATCAGTGATCCCGGCATTGCAGACCGCACCCAGGCGATCATGGGTTCAGGCCCGGACCCCGCTCCACGAATGATCCGGGCTGCCCGGAGATGCGTGGGAGCCGGAGCTGATTTCCTGGTCATGCCGTGCAATGCCGCGCATTATTTTCACGGGCAGATTCAGGACGACGTGCAGGTGCCGGTTCTTCACATGATCGAGGAGGTTTCACACTGGCTCAGCACCGGGCATCCCGAGGTGCGGGTTGCCGGGATCATGGCTGCAGGAGGAACGGTTGCCTGTGGGATGTATCAACAGGCCCTGGAGAGCGTCGGCATCCAGCCCCTGATCCCGGATGACGAGGATCAGGGGCGGGTCACGGAGGGAATCTATGCCGTGAAGTCCGGGGTTCATCACCGGGCGAGGCAGCTGTTCCCGGAAGTGGCAGAGAGGATGTTATCAGCCGGTGCCGGTGCTGTTATCGCGGGATGCACCGAGATCCCCCTGGGCTTGATGGAGCTGTCCTCGGGGGTCCTGGTGGATGCGACCCGGATCCTGGCGCGGGCTGCGGTTCAGATCGCCAGCGGCCAACGGGAGTTTCCTTCGATCGGGAGGTGTTGTGGGACATGACGGTACAGCGGAAAATCTTGTTCGGAGGACGACCCTTTCTGCCGGGTTTTCCAGCCTCTGCAGGCTTGGCAATCGGGATTTCGGGAGATCGGATCGCATACGTGGGGGATCTCGAGGATGTTCGAGATGCCATGGGTGCCGGTGCGGAACACATTGATATGGAAGGTGCATTCATTTCACCTGGTTTTGTCGATGGGCATTGTCATCTTCTGAGTTACGGCGCCAGCCTCAGCGCTGCAGATCTCAGCGGCTGCGAGAGCATCGCCGACATGAAGAGGATTGTTGCTGCTGCGGTTTCCGGCGCCGATGAGGGGAGCTGGATCATCGGCAGGGGCTGGAACCAGGAAAGGTTCGCCGAGAGACGTTTTCCCCGCCGGGAGGACCTTGATGAGGTCGCACCTGGCGTACCGGTTTTTCTCCATCGCGCCTGCGGACACGCAGCGGTGGCCAATTCGGTCGCCCTGGCCCGGGCTGGAGTGACCAGGGAGTATCCGGACTCCGACGCCGGTTACCTGGAACGAGATGACGCGGGTGAGCCTGAGGGAGTTCTGCACGAGGAGGCCATGCTGGAGGTGTCGCGGATCATACCCGCGCCAGGAGTTGATGAGCAGCGACGGCATCTTCGTGCGGCCGTGGCGCGTTGCCATGCCGCCGGCCTGACCTCGGTGCAGACCAACGAGTGGGCTGACGACCTGGGCGAACTCTTCGACGTCTACCGGGGTGTCCGGTCGGAGGAGGGATTGGCCCTTCGTGCGTATCTCGATCTGCCTCCCGAGCGCCTGGAGGATCTACAGGACAGGGGACTCGCGACGGGATCGGGGGATAAATGGGTGAAA
>PXCI01000296.1 GCA_003566675.1 Clostridia bacterium
AGCAGCAACCGGTCGCCATGGGTCTGTTTCATGTGAACCGGATCCATGCCGGCCTTCACTTCCAGGGGATTGAGCCCGTCCAGGCCGATCTCGATCAATTCCGGCACAAGCCATGCACCACCATCCACCCAGCCGGTGCACTTTCCGTGCGCAAGCCAGTCGATCGTGCGCCTAAGCTGGGTTGCGCGATGAATGTCCATCATCGGGCCTCCATCCGCATTTGCGTCCCAAGGCACGACCGCCACCCGGCCGCCGAGACTGTTCTGGAAAGTGAACATGCCGTGTCCAACTTTTTCCTGCAAAGGATTCAACAACACACTGGCGACCAAAGCTCCCTTCTCCAGTTCCGCCTGTAGCATTTTGCGGGCATGCATTTTGTTGTTTACTGAAATCTGTCCCCCGACCCGCAACGCGAACTGCGGGGCTTGGCTCTCTTCAATGGAGTAGAGTACGTCGTTTTGGGTAACCCATCGGGCGGTCTGTATGCCTATCCATCTGCCATATCCGCGCTCGACCAATATCTCCGCTGCACAACCGTCCAGAAGCAGTCCCGAGGACAACAACGATTTCAGGGTCGCATCGTCGATACTCCATGCGGCAGCTCCGGCCAGGGCATTCACTGTCTGATCAGGCCTCATGGAAAATGCAATCCCGGCGGCGCCAAGCCAGAATGCCCATCCCCGACAGGCGCACTGTAGCTCAAACCAGGAGGAGCCCTGTTTCGTGCGCACGGTCCGCCCTGCATCTTCCGCCCACACAATCCCAACACCCGAACTCTTCATGGTCATTGGAAAAAGATCTGCCAGCCAGTCCATGTTTGGTCTTATTCGCTTAAGAAAGGAAGCTCGTTCGGGTTCGTCGTCGAGTCTGTTTCCCATGAAGTCATACAAGCTGATATTGAGATTTGTGGACCCCAGAATGTGGGCGACGGCCATCTGGGCGGCAGTTTGACGAAATGACTTGTTCCAACGCCCGTATGGGAAATTCTCGATTTCAGGACCGCTCTCCACTTGCGAGGGATGCACGGAGCGGTTCTGGTCAAGCGCCGAAATCCCGCTAATGATCATTTGTCCGTTTGAGTCCGAATAGGTCCAGAAATGAGGCCGGTGTACCGGTGAATGCCCGCCGCCGAATGCCTGCCACCATTCGGACCAGCGTCTCCCTTCTGCCCCGTGTGCTTCCATCACGCTGGACATCAGCCCCATCTTGATCCCGCTTTTATCGAGAATCCGGCGGCACTCTTGCAAGAAGGCAAGGATCGTATCCTGCCATGTATCCAACCAGACTGCCCGCCACGGGTGCGGCTTGCCGGGAGCCAGACATGTGTGGACGATCTCGTCGCGCTCAACGTTCGATCCTGCACGCCGGTTGAACTCCGCGATGTGCAGCGGGCAAAAGCATCCACCCCATAGCAGTGGCGCGTGATTGTGATAGCGGATGTCATCTTCGATCCAGACGACGCGGAAGTCTTCCTGCGCATACATCCGGAGGGTCTCGAAATAGTAGTCGCGCCAAGCCGGGTCAAGAAAGCAAACAACGGCACTCGCCTGTTGCCCCGTCGGGCTAACCATGCGATGCCAGTCCTGTCCTGGCCGGAGTGTGCGGCCGCGGTCGCAATGAAGCATGGTGTACCACGGGTTCAGGCTCACGGCCACACCCGCTTTCTTCAGCGCTTGGCGGTAGGGGCGAGAGCGATCGATCCACTCGCGTATGCGTTCATGTGGGTCGTGTCCGTTGTTTTGTTCCTCGCCGCAAAAGAAGAACATGATCTCGTCAACAGGCGTATTGTGCACCAGTCGGAGCAATTGCTCCATGACCTCATCCGTATCCTGATGCGGGCCGAACTGCATGCGAAGCGTAAAGTAACTGGGCATTTGTCGCTCCTATTGCCAACATCCGAATTGCCTTACCGGACCTCCGCCAGCACCGGACGCCAGATGCCCGCGTTGCCCATCGAGGCATACACGCGTACGACCAGGTGGTTCCACTCGCCGACCGTGAGCCGGTCGGCGGGCACGTCGACCGTGAAGGGACGATCCCACAAATCCTCGGTCCGCAGGTTTTCGGAGGCGGGGGTATGCTCGCCGACCGGCTCGCCATTGAGATACACCCAGGCCTGTTCGTCCACCCCGGCGAACAGCAGGCGCACCGCCCGACCGTCGGCCTCGGCCGGCACCTTGAAGCGCGTGCGGTACCAGCCGTAGCCCAGATGATCGCCGACCGCCGTTTCGGCCCAGAACGCGGGCACCGCGATGGGGTCCCATTGTCCCCCGGCGTCCGGGGCAAACCAGCGTTCCCCTACCCCGACATCCATCGGATCGGCTTGAAAGGCCCAGGGCTCGGTCAGGGGCAACAGGTTTTCCAGGTTTTGCCAGGCATCCGGGATTTCAAACAGTTGCGCATACAGGCGCTCGCGCAGTTCGCGCACCGGGTGACGCGGCACGCCGACCAGACCGGCGGCGTCGGAAAAGACGATCTGGCCGAAGGCGTCGGTTTCGTCGAGCTGACGCGCCGGCGACCAGAGGGCTCGTTCGACCGCGCCGTCGGCGGTCACATGCGAGCGACCGAAATTGCCGTACCAGATCGTACCTTCCTCGGGCGCGTCCACCGCCAGCACCGCATACGGCACCGTCAGCAGGGTGATCCAGCGATTGCCGTCGCGTTCGGACGCAACCGTCCAGTCGCCGCTCCAGCTCGGGTCGTCACGACCGAACAGCGGATGCACCGGATCGGTGATGAACCCGCGTTGGGCGTCGAAGCGTGAACCGGACGCGGGCCCCGCCACCAGGCGGTAGAACCGCTCGCGCGCCCCGAACGGATCCAGCAGTGCCTCGATCGCTTCGACCGCACCGGTATCCCCGTCGGCGGGCACGGGGTCGAAATCCGTCAGATCCGGCGGCAGTTGCGCCTCGAAGCGCAGATACAGCGCCTCAGCGTCGTACCGGGCCCGGATCGCCGTCGAAACCGTCAGGCTGCCGCGCTCGCCGGACGGCAGTTGGAAGCGACCGGCGGGGGTTTCGGCCCAGCGCGCATCGTGCAG
>PXCI01000179.1 GCA_003566675.1 Clostridia bacterium
CCTTTCACACAATCGACTCCTTCTACACCTACCGAGAGAAACCCTCCCCGGACCGACCTAGCAGCCCGGACCGTTCAAATAACAAGAGGGCCTCTTCCCGGAGCTTGGAAAAGGAGACCGATCCGGTCTGCCTCCGTGCCACCAGCACCACATCAGCCGAAATGCACCCCGAAGGCAAACTCCTCAGTACCTCCCGCAGGCGGCGGCGCAAGCGATTGCGCTGCACAGCACCACCCAACTTTTTGCCTGCAGCGAATCCGGCTCTCAAACCGCCCGTTTCCCGCTTAAGGTAGTTCAGAACCATGAACCGCCCGACCTCGGAGCATCCCTCATCGAACACCCGCGAGAATGTTGGTCCTCCCCGCAGTCGCGCCGACTCCATAATCGGCGACCCCTCCATTCCGGACGATCCGGCATAGATCACTTGGACAGGCGCTTACGTCCCTTCAGCCGACGCCGCTTCAATACCCTTCGGCCCGCCTTTGTCTTCATTCTCTTCCTGAAGCCATGTCTCCTCGCTGTCTTCTTGCGGCTGGGATTATAAGTGCGCTTAACCATCCCCTGCAACCTCCCTTCTGCAAAAACACCAACTTACATTCTAACATTGTACCAACACCACCTGCCACTGCAACCTGCACCAACAACTATCGGCAGATCCACTGGGCAGATCCGGACAGGTTCCGCCACGGCGGGCGAAAGACAAGTAGCGTCTCAGAATCTGCAATTTGATAAGACCTACGGCCCTTGTGTAGAAAATCCTCTCATCGTTGCAGAGGAAACCTCACCTGAGTCAAGAATATAGTATTAGTCCTAGTCAGTTAAGGCATCGGGCCTACGGGTCGGCCATCTGGCACCATACATAGAGCAAACACAGTATCATTGATTAATATCCACAATCTATATCCTAGTTATCCACATCCGATGTGGATAACTCACCTGGATCCGCTTCCTTTGCGGATAGGATCGCGGCTGAGAGAACGAACTACTATCGTCTCCCACTCCCTCACCTGACATTATCGGTCTCTGTTTCGCCGTCACTTGCGGTTGTGCAATGACCACCTGGCGAATAGTATGTAAGTTACCCTAAAATGTCTATGTCAGTTGTTCCGTTGATTCTGTAAAGGAGCCTGACGCTATGTTGCAATGCGCTGACCGCACAATGGGCTACCTTGTACCGTATGGAGGAATTC
This sequence comes from Clostridia bacterium, assembly GCA_003566675.1. Taxonomy (GTDB): domain Bacteria; phylum Bacillota; class Sulfobacillia; order SLMV01; family SLMV01; genus PWUC01. Next base: position 1,191 of record PXCI01000179.1, read on the forward strand.
CGAAATGTCGCTCAAACTGGATGAAGTGTGGAACGAAACCCTTGATCGTGTGCGCCAGAGAATCTTGCGCCCCAGTTTCGAAACCTGGTTGCGAACGTCGCATCCTGTGGAGCTGGATGAGGACCACAACCAGCTTGTGGTCGGTGTGCCCCACGAGTTTGCCAAGCACTGGGTGCAGGAGAATTACGCCGAAGCACTCCAAGAGGCCCTGTCAGAAGTTGTGGGAGGGGATCTCTCACTGAGCCTGATCGTCACATCTGATGATGCTGACACATCCACATCACCTCAGCTGCAGACATCGCCCACCCCTACCTCTAACCCCCGCGGCAGTAGATCAACTAAGACCAGAAGCGACCCAGTCATGACAGGAGGCACCCTCAATCCGAGGTACACATTCGACAATTTTGTGGTTGGCAACAGTAACCGCCTTGCCCATGCCGCCTCTTTGGCAGTTGCGGAAGCTCCGGCCCGTGCCTACAACCCCCTTTTTATCTACGGAGGCGTAGGCCTGGGAAAAACGCACTTGATGCAGGCTGTGGCTCACAGCGTACTGCGTCACTCCCCCTCGCACAACGTGGTATATGTTTCCTCAGAACGTTTCGCCAACGAACTCATAAACTCCATTCGCGACACCGAGACCGTCAGTTTCCGCAACCGGTATCGCACCGTGGGTGTCCTGCTCATTGACGACATTCAGTTTCTCGCAGGGAAGGAGAGAACCCAGGAGGAGTTCTTCCACACCTTCAACACCCTGCATGAAGCAAACAGGCAGATCGTCATATCCAGTGATCGCCCCCCCAAGGAGATCCCCACCCTCGAGGAGAGGCTGCGCTCCCGGTTCGAATGGGGCCTCATATCCGATATTCAACCCCCTGACCTGGAGACACGGATCGCAATTCTACGGAAAAAGGCCGCCACCGAACACCTCAACGCACCCGATTCGGTCCTCCGGTACATAGCAGAGAACATCACTTCCAACATCCGCGAGCTCGAGGGAGCACTGATTCGCCTCGTTGCGTTTTCTTCACTACATCAGCAGGCTATCGATATGAACCTGGCGGAACAGGCCCTGCGCGATCTCATCCCGAGACAGGCCGTTGAACCGGTTACCGTGAAGAAGATCCAGGAAGCCGTCGCCGGCAGGTATGACGTAACGCTTCCGGAGATGAAAGGGAAGCGCAGAACGCAGACCGTGGTCTTTCCGCGTCAGATTGCCATGTACCTGGCACGGGAGCTCACCGATTCATCCTTGCCACAAATAGGACACGAATTTGGTGGAAGGGACCACAGCACCGTCATTCACAGCTGCAGAAAGATCAAGACCGAGATCGATAAGGACGTGCAACTCAAGTCAATCGTTGATGATCTTATTCGACAAATCAGGAGTGAACGATGATTCACATCCTGTGAACTATATGGGTAGAACTCGTTGATAAAGGGTGGATATGTGTCACCGAAGTGAGGTTGGTGTTGAAAGTGTTGATAACCGTCGACCGAACCTCACAGGTTTCCAACAGCGTTCTAGTACAGCCGGTCGGACGCACGTTGCAGTTTTACACACTATCAACACTACTACTACTATGACTACTAAATATATTACTAATCAGTCATAATATCTTATAGGCGACCCCATCGCTCAATATCGAGATAGAAGGGAAGGTCTCCCATGAAAACATCAATAGAGCAGCAAACGCTCTCTTTTGCTCTTCAAAATGTCTATCGTGCCATTTCTCAGGGAACTACCCATCCCATACTCACGGGCATCCTGGTCACAGCCCAGGAAGGCATCTTGCATGTTTCTGCAACAGACCTGGAGATTAGCATAGAATGCACAGTTGAAGCGAGTGTTGATCTACCTGGAGCCTTGGTCCTGCCAGGGAAGCAACTGGTGGAAATCGTGAACCGGATTCCTGGGGGCACGATCGAGATCATGGCACCTGAAGACCGGCACCAGGCTATCATAACCTGGAGATCCTCCGAATTTGTTCTCAACGGCTACCCGCCGGATCAGTTTCCCTCATTGCCCACAGCCGATGAAGGAACCAGCTTTTCCGTGCCGGCCGGATTGCTGAAAGAGGCATTGGGTAAGACCGGGTTCAGTGCCGGAAGTGGTGACGATGTGATGCCCGTCATCTGTGGCTTTCGCCTCCGGTTTGAGGACGGAAGCATCCATACCACCGGAACTGATGGTTTCCGTGTAGCTGTTTGGGAAACCTCCCTGCCTGGTGCGCCCGATGACATGGAAGTCATTTTGCCCCGGGCCAGTGTGACGGATCTTCTGCGGGTGATTGATCCCATGGATCCCCAGGCCAATATCAGGATTGCTCTATCAGAGAACCATGTTTTCTTCGAAACCGAAAGCGGAATCAACCTGTCGACGGTGGTACTCGAGGGACAGTACCCTGATGTCCTCTCCATGGTCATCGCGCCGGGAGGCTATGGGACCCGCGCCGTGGTGGATCGCCGCGACTTTACGGGGGCCTGTGAGAGGGCTGCGCTGCTTTCCGAGGAGCATCGGGGCATTCGTCCTGTCCGCTTGCATGTGATGCAGGATCGCCTCGTGTTCAAGGCGAGTTCTGCCGAACTGGGTGAGGCGTACGACGAGGTTCCGGGTTCGGTTGAGGGTGAAGACCTCGACATCCTTTTTCAATCCCGATATCTCCTCGAAGGGGTTCGATACATGAACTCGGACAACATCGTGTTGAACTTCACGGATTTTGAGGGAGCTGCGCTTTTGAAGGGCGAGGGTGAGGAACGCTATTCATACATCGTTTTGCCTATGAAGGTAAAGTCATAGAGGTGGAGGTGATCGTCCATCTGCCCTCATGATGGAAAAAACGTTCAGGACGTCGCCCTGGATTTTTCGCGTGATCTACGGCTGGATTCGATGTTAAAGATTGTCGGCATTGCCCCCACCGGGGGCATAGCAAAGATGTTTGTTCAGTCGGGAGATGTACAGGTCAACGGTGAGGTGGAACTCAGGCGCGGAAAGAAACTGCAGCCAGGAGATGTGGTGGAAGTGTCGGGGGCGGGGCTCTTTCGCGTGGTTGATGAAGAGGCCATTGAATAGCTAGCGGGGTACCGAACATGTACCTGCAAAAACTGTATCTAAAAGATTATCGCAGCTATGAGCATCTTTTGTTTGAGCCTGACCCCCACCTCAACATTCTTGTCGGCGAGAACGCAACGGGTAAGACTAATCTCCTGGAGTCCATCTATTACCTGGCAGCGGGCCGCTCGCAGCGGACGCACCGGGACGCAGAACTGGTGAGATGGGGAAGCGATGGGTTCTACATAAAAGCAAGTCTCCTTGGATCGCCAGTGAGGCATACGGTGGAATTTCTTTACCACAAGGCGAAGGGCAAGTCCTTCCGGGTGGACGGAGTCAGGCGCAACACGTTGGCCGACGTGATCGGTTTTGCCAACGCCGTCATCTTTTCACCTGATGATCTTACGCTGCTCAAAGGTGGCCCTGGCGAACGACGTTCTTTTCTCGATTCGGAGATCGGGCAGGTGAACCGTTCTTATCTGAGATCTTTAGCTCGCTACAATCGCGTCCTCTCTCAACGCAATGATGTACTGAGAAACCTCAGAAGATCCAGGAATTCTAAGTCAACCGAAGATCTCCTACTGGAACCCTGGGATCTACAGTTGGCAAAATCTGGTGCAGCCATTGTTACGGCCCGACTCACCATGTTGCACAGGTGGGCAGCGGGAGCGAGGGAAACCTATCAGGAGATAGCCGGTCCTGGCGAGAATCTGACCATGAGTTACCAGTGTAGTTTCTTTGGGGAAATACCCCTATCCATGCAGGACAAAGACCTGTCGATCACCAAAAAAGATATGGAGGCGCGTTTACTCGATCGCCTGGGCGAATCCCGGGTAGAAGAAGTAGGCCGCGGCTATACGGTGGTCGGTCCTCATCGCGATGACCTGGCAATGTTTGTGTCGGGCCGAGACGCCCGCTATTTCGCCTCCCAGGGACAGCAGCGCTCCGTGGTACTGGCACTGCGAATTGCAGAGGTGAGATGGATGGAGGAGGAGATCAAAAGACCTCCACTGTTGCTGCTCGATGATGTGATGTCAGAATTGGATGCAGGTCGGGCTCAGCGCCTGGCACGCCTTGTTGGCTCAGGGGTCCAGACTTTCATCACATGCACCGACCTCTCAGACCTCAATCTTGGCAGATCAGATGGAATGATGTGGGAGACTGGTGGGGGGGACGTGAAGACCATTGGCCCGTAATCGAAGGAGGCCCGCAAGACTTGGCCAGGTGTTGAGTTCTGCGTTGGCCAGACGCAAAGGACTCCGAAACGGGTTGAAGAGTGAGCAAATTTTTCTGAAGTGGCCCAGCATTGTCGGGGCCGATCTTTCAGAGAAGATTTATCCCCTCGAGGTCAGGGGGAAGACTCTCATCATGGCAGCCATAAGCTCCACCTGGGCCCAGGAAGCAGCCTTCTTGACAAAAGACATCCTGGAAAATATTCAGGATAACCTGGGAAAGGGTGTCGTAAATGAGATCCGTGTACAGGTCCACGGTTCTCCACGGGGGTCTCGTGATTATGACAGAGGTCCGACGGTTGAGAAGGAGAACCCGGTTGAGCCGCCAGCACCACCGGACTTACAGATGACGGCTGAGGATCACAGCCCGGAAGAGATGTTGAAGCGGCTCCGTTGTGCGAATGAGTACATGAAGACCTGGCGAGAATCCCAGCGCTGGCCCCTGTGTCCTCACTGCAAGGTTCGGTATCCGCCCAGTCTCGGGGAGGAAATGTGCCCCGCATGCAGAAGAGTACAGGTCGAGCAACAACAGGAGCAAGTACGCACACTCGTTGAGGAGGCACCGTGGATGACGCCTGAGCATCTCATGCATGAGACAGGGATCGATGTGAGTGTTTGTCGGCCGATCCGGAATGCGATGGGGACGTACTGGAGGGCCCGAATTGCTGAGGGGGTCCGTGTTGGTTCGTCTTCTAACAGGCGCTTTCCCCACGACTTCCGCCGTCGTGTACTGCAGATGATGATGTTTGCCAGGGGCGACTCGAGTCCCAAGCTTAACCCACAGCAGGTGGATGAAGTTTGCGGGCCCGGGGTGGGGAAGCTTTTCTTCGATACAGAATGAGGAGGGACTATATTGTACCTACATGTCGGATGGAATGAGATCATTGCCACCAGCGAGGTGCTGGCGGTATGTGACTACGAATCATGGAAACAGTCTTGCATCAACGGCAGCACGATGGACCTTGCCCGTGTTGCAGGGAAGGTCAGGCGCATTACCAGTAAGAGAGACCATGCAAAGGAAACGGTACGCTCAGTGATTGTCTGTCGAGACGAGGTAATCTTCTCGCCAATTACTGCGTCTACTCTCCAGGCGCGCGTCTCCAAGATGGCGGCCGACTTCGTCAGGACTTGAAGCGGGGTTTGTTCTTCGCGATGAGATCCTCTCATCTGTGTATTGAGATCGGAGATACTACTGCAGAGTGGGCAGGCTAGGTGCTCGAGCGTACGATGGTGGGTGGTATGCCAATACAAAGTTCGGTGGGTGATTCGATTGCAGGAATGTCTCAAGATACTACGGGCGCTGAGTGGGGAGACTCGCATGAAAATCATTCGGCTTCTCAGCCAGGGGGAACTGTGCGTCTGTGAGATGGAGCATATTCTCTCTTTGACCCAGCCGGCGATTTCTCAGCAGGTCAGGGTTCTGCGAGAGGCCGGGCTGGCCACAGCCCGGCGCGAGGGCAACTGGATGTTCTACCAGGTACTTGAGGAGGATCTCGCGCGTGCCCTGAACAAGATATCAGAGTATTTTCTGTCTTCTCCAGAAGAGGGGGCGGACGCCATGGCCGAGGAGTGGAAAAGATACACCGCCATTCTCGAAAGACCTCTGGAAAACTGTCCCAGGCAGCCGGCGTCGCAGATGGCGAGCGAACCTCAAGAATGAAACGGATTCTGTTTTTGTGTACCGGCAACTCGTGTCGCAGTCAGATGGCTGAACACCTTGCCAGGAAATTTTCGGAGTGCATTGCTGTAACGAGTGCTGGCACCGACCCTCAGGACGTCCATCCACTGGCGGTTTCCGTCATGGAAGAGAGGGGAGTGGACATGTCGTCAGCAAAGTCAAAGGCCCTGGAGCCACAAGACCTGACAGAAGTTGACATGGTGATTACGCTGTGTGGCGATGCACAGGAAAGTTGCCCGGTGCTTCCCCCTGGGGTGCAGCGTAGACACTGGCCTCTTAATGACCCCGCCAGGGCCCAGGGCACGCAGGAGGAGAAGATGGAGGTGTTCCGACAGGTGCGGGATCAGATTTGCGAGCGTGTGAGGAAGATGCTCGAGGAATTACACGATTTCCCCTCCGGTAAACAGAGTGGAAATTGCTGAGGGGCAAGGAGTTGGAAGCAGGAACATCAGATGCTGCTATTCAGTGCGGGAGTTGTTTTGCCACGCACCGTCCTCGGTGTGCCCGACCACATGTATCCCGTAGCCCCCATCATCATCATCATCATCATCATCTCCTCCGGCGGCTTGCAGTTGAGCCCGCAGCAGTGACGCCTGCTGCCCTGACCATGGGACGTTTTCCACGACATAGGGTTCACCCTCACCCGGAGTTCATTTCTCTGCACGATCAGCCTCTCTGGGCGTCTCACGATAGAAAGAACGGCTTTCGGCACATACGTCCTGCCATTGGTCGTCAGTTAATGGTATAATAAACGTGCATGAAAATCGCAGTAGCGTGGTCTTCATAAGGTAATTTACTCGTCCCGCAGGGTAGAGTTGGCGTCTCCGGTACCGTTGGCGACGATCGTTGCGGATACCCATGGCGGGCATATTATTGATTTGACGGTGTTCATAAGCTCTGAACGACCTCAGGAGGTGTATTTGTGGCAGAAGAATCCCAACAGGATAAAGCTAACGTGCTAAGTCAGACCCGTCTCAGTACCGATTATGATGAGACCAAGATCCAGGTTCTCGAAGGGCTTGAGGCTGTCAGGCTCCGCCCTGGAATGTATATTGGCACCACGGGTTCCCAGGGGCTCCACCACCTCATTAACGAGGTGGTGGACAATGCCATAGACGAGGCTCTTGCCGGAGTCTGTGACCAGATTCGAGTTACGATTCATGAAGATGCAAGCGTTAGTGTATTGGACAATGGGCGCGGGATCCCAGTGGGGATTCACCCGAAGTTGCAGCGACCTGCACTCGAAGTGGCACTGACGGTGTTGCATGCGGGTGCCAAATTTGATCACGAAGGCTACAAAGTCAGTGGTGGGCTGCACGGCGTTGGCGTATCGGTGGTGAATGCACTATCTGAATGGATGACCGCACGGGTTCGCATCAATGGCGGTGAGTGGACCCAGCGTTATGAGCGCGGGCTGCCGGTTACTGACGTGCAGAGGGTTGGAGATGCCGTTGGGACAGGCACTGAGATTTCATTCAAGCCCGATGCTGAGATTTTCGAATCGACCGACATCCGGTACGACACCGTGACATCGCGACTCAGGGAACTGGCCTTTCTCAATGCTGGCGTTCAGATCGCGCTTGTAGATGAGCGAACGAAGAAGGAGCACTTTTACAAGTTTGAGGGAGGACTGGATTCCTTCGTTCGGTACCTGAATCGCAATAAGAGCTCTCTGCATGGAAATCCCATCACGTTCGATACCAGCCGCGATAAGCTCGAGGTGGCCTTCGCCCTTCAGTACACGGACACTTATGTCGAGAACCTGTTCTCCTTTGCCAACACGATTCCCACCCGAGAAGGTGGAACTCATGAGGCGGGCTTCAAGAGCGCCCTGACCCGGGCTATCAATGATTATGCCCGCAGGAACAAGCTGCTCAAGGAGAACCAGGATAATCTCAGTGGCGAGGATATTCGCGAAGGTATGACCGCGGTTCTCAGCCTGCATGTGGAGGATCCGCAGTTTGAGGGACAGACCAAGACCAAGCTGGGCAATACGGAGATCCGCGGTGTCGTGGAGTCAGCTGTGGCGGAGGGCCTGAGCACGTTCCTGGAGGAGACTCCGAGCGTTGCGCGGGTTCTGGTTGACAAGGCTCTGAAGGCGGCGCGTGCAAGGGAGGCTGCCCGTAAAGCCCGAGAGTTGACGCGCAGGAAAAACGCCCTCGATGTCACGGCCTTGCCGGGGAAGTTGACTGACTGTTCGGTGCGCGATCCCGCCATGGCTGAGCTTTTCATTGTGGAGGGAGACTCGGCAGGCGGCTCTGCCAAGCAGGGCCGGGACCGACGATTCCAGGCCGTGCTTCCCCTCGGTGGCAAGATCATCAATGTGGAGAAGGCTCGCCTTGACCGGATCCTGAACCACAACGAGATTCGGACCATCATCACTGCACTTGGCACGGGCATCGCCGAGGAGTTCGACCTCGCTCGGGCTCGTTATCACAAGACGATCATCATGACCGATGCCGACGTGGACGGAGCACACATTCGCACATTGCTTCTGACCTTTTTCTTCCGGTACATGAAGCCCCTGATTGAATCCGGATATGTGTACATCGCTCAGCCCCCGCTGTACCAGATAAAGAAGGGGCGCAAGGAGTACTATTGCTACAGCGACCGGGAGCGGGAGCAGCTGATTCGAAAGATCGGGAACAAGGGAATCACCACCCAGCGCTACAAGGGCCTGGGGGAGATGAATCCCGATCAGCTCTGGGAGACGACGATGAATCCCGAATCTCGCACTCTGTTGCAAATCACTCTCGAGGATGCCATGGAGGCGGATGAGGTGTTCACTATTTTGATGGGAACCCGCGTTGAACCCCGGCGTCAGTTTATCCAAGACAATGCAGACGAAGTGCGCCATCTGGATACAGTGGTGTGAGCCCGTTTAAGGTCGGATCAGGAGGTGCCCTGTGGCTGAGTTTACACACGGAAAGATTCTAAACATCGCCCTGACGGATGAGATGAAGCAGAGTTACATTGATTATGCCATGAGCGTCATCGTTAATCGGGCCCTTCCCGATGTCAGGGATGGGCTCAAGCCTGTTCATCGGCGGATACTTTACGCCATGGATGACATGGGATTGACCCCGAATAAGCCCTATTTGAAGTCCGCCCGTATCGTCGGTGAGGTGATGGGTAAATACCATCCCCACGGTGACAAAGCGCTCTACGATACGACGGTACGGATGGCCCAGGATTTCAACATGAGATATCCCCTGGTTGATGGGCACGGGAACTTCGGTTCCGTTGATGGAGACCCTGCCGCAGCCATGCGATACACGGAGGTCCGCATGGATGCCATGGCCATCCATATCCTCACGGATCTCGACAAGGATACCGTTGACTTCGCGCCGAATTTTGACGACAGTCTTAAGGAGCCCGTGGTCCTTCCCTGTCGCTTTCCCAACTTACTGGTCAATGGATCTTCGGGCATCGCAGTTGGGATGGCCACCAACGTCCCTCCGCATAATCTGGGGGAGGTTACCGACGCCATCCTCGCCATGATCGACAACCCGGAGATCACCGCCGAGGAACTGATGGAGTATGTTCCTGGCCCCGATTTTCCAACGGGTGGAGTGATTGTGGGACGGGATGCAATTCACAAAGCCTACACGACGGGTAGAGGGATTATCACCATTCGGGGCGTCGCCCGCATCGAAACCCTTTCGGGCGGGAAATCCCGCGTCGTGATAACCGAGCTTCCCTACCAGGTAAACAAGGCGAAGCTCATAGAGAAGATCGCTGCTCTGGTCAGGGACAGGCAGATCCAGGGCGTCACCGATCTTCGCGATGAGAGCGATCGTGATGGCATGCGTGTGGTCATTGAGGTTTCGAGGGTCGGTAACCCAGCCGTCATTCTCAATAACCTGTACAAGAACACGGCCCTTCAGGGTAGTTTTGGCATCATTATGCTGGCCCTGGTCGGCAATCATCCGAAGGTTATGCCGCTGAATGAGGTGATCAGCCATTACCTTGTTCATCAGAAAGAGGTCATCGAGAGAAGGACGCGTTTCCTCCTGGCAAAGGCCGAGGCCAGGGCCCACATACTGGAGGGGTTGCTGAGGGCCCTCGACGAGATTGACAGGGTCATAAGCATCATTCGCGGTAGCCAGACCGTTGATCTTGCCCGTAGGGGCCTGATCGATGCCTTCGAGTTCAGCGAGAAGCAGGCCCAGGCCATCCTGGATATGCGCCTCCAGCGGTTGACGGGACTTGAGCGTGAGAAGGTTCAGAGCGAATACGATGACATCCTCGAGACCATCAACTATTACCGCTCCGTCCTGGGAGATGAGAGTCTTGTTTACGGGATCATCCGCGACGAGCTGGCCCAGATCACCGAGAAATTCGGGGACGAGAGGCGAACCCAGATTATCTCCAGGGAGGGTGAGCTTCTCACTGAGGACCTGATCGCCGAGGAGGACGTGGTGGTGACCCTCAGTCATCAGGGCTATGTGAAACGGATGCCCGTCAACACCTATCGGCGTCAGCGCAGGGGCGGCAGGGGTATTCTGGGAATGACCACAAAGGAAGACGACTTCGTTGAGCAGATGTTCATAACAGGTACTCACCACTACCTGTTGTTTTTTACCAACGCCGGTAAGATGTACCGTCTTCGGGCCCATCAAATCCCCGAGGGAACCCGTCGTTCACGTGGAACTGCCGTCATTAACCTCATACCCCTTATGCCGGGCGAGAGGGTCACAGCAGTCATCGCGCTGCGTGGCTTTGACGCAGAGGGCTACATTTTCATGGCTACAGAGATGGGATACGTCAAGAAGGTTGAGTTGAGTGAGATGGACTCACCCAGGCGGAGTGGCCTCGTTGCCCTCTCCCTTTCTGATGGCGATCAGCTCATAGGAGTCAAAATGACCGACGGAGATCGAGAAATACTGCTGGTCACCCGGGAGGGGCAGTCGATCCGCTTCCACGAAAATGATGTTCGCCCCATGGGGCGCAATGCTCGCGGTGTGATCGGAGTGCGCCTCGAAGAGGGAGACCTTGTGGTGGGCATGGAGCCTGTAGATGACGATGCGGATGTCCTGGTCGTAACGGAGAAGGGTTTTGGCAAGCGCACGATGATGAAGGAGTACGGTCTTCAGGGTCGAGGCGGCAAGGGTCTTAGGACAATCAAGATGACGGACAGGACCGGATCAATTGCCGGTGTCAAGGTGGTCAAGCAGGGCAATGAGCTGATGGTGGTTACGGTTCATGGTGTGATCATCCGATTCTCCGTGGATTCAATATCTCGGCTGGGACGCAATACCCAGGGTGTGAAGGTTATGCGACCGGGCCAGGATGACCGTGTGGTCTCTGTCGCTCATCTCGTTGCCCCCGAAAATGCAGCAGAGAAGGATGAAGATGAGACTTCGGAACAGGATTGAGGGGGAGTGAGTCGGTATGCCCCTGCAGGTTGGGAAGGTACCACCACGGCTGCTAGAGGGATTGGTCCTGAAGAATCTGGGCTATAGACGGGACGAGGTGGTTGTCCCGGCGGCCTTTGGTGAAGACTCCAGCGTATTGGATCTGGGTGGAGGCAACGTGATTTTGTCCACGGATCCAATAACAGCTGCCGGAGCCGACGCCGGCCGCCTGGCCATCATCGTGTCGTGTAACGATGTGGCCGCATCTGGAGGTGAACCAGTCGGCATACTGCTCACCATCATTCTGCCTCCTGATGCAATGGCGTCAGATCTTGAGGAGATCATGTTGCAAGCCCATGAGACGGCAGAAGAGCTGTTTGTGGAGATTATTGGAGGGCACACTGAGGTTGTGCCCCACGTTGGTCAGCCCATTCTTTCGACCACCGCGGTTGGCAAACCCTTCGAAAATGCCGTCCACTGGCCAATCCTGAGCTCTTCGAGCAAGGAGGGCGATCTGCTTATCCTGACAAAGAGCGCTGGACTCGAGGGTACTGCAATACTTGTGGCAGATTTTGCCGACGTTCTGCGCCAACGAGGCGTCTCTGAGGAGACGCTCTCAGAGGGCGAGATGATGGGGCGGGCTATCAGCATCATTGACGAGGCTCGAATCGCTACCGGTGCCGGAGCCAGGGCAATGCACGACGTCACAGAGGGTGGTGTGCTCGGGGCGGCCTACGAGATGATCGTCGCGGCCGGGTGTGGTGCGATCATCTATGAGGAGCAGATCCCCATCTTGGATTGCACCCCGGAAATCTGCGCGGTGA
>PXCI01000090.1 GCA_003566675.1 Clostridia bacterium
GACTTTAGATTTAAGTAAGTGTAATATAATTAATGCTTAAAAAATCAATGAACGAGTTGGGGATTGCAGCAATTTGTTATAGAAAGGGGTTTCGGAGCGGACTCAGTCATTATGTTGTGTGATTTCATTACTCATTTCACTCATTCTTCTTTCAATTATATAGTTACTTCCACTTCTTAGCTGTAATTTGCTTCCTCAGTAAGATAAAGCCCTTCTTTTTCAGCTATTTCGTTAGCCAATCTATTGCGTTTATTTTTTTTATTCCGTTAAAGGTTCCCGTGTCGTAGTCCATCGTGATGAGTAGTTTTTCATGATGGTCTTTGATGCTGTTTAAAGAAGCTAATTCTCTTTCCAATGTAGATGCGTTTTGTACTGTCTGAGCGACTTGTATATACTGCGTATAGCCATCATTGTCGCGAACAACAAAATCAACTTCCAGGTTATTGGCTTTCCCAATCCAAACTTGATTATTTCTTCGTTTTAATTCAAGATACACGATGTTTTCAAGCAGATGTCCCGCATCGCTTTTCAATTCTTTTCCAAGTAATGCGCTACGCAGACCTAAATCTACCAAATAGTACTTTTCTTGTGTTGCTAAATGCTGTTTGCCTTTAATGTCATAACGGTTTACTTTATAAAACAAATAGGCCTCCACCAATGTGTCGATGTATTTTGATACCGTTTTGTTGTCAATTTTCTTTTTATTAGCAGTTAAAACTTTTGCAATATTTCCAACCGAAACACGTGAACCAACTGAATCAATTAGAAAGTTTACTACTTCTTGATAAGATTCCTCAGCGTAAATAGTATATCGTTTAGAAATGTCATTTTCATAAATATTTTTGAAAACTGTTTGTAAGTATTCAATCGCAAAATGGTCTCCGTCTGCTGAAAGTCTTACGGCCTCAGGAAAACCACCTGTCTGTACATATGCAGCAAACGCTCGATCAGGATTTGTGGCTTCACCTGTAAATTCTAAATATTCAGCAAATGAAAATGGCAATACGTTTATTTCATAAGCTCTACCTGTTAGCAAAGTGGCCAATTCGCTGCTTAATAGAAATGCATTAGAGCCGGTAACATACAAATCTATGTTTTTATGAACAAATAAACCTTCTAATAGCTTTTCAAATTCCGGTACATTCTGGACTTCATCTATGAATACATAATTTATTACATTTTTTTTTAGATGCCTTATGATGTATTCGTAAATCTCTTTCCAATTTCTCTCAGCTAAAAACCTAAATTCTGGTATATCCATATTAATTGATAAAATGGGAACCTTGGGATTTTCTTTACGCAATAAATCTTGAAATTGAGTCATTAAAGTTGACTTTCCGCAGCGCCTAACGCCTGTTGCCACCTTAATCAAATTCTTGTCTTTGAGAACACTTAAAGTGTTTAAGTATCGCTTTCGTGCTATTTCTTGCATAATACAAAGATATACAAAATTCCTAAAACTTAGTGAAAACTAAAACTTTTAGGAATTTCAACAAATGCTGTTTCTTAAGCTAAATATAGGTGAATTTATGCAATTTGTTATAGAAAAAGGATTTCCCCGATCCGACTCATCTTTTAAGCTTTCCTAAAAAATAAGCTTCTAATAGAAAGTTAATATTCCAATAAACATAATTTTTGAAAGAGTTTGTGTCAATAACTTTTAATAGCTTGGTGCAAACATTTACAATAGCTATGGAAAAAAGAGTAATATTTTTTGTAGTGCGGCTTGTCTTCTTGTCTGGGGTGTTGAGTGGGCAGTCTAATTATATAAAAGATGACAACTGTGCAGTAGGGAATTATTTTGAACAGATTTATGCCGCTGAAAATCATCTGATGAATGGCGAGCACGAGAAAAGTCTCAAGCTATACAATGCTGCTTTTACTTCAGAAAGGGAGGAGAAGATCATTTTTTTCAAAGATATCCACAATGCGCTAATGTTGGCTTATCAGAATGATGATACCCATAATTTCAAACGCTTTATATTGCATCTGCATGATTACGATGTGGATAGTTCCCTTTTCCAAACAGTGGGCTATGAAAATATAAAGGACTCCAAATTTCATCCTATTGTGAAAGAATTTTTTGATCAAAAAAGGGAGTTGCACAATGCGCCGGTTTGCAGTTTTTTTGAGCGACTTCATATGTTAGATCAAAGCATAAGGAAAGCATGCAGAGAAAAGTATGGGCACGGATTTTATCATTTCTGTGGGGAGGAAATAGCACTTCTGGATTCGCTAATTCTTAAACAATTGATTGACTATTTTAATGAAAATGGCGTACCACGAGAATATGAATTTTGTAATATCAGACGACATTATTTTCCGCCATACCAATTAATAATTAGGCACAATCAACAATGGTGCAGACCCGAGGTGATTGACATTTTAAAAGATCAAATTGGTAGGGTACACCCTCAGGTGCTTGCGTTTATTTTGGATTATGTTTATAACAATCCATGCGATGGGTCCGAAAGTGATGATCCCCTCGGCTTGAGTTATCAATTGCGTTTGGGTGATCAGCTTTACTTATTAGAAATTCCGGCTGAGAGAATTGAAGTGGTTAATGAAAACAGAAAAGCCATCCACTTAGACCCGGTGGAAGATTTCCACAGGAAAATCATTTTTCAGGAATTCAATCCGGAATATGTACTGGTGAATGGCCGGTTTATGTTCCATCTTGATGCTGATGAGTCCTTTATAAACACACTAAAGGATAGATTTAAGACCGGGAAGGTTACGGAGGAGCGGTTGAGGTGAGTGGGAAGTTGACAGATACGAGGTTCAAGATACGAGGTTCAAGATACGAGGTTCAAGATACGAGATTCAAGATACGAGATTCAAGATACGAGATTCAAGATACGAGATTCACATCTTAATCCTCCTTAATTTCTTAATGTTAAAAAACATGAACCTGCATTTTGTTATACATGCGTTGAATGGGCAATTTTTGTTTTTTATTAAAAAAAGAAGTACTTTGCAAGATGTAAATTAGGGTAAAATGGAAACAACTTCAAGATTTGAC
>PXCI01000264.1 GCA_003566675.1 Clostridia bacterium
ATCTCCGAAGATCTCATTCCAGCGTCCGAACTCCAGGTTGGAGGTTGTGATAATGCTCTGGTTTTCATAGCTGTTGGAGATCACCGAAAACAGCATCTCGGCTGCAGCTTTGGAAAAAGGAACATAACCGACTTCATCCAAAATGAATAGATCTGCCTGGGTGATATCCTGAATCACCTTACCTGCTTTGCCTGCCTGATAGAGTTCAAGGAGGGTGTTGCACAGGTCTACGGCGCGGTGAAACTTCACCGTCTTGCCGGCGAGACAGGCCTTCACGCCCAGGGATATCGCCAACCGTGTTTTGCCTGTTCCCACCGCTCCTACCATGAGCACATTCTCCTTGTCCTGTATGAAGTTCAAGTCGACTAGAGATCTTCTGTCCAGTCCATTCGGAAAGGTCACCGGACTGAAGTCGTATCCTGTCAGGGTATCGGTGTTGGGAAAACCCGCCTTGCGGATCAACCGTTCGGCCCGGCGGTTCTTCCTCCCCTCGATCACCACTGAGAGTAGATCCGTCATATATTGAAGCCGGTTTTGAAACTCCACCTCCTGGTAAAGATCCACGACATCGCTCATGCGCAAGGTTCTAGCGTGCTCCCTGAGCCTAGTCTCCATGACCTGTCAGTCCCGCTGTCAAAAGAGCATAATGCTTCATGTTCGGTTTCCAGTTCCGTGCTTCCTCGGGCGTGTAAGGGTCCTCTGCGGGCACTTTATGCCCTTTCCGGTAGCCCGCCAGGATCATCAGGCTTGCCTCATCGGTGCGATCATATTGTTTGGCCAATGCAACGATTTCCTCCATCTCTTCAAGCTCGTATCCTTTGTCAAATAGGGCGATCAGGGTACGAACCCTGCGCGGTCGTTTCCTAATCTCTTCACACAAAATAAACTCCCGCAGCACCGAGGGAAATGCCTTCAAACACACCGCCTGCTCCACCGCACGGGGCTTATTAATGAATATCTCCAGTTCAGCTTTCCAGTCCACCTCTTTGACGTCAAACGCATACTGGCAAGGACAACGTCCGATCTCTTCGCCGTCCTCGTTGAGCACTTCAAGACGATCCCATCGAATACGCACCAGTACTCTCTGGCCCGGATAGGCCCGTGGTATCCGGTATGATTCACCGTTCACCCTGATCTCACTCACCCGATTGACCCGGGCAACCTGAGTGCGAAACACTTCATGACGGCTGCTCGGTAGTGCAAGAAGGGCCTTGCGATCCTGCTCCCAAAGTTCACCCACCGGCACCTTTTTCAGGTAGTGGATACCCTCCAGATCTTTTTGAGCCTGCTCTCTGAGGATGTCGGTGATCTGATCCAGGTTCTTCACCACCGGTGCAGGAGAGAGGGCACTTCTGCGAATGTAACTGATCTTTCTCTCCACGTTCCCCTTCTCATGAGGACTGGCAGGATTGCAGAAGCGAGCTTCGAAACGATAGTGCCATTTGAAGTGCTTGAACAGGTCGGTCAACTGACGGTCATACCCATCGATTGCCTTCACTGCCGGGGAGAAATTGTCGAATACCATCGACGGTGGAACCCCGCCTATCTCTTCGAACATGGACTGAAGAGCGCTGAGCAGGCATACTCCGTTCTCAGCCGGAAGGGCACGAGCTACCGTGGCATTGCTATGAGGAAAGGATATCACCAGCAAGTAAAACTTCTTCATTCGGGCATCCGGATAGGCTTCGTACATCCATGCCACCCCAAAGTCCACCTGTGCTTCACCTGGGGAATGTTCAAGACGCACGAAACGCTCCTTTCTCTCAGCATACAACCCTGGCTTTAACTTCTGGACCCAGTGCCTCACCGTCCGATCAGAACCCTCATAATCCAGCTCCAACAGCTTCTCGTACATTGCCTTGGCGGTACGTCTCTGCTTGGCCGGCTTACTCATATCCTCCTGGATCATCGCCTCCACGTATTCCATGAACGGATCCATCTTCGGCCTTTTCCGCTTCCTCTGCTCCGGCACCGGCAACTCCTCTGCATCGGCATACTTCTTCGCTGTCCGCCAGTCGACTTCCATGATCCGGCTGATTTCTGAGATGTCCTTGCCTTCCCACTGCCGCAAGGTCCTACTGAGATAAGCTTGGGTTGAATGAGAGAATCAGAGTGGATTGTGTTACAGGGGATCGAGGGAGGAGTACACGCCCAGCGGAGGCAGGCTCCCCGTTGTGGCCGCTACCCAGGTCACCCCTCAGGAGGACATCCCTGTGAACTGGCAGAAAGGATTGAGGATGGGCAACGCGGTAATGTCCTTGCGACCCGAATTGGCGGGAAACGCTTTGTATCAGACTGCGACCCATCCTCAGTATCATCATCTGACGGTCACATAGAAGGTTGCGGACCAACGCTGCCTCAGTAGGCTCCCGCTGATGATGAAATCCATCGAAGAAGGAGCTGATGGATGTGCTGGACATCCAAAAGACCTGGTTTGTGGGTGTCGACACCCATAAACGCCAACACACCATTGTCGCTATCGACGCCTTCCACCAACCCCAGCTCGCGATAAGTGTTTCTACCCGACCAGAACATTTTCCTGCCCTTGTCGAGAAGATCACAGAAAAGGCACCCCAAGGTGTTACTCCTGTCTTCGGACTCGAGGACACCCAGGGGTTAGGGCGTTCGCTGGCACAGTGGCTAGTGGATCAAGGCTTCACAGTTAAAGAGGTAAATCCGGTATACACAGACCGAGAGAGGGCTCACAAAACTACCCCTGATAAGTCGGATCCGGTAGATGCTCAAGCCATAGCAGATGTCCTGTACCGCAAGTGGTCTCAACTACCGCGAATTCGGCCCAACGCCAGGGTACAGGCGTTAAAGCATCTGGTAACCGCTCGCGAACAGCTGGTACGTCAGCGCACCAGGGTCAAGAACCAACTGCACTCGCATCTTCACCACCAGTATCCCGACTATGAGACCTTCTTCAGTAATCCTTTCGGGGTCACCGCCCGTGCCTACTTCCGCAGGTTTCCCTCGCCTGTTCATCTGCGGGGCTTCGGAGTGAAAAGATTGGGG
>PXCI01000164.1 GCA_003566675.1 Clostridia bacterium
AACCCAGAAGCCCATCCTGCAGACCCGTGAGACCCTGCAACCAGAGTGTAACGTTTCTCAACAGTCCTGAGATAGCAACAGTTATTGTGCCGTCTCCGGTATAGCGCAATGGGGAAGCAGAGGAGAAAAACAGGCAAGACAACCAGAATGTCCCGTAATAGCGGGCAAATCGTATGAGTCCTGGCCGCGGGCTTCAGCCAGTAATCTCCGGTGGGCCACGGGCCGGTTACACCATCAGCCGGCCCGTCACAGGGACATGAGGAACTGGATCAGTCGATACATTCCTCGTCATCATCACCGATCATATCCTGTGTGACCGCGGCCAGATCCAGCACCACGTCAGCCACATAAATCGGTATCTCATGCCTGACCGCCAGGGCAATGCAGTCACTCGGACGTGCATCAACCTCCATGATGCCCCGGTCTGTTTCAATGTCCATCTGGCCGATGAAAGTCTCACCACGCATGTCATGAATAAGGATCCGCTTCAGGGATCCTCCAAGGCGATGTATGAGGCTTATCATCAGATCATGCGTCATGGGGCGAGGCGGGGTAACCTCCTCGGCCGCCATGGCGATGGACGTAGCCTCGGCGAAACCTATACCAAGGATGAGCATTCTCTCACCGTCCACCTCACGCAGCACGAGCACATTACCGTCCCCGCGCGGGGCCATTCCTACTGTTATCAGGTCCATCTCTATCATCGACAGCCCCTCCCCTCAAGTCCTAAGTCCTGTTTCGCATGTATATGATACGTAGACCCTCCAGTGTCAGGTTCGGATCCACCTCATCTACTCTTTGGCACTCGGGGGCTATGAGTCCTGCCCAGCCTCCCGTGGCAATTATTCGCCGTGCCGTTCCGATCTCCCCCTCGATTCGAGCCACCACCGCATCAACTGAGCCGGCAAAACCGTATATGATTCCCGCGCGCATACTCTCCACAGTGTTCCTACCCACCGCCCTGATTGGCCCCGCAAGGTCAATCCGGGGAAGACGAGCAGCATGCTCAAACAGGGCTTCTGTAGAGAGGCCCACTCCGGGCAAAATCGCTCCCCCAGCATAGTCACCGTCGGCCGATACCACGTCAAAGGTGGTGGCAGTACCAAAATCCACCACGATGCTGGGGCCACCATACTGACTCTGAACCGCTACAGCATTCGCAATGCGATCCGCTCCAACCTCCCTCGGATTCTCATAGCGAATGTCGATTCCCGTCTTCACTCCGGGAGCCACCTTCAGGGGCTGCATCCCAATATACCTCTGGCACATCTTCTCAAAAGGCTCTGTCAGAGGAGGTACCACCGAAGCATAGATGATGGCATCGATGTCAGAAAGGCTCACCCCATTGCTGCTCAGAAGTGTCCTCATGCTTATCCCCAGGTCATCGGGCGTTGCCGATGTCAGAGTTGACAGCCTCCACCGATGCACCAGACTCTCACCAGAAAAAAGGCCCAGGGTGGTATTGGAGTTTCCGATATCTGCGGCAAGGATCAATCCCCTACTCCCTTCTTCAGGTGGTACTGGTACGTCCCTTTAATGCATTATACAACATAAGCGTCAATAGTACTGCAACAGCAGCTTCTGGGAGGCCGTGTACCACCGCTACTACCGCACTTACAGTTGGCGGCAGGATACCCCGTAAAGTGACCATGCCCAGGACGCCCACCGTATTCGTCAGGCTGCCCGCGAGGGCTCCGGCAATCACAGGCGCCTTCTCCCCCGACAGAAGCCGGAAGAGGAAATAGGCCACAGCGGCGGCAGCCGGAAAGAAGTAGAGGTAGTTGATGGGATGAGCCTGAACCCAACCGGCATTCAGGATCACCCTGTACGAAAGGTCCCAGGCCAAAAGCCCACAGAGCGCACATATGACCCGCCTCCACCTCTCATCGCGAGCCGCCCTGAAAGCATAAAACGCCACGAGTCCGATCAGGATCCGGGGGACAAAGGCCGTCACCGGATCTGTGAACATCACCTGGGCGACGGGATTGCTCGGAGCCACGATAGCCCGCCAGAAGCTGACCGCTCCGAATAAAAAGCCGACCATCGCTCCAAAGACGGGGCCCTCCAGCAAGGCGGCAATGATCACGGGCACGTGGAGTATGGTAGCAGCTCCTGCAGGAGTTGGCACGGGCACCATCCCCAGTGGAGTAAACCCCAGCGCAGCGATCAGTGCTCCCAACAGGCCTGCCAGTACGTAGTGTCTTAGAGTCATCTTCTTCATTTTTCACCCTCCGTTCCGGCTCCCCAGCGGGGATGACGGACTTAGTGATTGTTGTAGGTGGCCCCAAAACGTCGTCTGGAGGAATTCAGTCTCGTCTACGAAGTACCGATTCTCCATCGAGACGATTCGTGCACCTGTCCATATATTCTAGTCCTGATCCCGTGTTGTGTTCAACACCGATCCATTCCATCAGGCCCCTGGGAGACAGCGCGCCTCACCGCGCAGCTCACAGCCCGGACCGCCGCCACACCCACCCGATCCGGGTCTCCTGGGCTTCGGCGAGTGGAGGCAACAAAGACGGTATCACCGTCAAAAGACGTATGACACGGCCGTATACTTATGGCCAGGCCATCATGGGCCATCTCTGCCACCCTCCTGCACTGCGTCTTGTCCAGCATAACATCCGTCACCACCGTGACCAACGTGGTATTGCACCCTGTAGCGCCCTTCGGTGTGAAGCCGCTGATGACGCACTCCTCCGCGGAAAGAAAACCCGTGCCCGGATCCGCCCTGACTCCGGCAAGTGTCGAACCCTTCCCATCCACCACGTTGCCCATGGAGTTGACGGCAGCGAGGGCCCCAACCATACCTCCGCCACCTAGCTGCACGACACTGCTGCCGAGCCCTCCCGGGCTTGCTCGGGACATGCCCAGGACCTTTCCGACGGTGCAGCCGGTCCCGGCACCGACAGCACCCTGCGGGACGGGGTCTGAATTCGCCACCTCGCAGGCCGAGTAGCCAGCCAGCGCATCAGGCGCCACGGCATCGCCCACCTCCAGGTCAAAGAGCACAGCAGCGGGAACAATGGGCACCATCGACTTCCCCGCTGCAAAACCCATTCCTCGCTCCCCCAGGTAGCGCATCACCCCAGCAGCGGCATCGAGGCCGTAGGCGCTGCCGCCGGTCAGCATGAAGGCGTTGACTTCATCAACGGTGTTTCCGGGACGCATAAGAGCAACCTCCCGCGTGCCGGGGGCCGCCCCACGAACCGAACCACTGGCCACAGCACCACCCGGAAAGAGAATCACCGTCAGCCCGGTCACTGCCTTCCGATCCGTGTAGTGGCCCACGCAAACCCCGTCAACCGCAGTCAGGGTATCGTTACCGGATGCAATCATTGCCCTCTCCCCTCAATCTAAGGCTGACATCGCCAGAGTAGAACCTGCGAACTCGCCCGTTCGGCATCTCTACCATCAGGGCACCATCGCCCCCAATGTCTCGAGCCACTCCCTCATAAACCTGCTCGCCCGTAAGCACACGAACGTCCCTGCCAAAGATGCAGCAGTGCCTGCGCCATGTCCCCAGGACCTGTTCAGGGTTCTCCTCGAGGACAGCGCACCAACGGTCTATATGGCAGTTTACCCCATCTGCCAGATCGGCAATCACTTCTGGAGGACTGGCCTTCAGACCACCTGCCGCCGTCTGCAAATCTACGGGTTCAAAACCCGGCGTGGCCCGGCGCTCCCACCCGATGCTGACGTTGATGCCCAGGCCGATCAGGATGTGTCCCTGGAGGCTCTCGCAGAGAATGCCTCCCAGCTTCCTGCCCTCCCACAGCACATCATTGGGCCATTTCAGTTCGGCCTGCACCCCCGCGATCGCGTGAATCGCACCAACAGCAGCCACACCCGCCAGGAGGGGATAGATGGACCACAGGACCTCACGTACATCGGGGGAGAGCACCCGAGTCATCCATAGTCCTCCCCGGGGCGACATCCATCGCCGCTCATTCCGTCCCCGCCCTCCGGTCTGGACCTCTGCTGTGACAAGAGCCGAACCCTGGATCCTGCCCTCCCCCAGCAGTCGGCGCGCCTCATCGTTGGTCGAACCGATCTCCCTGTAGTGGTATCTCTTCAATGGGGCACCTGCTCTTCACATGCGCTCTGCTGCGGCGGCCCGCAGATCATCCAGCAGGTCCGACACCTGGGCCTCAACCCGATCTACCTCGCCGGCTGCGTCCGAACGATATCCCTCATCGACAAGGGAGCTGAGATTCATCATCACGTTTGCAACCGCTCCCCGAACCCCGGATGCAGCCAATTCTCCTCCCACCAGGGCATCGCTGACCGCATTGTCGTTGCCGGCTCTCGCCAATTCCACGGCCAGCCGCAATACTCGCAGGCACCGGCGCAACACCTGTCGCGGCACCTCAGTCGCCTGCCGGGTGGCCGCCTCCAGGGCACGGGTTCTTGCCTTACGATGCCGGTCAGAATCCCTCGGCATCCGCAGCGCAGTCATCACCTGATTAAAGGCCTCACTATCTTCATCGGCCAGATCACGTAACTCCTTCTGCAAAAGGGCAGCCTCTTCTGCCCAGGCCTGCACCTCGTCCTGCACATCACTGTATTTCTTCTTGCCCAAAGTGAGACCTGTGACCATCACAACCAGGGCAGCCCCCATCGAACCGGCCACGGCCGATGCCGTACCCCCACCCGGAGTGGGATCGCCGTGTGCCAGCCGGGCCAGGAAATCTTTCAGTGTCAATGAACCAAACCCCGTATGTTCATCCATTTCGTTCTCTCCCCCATCATCACAGATCGGTAATATCCTCAGAAAACACCACATCTCCAGCCGATATCACACTCGAGACCAGGCGTGCTCCCGGCCGATACATCAGATGCGTGTACTGGGGTGCATCGAGAATCACAAGGTCGCCCCTATAGCCCGGAGCTACCACCCCTCGATCCCTCCGCCCGAGAGACATTGCCGCATTCCGTGTCGCAGCCACCAGAACCTCGGCAGGGGTCATCTTCATCTGCAGACATGCCAGGACCATGATCAGGCCCATATCTATAATCGGAGAACTGCCGGGATTGAAGTCGCTTCCCAGCGCCACCGACATGCCCTGATCCACCATCCAGCGTCCCTGGGCATAAGGTTGGCCCAAGACCAGGGCCGTCCCAGGTAGAAGCACGGCCGTGACGTCGGCATCGCGCATCTGCAGAAGCTGATCTGGCGGCGCGGAGAGCAAGTGCTCAGCGCTGGCACAGCCCATTTCCGCGGCCAGGGCTGCGCCTCCCGATGCCTCCAGTTCGTCCGCATGGATGCGAAGGCCCAGCCCAGCCCCGGTCGCGGCCTCAAGGACCCGGCGGGACTCTGCCACAGAGAAAGCCCCCGGTTCACAGAACACATCGACGAACTCCGCCAATCCGCGTCGGGCAATCTCACCGATCAGCGGAACAACCACTTCCTCTATGTAGCCAGCCCCATCGCCAGACCACTCGCCCGGAACGGCATGGGCTCCGAGGAAGGTGCTGACGACGTCCACCGGGTGGTCCTTTCCGGCTTCCGAAATGGCCTTGAGCATCCGGATCTCGGTATCCACATCGAGTCCGTAACCGCTCTTGACCTCGCAGGTGAGTACGCCCCGAGACAACATCGCGTCAAGACGGCGGCGGAGAAGCCGGGCAAGGTCGTCCCCCGATGCCTCGCGGGTCGCTCTGACCGTATCCAGGATTCCGCCCCCGGCAGCGAGGATCTCCTTGTAGCCCTTCCCGGTGAGCCGCATCTCAAATTCCCGAGCCCGCCATCCGGCAAAAATGGCGTGGGTATGGGGATCGCACAGGGCAGGTATCGCTGCGCGCCCGCATCCATCCAGGATCGACTCCGCACGGGGGGGAGTCCCCTTGCCCACCTCAGAGACAATCCCCCCTTCAATGACTACGTAGGCATCCGGGGTCGTGACCACCTGCCAGCTGCCCTGTTCCGGAAGGGGGGTGCTGAGCGTTACATTCTCAATGACAAGGCTGCCCTCGGCGCCCATGGCTCCCCTCCCTCGGTCCCCATCACTTCTCCGCCTCCAATCGCCGCTCCAGGATCTGATCGGAGGGGGAGAACTCCGTAAGCCTGAGGTAGTAGCGAGCCGTTGAGATCAGGGCAGCCTGGGGAAGCAGCCCGACGATCTCACTCCGTTTCACCGCCACGCCACGATGCAGCGCCTCCCGTTTAATGAACTCAAAGACCCGGTGCACCGGCGTCCTGCGAAAATCAGTCAGGTTCATGGACACCTGCACCGCATCCCCCTCCACCTCAAGTCCTATGGCTTTGACGTTGACAAAGCCACCGCTGGATCCTCGCACGGCTCGGGCAATCTCCTTCGCCACAGAGACGTCGCTCGTCCGAAGATAGACGTTGTAAGCAATCAGGGGCTGACGCGCCCCCACGACCGTTGCTCCAGCCGCCTTATGCATCTCGGCGGGCCCGAGGTCGGGCTGCCTGTGTTCAAGGCTGATTTCATCCTTCAGCATCTCGTATTCACCCCGCCGGATAACCTCCAAGCTGCGCCGTTCGGGCCGCTTGGCGGCCTCCTCATACAGGTACACGGGAATGCCGAGCTCCGTCGCCAGGCGCTCGCCGAGGGCCCGGGCCATCTCGACACACTCCTTCATATCCACGCCCTGAACCGGCAGAAGGGGTATAACATCGGTCGCTCCTATGCGGGGGTGACTCCCCCTGTGCTTGTCCATATCAATGAGATCCGCAGCCGTCCCAGCTGCAGCAAAACACGCCTCCATCACGGCTTCCGGCTCACCGACAACCGTGACAACGAGGCGGTTGTGATCTTTATCGGCATGATGATCGAGGAGTTGGCAGTTCGCACGTCCCTTAAATGCATCAAGGATCTGATCCACAACTTCAGACCTGCGTCCCTCGCTGAAATTGGGAACTGCTTCGATAATCCGCATCATCTATGGATCCTCCATCCTAGCTTTCGCCCGGCCTCCATCTCCATCGCTTCTCCACTCGTATCATGCGCAGGTTAACTGTACCATCATTCGCAGGATACAGCACATACAACGAACCATCATTCAGCGTCACTGTCGGGCCAGAACGCCAGTCCTCCGGCCAGGGGATCTGGAGTGAATCAACGACCTCGCCAGCAGATGTCACCAGGCTGAGGGTCCAGGCTGAGGAAAAGGCCGTGGTGCTGAGTCCCTCCCGCTGAAGAGGTCGTCGCTCGGCCAGCCAGAGGCCCCCATCAGGTCGTTCCCCGATCAGGTGCGGCGAGACCCGGAAACTGGTTTCGTAGGCAACGGGCACCCCGTTGGGGAACTCCAGTTCCCACAGAAGGGGCCCCCCGGCCTGCCGCAGCAGGCTCCCTCCCCCGGTGGCATCACGGGCGAGGGAAGACTCCTCCTCAGGACCGGGCAGAAGCTCGGTCCACGTTCCCCCGTCCTCTGCTGTGATTCGGGCCAGGTACCGCCACTGCACCTGCTCCGGCTGGGGGTCACCAACGGGCCAGCAGACCGCTAAGCGGTAGATCTCACGGTCAGTGATCAGCTCGGCAAAGACAAATAGATCTTCATCACCGGCACTCTCGAGCCGGAAAATCTGAACCCCAGGGCGCTCATCCAGCCCGACTCCCGTGAAGTCTGCGACAAACCCACCAAGGAGATCCACAAGGGGTCGTCTGCCGGTCAGATCAGGATCGTCCTTCTCCCTCAAATCCCCCAGGGAGATCCGGATCAGTTCATCTTCGTGCTGATCGTAAACGAAGAGATCCTCTCCCACGGGTGAGGGGAAAGAGGGAGCTATCCCATTGGCCAGCTGGACCCTGTGAGGCTGCGCTCCTTCCGCGTCCAAAAGGTAAACCGCACCTCTGCTGGAATCGGTGATGTAGATGGTGCCGGAGGAATCCACAGCCAATCCCCAGGGCGACCGATAGGATTGGGTCGTCTCATTTAACAAGGGCTCAAAATCGGGTAGATCCCCCGCAGCCCATAGGTGAACGACCTCTCGCTCGGTCACCAGCTCCAGCCCCCACAAAGCAGCGGCGGCCGTGGACAGTAAAATCAGCGTCGCCACCATCAGCGGGCGGCTGACTCGAATGGAGCGTATCATCCCACAATCCCCTCCTGACTCAGATCATTCGAGCATAGGGATACTCACACCCCGGTCCCTGGCCACCCTCACCGCCTCATCGTATCCAGCATCGACGTGCCGGGCGACGCCAGTACCGGGATCGGTGAGAAGCACCCGCCGGAGACGTTCATCGGCCTCCGTGGAACCGTCGGCAACAACAACCATCCCCGCGTGAATGGAATATCCGATCCCGACCCCCCCGCCGTGATGGACCGACACCCAGCTTGCTCCGGCGGCGGTGTTGACAAGGGCATTCAGGATTGGCCAATCAGCTATAGCATCACTGCCGTCCTTCATGTTCTCCGTCTCCCGGTTGGGCGAGGCCACCGAACCGGCATCCAGGTGGTCTCTGCCGATGACGATGGGAGCACTCACCTCACCCCTGCGTACCAGGTCATTGAAGATCAACCCCATGCGATCCCGTTCTCCGTACCCGAGCCAGCAAATCCTGGAAGGCAGTCCCTGCACAGGCACCTTCTCAGAAGCCTGGGTAATCCACCGTCTGAGGGGTTCGTCATCGGGAAAGGCCTCCAAGACGGCTCGGTCGGTGCGGTGGATATCCCCGGGATCACCGGAGAGGGCGGCCCAACGGAAAGGCCCCTTACCCTCACAAAACATCGGGCGAATGAACGCAGGGACAAAACCAGGATACTGGAAGGCACGCTCAAATCCTGCCTCTTTTGCCTGCCCCCTCAGGTTGTTTCCGTAATCAAAAACACAGGCACCTGCATCCATCATATCGACCATGGCAGCACAATGACGGGCCATACTGTTCATGGATCGACCGACGTATTCATCAGGATTACTGCTGCGAAGCCTCTCGGCCTCCTCCATCCCAAGCCCAGCGGGTACATACCCGCCAAGGGCATCGTGGGCTGAAGTCTGGTCCGTCACCACATCGGGGATCCAGCCCCTTTCGACAAGAAGGGGAAGAATCTCCGCAGCATTGCCAGGCAGGGCAATCGAAAGTGCCTTTCCGGCATCCCTGGCCTTCAGGGCCATGCCCCAGGCTTCATCAACGTCCCGGGCACAGCAATCGACATACCCGGTCTTGAGCCGACGTTCAATCCGGCGCTGGTCCACTTCCACCATGATGCCCACCCCGCCGTTCATGGTCACGGCCATCGGCTGGGCTGCTCCCATACCCCCGAGTCCGGCGGTCAGGACAATCTTGCCCCGAAGGGTTGCACCATACTTCTGCCGGGCCAGCTCAGCAAGGGTTTCGTAAGTCCCCTGTAAAATCCCCTGGGTTCCGATGTAGATCCAGGAACCCGCGGTCATCTGCCCAAACATGGTCAGCCCCTGGGCCTCGTACTGCCAAAAATGCTCCCAGTCAGCCCAGGCCGGGACCAGCATGGAGTTTGCGATGAGAACCCTGGGAGCCATCTCGTGGGTGCGAAAGACCCCCACAGGCTTTCCTGACTGGACCAGCAACGTCTCGTCATTTTCGAGGTCCCTCAGTGCAGCCACGATGGCATCAAAAGATGCCCAATTGCGAGCAGCCTTGCCGGTCCCACCGTACACAATCAGCTCATCCGGTTTCTCTGCCACCTCGGGATCCAGGTTGTTCATCAGCATTCGCAAGGCCGCCTCTTGCTGCCACCCCTTGCAACTGATCTCGGAACCACGCGGTGCTCGAATCACTCTCGGACTCATGATCAGACCCCCTCAAAACTTATGCGTCGTCAGGCAATTGATGCAATGCTCATCTAGATCTAGACATCCACCGCAGCATATCCCCACCTACGAGGGCATCTCCCAAATCCTGCACCTCCTGTGAAAGACTACGGTCTTGTTCAACCCGGTCAACCCTTGCTCGGATCCACTGGTAAGCGGCCTTCGTACCGCGGCCGGGATTCAACCCCATTTCCCCATCCTGCTCGGCCCTGAGATCCAGAGCCTGGGCTGCGGTCACCGCCTCAACTGCCAAAATGCGACTGAGATTACGCACCGAGCTGCGGGCCTTCCTGGCCGCCGTTGCACCCATACTCACATGATCCTCCTGACCCGCCGAAGTCGGTATGGAATCTGCACTGGCGGGTGCCGCCAGCAGCTTGTTCTCTGAGGCGAGGCTGGCCGCAGTGTAGTGAGCGATCATGAGCCCCGAGTTCAGTCCCCCCCGGGTTGTTAAGAAGGCCGGGAGTCCCCGGTTGTATGCGGGGTGGAGCAAGCGATTGGTGCGGCGTTCACTGATGTTGCCCAGCTCTGCCATGGCCAGGGCCAGATGATCCAGAGCCAGTGCAACGGGCTCGCCGTGGAAATTGCCCGCAGAGAGAACATCTTCACCGGGGAACACCAGGGGATTATCCGTGACGGCTGAAAGCTCCCGCCCAACTGCGCCGGTGATGTAGGCGAGGGCATCCCTGACCGCTCCGTGAACCTGGGGGATACACCGAAGTGAGTAGGGGTCCTGCACACAGATTTCTCCCTGTCGCGTTACCAGGCTGCTCCCACGGGTGACCTCCCGAATTCTCCGGGCAACCTCCTCCTGTCCGGGATGGGGACGCAGCTGGCTAACGCGAGGATCAAAAGCATCCTTGATCCCTCGCAGCGCCTCCAGGGTGAGTGCAGCAACTACATCGGCACTGTGGCACAGGACCTCTCCATCGGCAACAGCGAGGGCGCCCAGGGCCGTCATGATCTGGGTCCCGTTGATAAGTGCCAGTCCTTCCCTGGCCTCGAGGGTCAACGGTTCAAGCCCTGCCCTTTCCAGGGCCGACGCTCCCGACATCAGCCGATTATCAAAGGTCGCCTGTCCCTCGCCCATCAGAACCAGTGCCATGTGAGCGAGGGGTGCAAGGTCGCCGCTGGCTCCAAGGGAGCCCTGCTGGGGAACTAGGGGAATCACCCCGACATTTAGCATCCCGATCAGCAATTCTACCACTGCAGGCCTGACCCCCGAGTGCCCGCGGGACAGGGCCAATGCCCTGAGAAAGATGGCCCCTCGAACCACCTCCTCGGAGAGGGGCTCTCCCACGGCAACCGCGTGGCTGCGTATGAGATTCTGCTGCAATTCCCGGGCCTGTTCCTGGGATATATGGGTCTCGCAAAAATTTCCAAAGCCGGTCGTGACCCCATAAACAACAGCGCGCTCCTCGACCAGTCCTTCGATATACTCCCGGGATCTCTGCATGCATTTGTGCGCTGACGGACTGAGATGGACTTCTCGGTGCCCCCTGGCAACACGGACTACGTCGCTGATATGAGCCTCATCCCTGCCCAAAACAAAAGATTCCAACGGTGGCCTCCCTCCATCTACTGCGCTCTAATCGATCAGTTAGTGGAAATGAGGTGAGTGAGCGACAGCCTTCTTCTGTGATCGAAACGTCATCCTCAATGCGTACGCCGCCTTCTCCTGGAAGATAAACTCCCGGCTCGACGGTAAAGGTCATCCCCGGCTTCAAAACCACGTTGCTTTCAAAAACCATGTATGGAGGTTCATGGATCTCGAGGCCCAGGCCGTGCCCGCTCCTGTGTGTGAAATACTCACCGTATCCAGCCTTGTCAATATGCAGGCGACAGATCCCATCCACCTCACTGCACTTCATGCCGGGACCGATCGCCTCCCTCGCCTTTTTCTGCGCTTCGTATGCAACATCGTAAATTTCTTTGAGTCTCGAGACGGGCTCACCGACAGTGAAGGTGCGCGTCAGGTCGGAATGATAACTATCCGCCTCCGTACAAACGTCAAACCAGACCAGGTCTCCCGCTTCAACACAACGATCAGACGGCTGCGCATGGGGAAAGGCGGTCCGCTCACCCGAAGCAACGGCTCCCGGATAGATCAGCCCGCTTCCCCGATCGGCCAGACCTCTCTGGACAGCAGTGGCCAATTTTTTCTCACTGACTCCAGGTTTCAGAAGATTCCGCATCTTCTCGAAGACACCCTCTACGAGCTCAACCGCCTTCTCCATCGCCTCAACCTCAACGGGCTCCTTCACACTACGCAGATCTGCCACCAATCCAGTGATATCGCAGACGTTGATCTGAACAACCAGCCGCCCCTTCCCAGAGGCTCCTCTCAAGCAGGCGCATGACCGTGTATGCGCAGCCCATGGGTCCTGCCGGGCTTCTGTCTGTAAGTGCCGCCTGAAGCGCACCCACGAAGGATTCGCCGTCTTCATAAATGAAAACACCCTTCACTGCACAACGGTCTCGCAGACCCTCGGCCTCCAGCAGCGGTGCGACCAGAAGCGGATCTGAACCGACCGGAATGATCAGTAGGGACACTCGCTCACTCACAACCATAGGATACCCCGTGAAATAGCGGAAATTTGCTCCCGGCTGATGGCAGCAAAGCCCACGCGCTCATCCTTAAGCCTATGCTTCCGTGCTTCAACCCTGTGTTCAAACATGCGAACCTTTCCTCTCTCAACACCGAATCGCGTCCAAATCCAGTCCTTACATGGCTGACATTTCAAAATACTTCTCGTTACGCAACCCAATATCCTTTGCGATTCTTCCTCTTAAATGTGCTCGTTAAGGCATACTTTCCCATGTTAATCGATTAAACAACTGGGCAATATGACATGAAAAGATCGGGTGAGTCCCGCGATCTGCGAGAATATGTGACCTCGCGGTTCGCGCCACACGACTCTGTAATTCCAGAGCCTCTCAATTGTGGAAGGATAATTCCCACCGCGATTCGGGCACACTAGGGTCGTGCATCGGATGAGGTGAGCAACTGCACACAGTAATATCAAATGAGACAAAACACCCGACGGGGTTGCCGCACCTCATCCTTCCTCCTTAGTGGCGGAAGGTAGCCCTGTGTACTTGGAGGTAGAGTAGTGGCTGAAGGTACAGTAAAGTGGTTCGACGGAAACAAAGGCTACGGATTCATCGAGCAAGAGGACGGCAATGACGTCTTCGTGCACTACGCGGAGATCGAAGGCGAAGGTTTCAAGACGCTGGAAGAAAACGAGCGGGTCACTTTCGACGTGGTCGAAACCCCGAAGGGGCTTCAGGCCGTGAAGGTTAAGAAAATGGGCCCCGGCACATCACCCATGTTCTAGGACAACAACATCATAGGCCCGGGTGGAATGTTCTCCCCACCCGGTGCCTCTTATTCCTCCTCCGCACCAGACCATCTCAAGTCATGCCTGAGCAGTTGACATCTACCGAACGC
>PXCI01000092.1 GCA_003566675.1 Clostridia bacterium
ATGCCGAGAGAGAATCCCGCACATTCTCGATACTCCGCTTAAGGGCGTCTTCATTGCTGGCATCAATGGTTGGTTCTGCACATCCAACTAATGCCAAGATTAAGTAAATTATGAGGATCAATCTCGGATTCATGAATTTCTCCTATTTCATCTAACGTTTGGGTTAACCGGCCCCGCCACCGAATTCGCCCGGCTTTGCCGGCCCGGAGCTTACCGGGGTCCGGTTGAACCCTTTGTTAGGGCGACGTGCCCCGAAGCACCGAATGGCTGTTGGGATGGACAACTTACAGGTCATTGTTCTTTTTCCCTTCCTGGGTCCAGGCATAGAACTTGAGATGCTGGATAGCCTTACCGCCGTTATTCGCATCCTGCCTCAGCATAGTACGGGTTAGCTCTCCATCAGGAGCCCAGTTGTCTGTGAACAGATGAAAGTGGTCAGATTTGGTATTTTCTAGAGATTGCCTCATCCGCCGAATCTCTAGCTCCAAAACACGAAGTCCCTCCGCGTCCGCGTGAACGGAGAGTTCATCCCGGTCTCTGGAAATAATGAAACTCAGTAGGCCCACGAATGCTATTCCCTTCTAGCCCTAACGTTTGGGTTAACCGGCCCCGCCACCGAACTCGCCCGGCTTTGCCGCCGCGGAGTTTACCGGGGTCCGGTTGAACCCTTTGTTGGGCATTGTTTCTATTGACTTAAAATGGTAAGGCCTGCAGTCTGTCCACCGGCGAATGCAATAGTCAAATCCCCATTTTCATCAAGCACCCCCACCACTTCTTTGAAGCCGGTAAGTGCACCACATTGCGAAATTAGGATAGATCCGTGAGCTACGCTGAATCGTTGATCAACTGGTGTAATAGTTCCATCATACCAGCAGCCTTCTGCATCCGTTCCAACAATTCTTCCCGCTGACGATACGCTGAAACTTCCTCCCTGAGCACTAGTCCACGCGCCCATGAGTTGCGATTGTGAAACCCCAAGCTCATATACCTCATTTGCATCGAACTGAAAGGTGCCACTATCAATAACAGATCTTGTCTCCGGATTGAAGGTTTCGTAAACGCCGGTTAATTGTCCATCATCCAGAGTGCCATTTACATCCATATATCCATATGAGTTGCCACCGGGAAACACGTTTCCAATAAAAAGCACTGCAGACAGCCGTGAACTGAAGCCACTGGCTGTTGAGTATATTGTTCCAAAGTAAAGCCCGTTTTCAGTCAGAAACCATAGTTTGTCGTTTTCTGTTATCACACCGGTAGCTGGTACGGTCAATCCAGCAATATCACTTTCCACTGTTCCATCATATACGCCGCCATAAGGCTGCCTTAGCGGGCTAGCGGAACCTCCTGCTAAGTCGCACTGTTCCTGAACGCCCAATGGAAATGTTAACCTGGTCATATTCGAAGTCCCATCTGGAAATGGAGTGCCATCAAAGTCCAGAAGTGAGGGTTCATACAAAAATTCTAGGTTGTTACAATCCGAGTAGGTAATCTGGAATTCTCCGAAGACAAAATCACTTCGATCTTCGGGGTTCAGCGTATCAAACTTCATGCCTTCGAAATAATAGAGAGTGCCGGTGATTGAGTTTTCACTAACGCTTCCAGACATAAGCAACCACATCTGAAACCCATCGAGGTCATATGTATACCAGTACCCGTTGGCTACGTTACCCTCCAGTATCTCGATGTTGATTCCAGAGCCGGCTTCATCTGGATTGAAAAAGCTCCCGGACATGCCACCATTAACTTCCTGAGCGCTGGCTGGAATAGCCAGCGCTAAGCCTAGCAAAATGAAACTTAATGTCAGTAGTGATTTTTTCATGGGAAATTGCCTCTGTTTTCGTTGCTTTGGTTTTTGCTCGGTTTTGTTAGGAGTAGCGAGCAATGTTTTAGGTCGATTAGTATCCTACTAAGCGGACAGGGGGCGCAACTTGGCTTGCTCGGTTTTGGATTCCCTCAAACAGCCTGTTGGCCCGTCGGCGACCACTAATGGCCATGGTGCCGGAGTCGTTTACTTCAAAAACAAATCCATCAACTTGCTCTCCATCTGTGGTTTTGCCTTTGGCCGGGACCATCACTGCAACAATGTCATGGGAGTCAAGGGCAAACCGAATTGTTACTTTGTATCCCCTATTAGGGATGTCAACTCTTGAGAGGGCAGAGCCTGAAAATTCAGCTGCCATTGCTTCGGTTAGGACTCGCTCCGCCTGCTCATTAGTAAGTGGATACATCCATGCATCCGCTGGATCTGACGCTGTACTCCGGGTTCCAGCACAGCCAATAAGAAGACCTAGAACGGCGAGGGTTGAGATAACTTTTATGATGTGTCCTTGCATTGATCTTATTCCTATAGCGATAAATGAAGCGAAATGCCCAACGTTTGGGTTAACCGGCGCCGCCACCGAGCTCGACCGGCTTTGCCGCCGCAGAGCTTTCCGGCGTCCGGTTGAACCCATTGTTAGCTGCTTTTCTCAATTGGACCGCCTGGATTGCACCGGGATGTTTTGCAAATCAAGCCTTGCTTCCGCATGCACCACGAACTCGCCGTTTTTGACAACTACACATTCGTTTGTTATGGCCCTGGGATCGGCCCCGAAGCACTGCTTCTTGCGCTGGATCATCCCCTCGACGATCGCAGTGGGAATTGAATTCTCGGCCTTCGAGATCTGTCGCCTTAGCAATTCAACATTCTCCGTAGTACTGTGCCATTGATCCACTACACAGGAATTCCAGATGCACGTTGCTAGGTGCAACACACTTTCCAAGTCGCTTTGGGAGTAGCCATCTTCAAGCTCGTTGATCAATGGCTCGGCATACTCGAGCAGTGTAAGCGAGATTTTCTTTGTTGGGATCACTGAAATGGCTCCATAACTAATTCTCGAAGCTTGTGCAGCTAACGTTTAAGCTAAGCGGCGCGGCTTTGCCGCGTCCGGTGGAGCGCGTAGCGCGCAACGAACTTGAGCGACTTGTTAGCGCCACACAGAGTTCCAGTAAATGGTTCGTTCA
>PXCI01000348.1 GCA_003566675.1 Clostridia bacterium
CCGCTGCCACAGCCGCGGCGTGAAAGGAGTTCCAGGCCGGGATCCAGGCCATGCTGAGTGTCTCACCGGCCAGTATGCCCCGAACCAGCCAATAGCTGATGGTCACCGTCGGTATCCCCAGCGCCAGGGCAACGAGCATACCGCAGAACGCAAGGGCCGGCCCCTTCCAGATGCCCAGCGGCACCTGGGCCGGGGGGCTGGAACTGCTGCTGTCACTGCGATAATACACCGAATACCTGGCCCGGGTACGCATCTCGGCCACCAACACCCAGATGCTGATTCCCACGAGGATCAGGCTCAGGGCGGCCGCATAGGTGCGATCAAAGGCCGTCTGATACTGTACGAAGATGACCCGGGTGAAAGCATCATACTGCATCATGGATACCGCCCCGAAATCCCTGAGAGTGTACAGCGCAACGAGCAAGCCTCCCGAGGCAATCGACGGACGCAGCTGGGGCAGGGTGATGTTCCACAGGGTCGAGGCCTTGCTGTGTCCCAGGCTGTGGGATGCCTCCTCCAGGGCCGGGTCGAGCGAGACCAGTGCCCCCCTGACTGTGAGAAAAAGATAGGGATAGGTGCACAAAGTGAGTACCACGAACGCCCCAGGAAAACCGTATATGTCGGGCAGCCGTTCAATGCCCAGGGGCCCCTCCATCAACTGCTGCAACATCCCGCGGGGGCCCAGGGCAGATAGGAACGTGAAGGCCCCCACGTAGCTGGGTATTACAAGGGGAAGGACGGCCAATACCGTCCACATCTTCCTCAACGGTAAATCAGAACGGGTGGTCAGCCAGGCAAGGGGCAGGGAAAGGGCCACAGACGCTGATGTCACTGCTGCCACAAGGCCCACCGTCCGAAGGAGCAGGTTCAGGGTGCGAGGATTCAACACCAGGTCCCAAACGCCCGCTCCGGCCTCAAGAGTGCGCACCACCAGGTATGCCAGTGGCAGTACGAGGGCAATCGCCGTCAGTACAGCGGGCACCCAGAGTAGATACAGATAACCGGACTTCGCCAGCGCTCGCATATCTTAATCAAGAACTCCCGTCTCTCTCAAGAGATTTAGAGTAGCCTGCAGATCGTAAAGATTGCCCAGATCCATGTCGGGTGTATCGATCTCGGAGAGGGGAACAACCTCCCCATGGGCCCGGGCATCCCTCATGAGGGGATATTCGTAGGTCTCGACGGCGAAATACTCCTGGGCATCACTCGAAAGCAGGTAGGCAATCAGCTCCTCGGCCATCTCAGCGCGACTCGAGGTGCCGAGGATCGCGGCCCCGGCCACGTTGATCAGTGCACCCGGATCACCGCCCCTGGGGTAGAAGTTCACGACGGGGAAATCTTCTCCGTGCTCGGCCTTGAAACGGAACAGGTAGTAATGGTTTACGAAGCCAACATCGACCTCTCCCCTGCCAACAGCATCCACTGTGGAGGTGTTATTTGAGTAGACCCGGGGCTCGTTGGCCAGGATCCCCTCCAACCAGTCCCTGGCGATATCCTCTCCCATCTCAATCCTCAGTCCCGTGACGAAGGCCTGAAAGGAGGCGTTGGTCGGCGGCCATCCCACCCTACCCTTCCACTTCGGATCGGTAAACCCGAGGATGGAATCGGGCAGTTCGCTCTCATCTACCCTATCGGTGTTGTAGGCCACCACGCGGGCCCGGCCACTGATCCCAACCCAATCACCTGCCGAGGCCCTGAAACGGGGTTCAACCCGCTCGAGGATCTCCTCCGGCAACCGCACCAGCATTCCCTCCCGGGACAACACCCCAAGTGCGCCTGCATCCTGCGCAAAAAACACGTCCGCGGGACTATTGTCTCCCTCCTCGAGGAGAGTCGCCGCCAGCTCGGCAGTGTTTCCATACCGAACCGCCACCTCGATCTCCGTCTCTTCCGCAAAACGCTCCAATAAAGAATCCACCAATTCTCTGCTCCTGCCCGAGTACACAGTCAGGGTACTCTCATTGCTGCCCGCCGCCCCGCACCCGGCCAGTAGGACAGCCATCAAAAAGACCAGTGAAACTGTGATGTACCTTTTCATGCCCAACAACCCCTCCCCGCACGTTCTATTTGTTCTTAAAATCACAATATGATAATGATATTCATTATCAACATTATACCCCTATAGGGTAACGACTGCAAGGGTGGAAAGGCCTGATGTAACAAGATTCCAGACCATGATGAGATTTGCACTGGATCGCTAGCGGGAATTCCTAACTGTCCATGATGAGAAAGAGGCGTCTTTTGGACCTCTTCAAGGCGAGGGGACGTAGCTTTCTGGGTGTCATCTTCTCGACAGGTTCGCGCTCATAAGTCCGACTTCGGGTGACTTTTCTGATGGGTCGTTCACCCCCAGACTGTACGGAAAATCAACATCACCTGTAGGGTACCCGGGGCACTGAAACCCATGCAAACCAGGGGCAAGACGCAGATCTGCAGTTCCGGTGATGTCACCCTGGTAGGCATTGCATGTCAAACACTTGTTCGTATAAAATTGAATCTGGAGGAAGACCATGAACCTCGAACAGCTACTCGACAGTCTTGAAGGGGACTCCCAGTTCCGAGAACGAACGACCTCCTGGATCACGATTCCAGGAGGAAAGCCCGCGTTTAACCCGGTCCCGTCTTCTGTGAGATCAGATCTCGGTGCAGCACTGAAATCACGGGGCATTGGCCGACTCTACTCCCACCAGGCCGAGGCTTTGAAGCGAATTGACGCCCTGGAGAACGTCGTCATCGCCACTCCCACCGCCTCGGGCAAGAGCCTGTGCTACATACTCCCGGTACTGAACCAGACCCTGAATGAGCCCAACTCACGTTCCTTGTTCCTGTTCCCCACCAAGGCCCTGTCCCAGGATCAACGCCTCGAGATGAAGGCGTGGATCGATGTCCTCGGAGCAGACATTCGGAGCCACACCTACGATGGAGACACCCCCGTCAGCGCCAGAAAGACCATCCGGGCGGCGGGTCACATCGTCATGACCAATCCCGACATGCTACACACGGGAATACTGCCCCATCACACCAAGTGGGTGCAGCTGTTTGAGAACCTCAAGTACGTGATCATCGACGAGCTGCACGCGTACCGGGGAGTTTTCGGCAGCCACGTGGCCAACGTTCTCCGCAGGCTGCAAAGGGTGGCCCGCTTCTACGGCTCGGATCCGACCTTCATCACCTGCTCAGCCACCATCGCCAACCCCCTGCAGCTGGCGGAGAAACTGACGGGAAAGAAGTTCCACGCCATCACCGAATCGGGCTCACCGGGAGGCGACAGGCACATCCTTTTTTACAACCCGCCGGTGGTCAATCAGCAGCTGGGAATCCGGCAGAGCTCGATCCTGGCAGCCCGAAGAGTAATCCGCCGGTTTCTGGCCAACAGGATTCAGACCATCGTCTTCGCCCGCAGCAGGCTGCGGGTGGAAATCCTACTCTCATACCTGAAAAAATCCCTCCCCCGGGCAAACATAAGGGGATACCGGGGAGGCTACCTGCCCCGGCAGCGGCGAGAGATTGAACGGGGACTCCGGTCGGGAACCATCGACGCCGTGGTGGCCACCAACGCCCTGGAGCTCGGCATTGACATCGGTTCCCTCGATGCCTCCGTCCTGGTCGGCTACCCAGGAAACATCGCCAGTACCTGGCAGCAAATCGGGAGGGCCGGACGAGGCGACCGTCCCTCGGTAGCAATCCTGGTAGCATCATCGAATGCCCTGGATCAGCACATCATCAACCATCCTGAATATTTCTTCGCCCAGTCCCCGGAAAATGCCCTGGTCAATCCCGACAACTTGCTCATCCTGGTCAGCCATATCAAGTGTGCCGCCTTCGAGCTTCCCTTTGCCACCGGTGAAGTCTTCGGCCGAGAACCGGTCGATCAGATCCTTGAGTATCTCGGCGAGCACCGGGTTGTGCACCGCTCCAAAAATACCTGGCACTGGATGGCCGAGAGTTTCCCCGCCGAGGAAATCAGTCTTCGGTCCGCCGCGGTGGAGAATGTGGTCATCGTTGACATCACCGAACCGGAACCCCAGATCATCGGCGAGGTCGACCAGTTCAGCGCTCCAATGCTGGTGCACGAGGGAGCCATCTACCTGCACGAATCCCGACAGCACCAGGTGGAGACGCTGGACCTGGAAGAAAACAAGGCCTACGTCCGACAGGTGAAGGTGAACTACTACACCGACGCCTCGCTGGCCGTAGATGTCCGGATCCTGGACAGATTCCGGGAGGATCCCGGGACCCGGATGGGTCGGCATTTTGGAGAGGCCCAGCTCACAGCCCAGCCCACCACCTACAAGAAAATCAAGTTCTCCAGCCATGACAACATCGGCTGGGGCCGGATTCACCTTCCTCCACGGGAGATGCACACCAGCGCCTACTGGATCACTCTCGAGGACGGAACCTGCAGGGACATGGGGCAGGGTGAGATCGAGGCCGGCATGATGGGCCTGGCTAACCTGATCCGCGAGGTCGCTCCCCTGTTCCTCGCCTGTGATCGGCAGGATCTGTATGTTGTGCCCCAGATTCGCTCCCCACAGACCGAGCGCCCGACCCTCTTCGTCTGCGACGCCTACCCGGGTGGCATTGGCCTCGCAGACAAACTGTACTCAACCCACCGGGATCTGATGGATGCCTGTACTGAAGTGATCAACGGGTGCAGCTGCGAACGAGGGTGTCCCTCCTGCGTCGGTGCCACGGGACAGGTTGGGAACCTGGCAAAGGAATCTGCGTCGCGCCTACTGAACCAGAGAATGGGGTGCTCCCGTGAGTGTACGTGACAGGCTGGATAAGCTGATGGAATTTGGAATGCTCGACCTGCCCGCAAAGCGCTCGGGGCAGCGAAAGGGTACCTCGGAGCTGCATCCCTTTCTGCCACGGGAGACCCCCCGGGGAGTGACATGGAGGCACCGGGAATTTTTCGCCGGCGACCACACCCACGGAAACATCCCCCTCGGTTCCCTTCTTTCGCACGGTACCGGGGCCCTGCCCCTTCTGACGGGTGGCGGCGAGGTGCCCGAGGACTGGGGCGACCTGCTCTTTGTGGACACAGAGACCACCGGTCTCTCCACCGGGACCGGCACCTACGTCTTCCTGGTGGGCCTGGCCTACTTCACCTCCGGCGGGGTAACCGTAGAGCAATACTTGATGCCTGATCCCGCCGATGAAGAGGCCTTTCTCACCGCCGTCGGCGAGCGCCTCGGTGCCTTTGACCACCTGGCATCCTTCAACGGCAAAAGCTTCGATGTCCCCCTCCTCTCACACCGCTACACCATGAACCGGATGAAAGCTCCCCTGGGCTTCGCCGGGCACTGCGACCTGCTCCACCCGGCGAGGAGCCTGTGGCGAAGCCTTCTTCCCAGCTGCAGTCTCGGATCCCTGGAGCATCACCGCCTGGGTGTGACACGCATCGACGATGTCTCCGGCGCCGAAGTTCCGGCCCGGTATTTTCTCTTTCTCGACGACGGCGACTTCGATCACCTGGCTCCCGTGGTCCACCACAACACCCTGGATCTACTGTCTTCGGTGACCCTGGCCGCCCACATGATCGAGCTGGCCGAGGACACCCGGAGCCCCCACGAGACGTTGGCCCTCGGGAAAATGGCCCGGCGCGCGGGAGATCACGACCGCGCCAACGCCTACTTCACCGACGTCCTGGCGGATCCCGAATCCCTGTCCTCCTTCATCAGCGCGGCTGGAGAGCTTTCGCGATGGCTGAAGGCCAATAAGCGCTGGGAGGAGGCCCTCGACCTCTGGGATCGGATGATTGAAACAATGGAGGGCTCGGATCTTGGCCTCACCATCCCCCCCTCCCCGTACGTGGAGATGGCAAAATACTATGAGCACCGCGCCCGAGACTGCACTTCCGCCCTCCAATACACCGAGCGAGCCATGTCGCATGTCCGCCGTCAACACCGAATACAGCTCGGGTCCTTTGAAGAGATGTCTGAGCTGCAGCATCGAATGCAGCGCCTTCAGCGGAAGATGAAAGCCCAGTCCCGCACATAAGGCTCAAAGATACCTCATATATCTCCTCAGGGAGGTATGTGACCATGCTGTATATAACCGTCAGAGACCGGAGCAAGCGCAAGATCGTTTTGATCGGGAGTCTCATACTCCTGCTGTCCGTCGTGTACTGGGGAACTCCCATGGTGGGCAACGAACACGCACCCGTGACCGCCCCCTACAATGATGTTATTGACCAGGTCGAGGTGTCATCAGAAGAGGTGGCCCTGACTTTCAACGTCACCTGGGGAACCGAAACCTTCACCTCGGTCCTCGATCTTCTTGATGAAGCAGGGGTCAAGGGAACCATGTTCATTGCCGGGCCCTGGGCCGAAGCGAATGAAGACCTCGTGCAGAGAGCCGCAGAGGCCGGTCACGACATAGGCAGCCTGGGGTACCGCCAGATCGATCTGACCTCGGTGGAAGCCACGGTGGTCCAGGACGAACTGGATAAATCATCCGGCATATTCCGGGAGATCCTCGGCGCCGAACCGAGACTCTTCCGTCCCCCCAGCGGACACTCCAACGAAACCGTTGTGACCGCGGCCACGGAATCTGGAATGCTGGTCATCACCGCATCCCTCGACGCCATGGACTGGTCCAATCCAGGGGTGGACAACATCGTCGGTCGGGTGACCGATCATGTCAGACCGGGCCTGATCATCGAGTTTCACGCTGATGATTCCTCCGCCCAACTGGCCGAAGCCCTGCCAACAATCATCGAGGAGCTGCACCGAATGGACTACCGCTGCGTCAGCCTGTCACAGCTCATCGGACTGGACCAGGGGGACGAGTGAGGTACGAAAGAGGATCTCACCAGAAAGCCTCACGGCCAGTTCTCCCGCAGGTCCCTCCCGCAGACCGGGAAGAAAGGGAGGGCGATTCACGAGCAGGTCGAAGTGCACACCACGCCCGCTGGGAAAGGGCATGACCACGTCCCTGGACGGCGCCAGGGCCAACCGGTGGCCGTCCGGCCAGGTCAGTACCGGCACAGAACTCACTGCCCTTTCCCGCGACACCACGGTCTGCCAGGTGAAATGCTCAAAGCCCCATCGGATCAACCTCTCGGCATCTGCCCAGCGATTGCCCGATCGCAGCACGACGGCAATGATCTCCACCGTACCTCGTCGTCCTGCTGCGATCAGGCACTGTCCCGCAGCAGACGTGGTACCCGTCTTTACACCCCGAAATAGGATGTCAGACCAGAGGAGCCTGTTCGTATTGTGCAGCGTCACTGTCCTTCCCGCGACGGAACGGATCACGGCCTCGCGGAGGGAGACGATATGCCGCAATCGGGGCACGCTCAGGACATGGGCGGTCAGAAGCGCAAGATCATGGGCAGTCATCACGTGTCCCTCCGCGGTGAGGCCGTGGGGGTTGCTGAACGTCGCCCCGACCATTCCCAGCATGGCTGCCCGGCTGTTCATCAGTGTAGAAAAGCCGGCAACGTTGCCGCCAATATGTTCCGCAATGGCGACCGCGGCGTCATTGCCAGAGGGAAGGGCCAGGGCGATCATCAAATCCCCCAGAGTCCACTCCTCCCCCGCTCTGAGCCCGGCTGAAGATCCTGGTGTTGACGCCGATTTCCGGCTGACGTGAACCCGCTCATCACTTCGTCCCAGTTCATAGGCCAAGAGCAGGGTCATGAGTTTGGTCAGGCTTGCAGGGTCCCTCCGGAGATGCATGTTGTGCCCCAGGAGCACCACACCGGTCCTCGCATCCATAAGGACATAGGCGGGGGCAGACATGTAGGGCAGCTCATCGGGGGAGAAATGCTCAAAAAAGACACCCTCTTCGCCCCAGGCCACCGCGAGGAGCGGGGCCTGGGCGACAAAGAGAAGTATGGCCAAGATCGTCACCACCAGCCACGATGCGGACAATAGCGATCACCTCGCTAAAGATTATGCAGTTGAAAGAACCAGGAGTACATCAATCAGGTAAAGAGAACAGGAGATTGCGGGGGCCTGTATCATCTGGAACGCCCATCTCCAGACCATTGACCGTCAAGAGCAGCGCGGGCGGATTCCCGGCCCGGATTCTCAAAGCGGAGGCGGCCGTCCATTCCCTCGAGCTGCCAGCCTCAAGGGTCAATTCCTCGACAAACTCACCGTCAACATGTACCCGGATCCAACAGCGTCCCCTACCCTCGAGAAGGATGTGAATCTCCTCGGTACCTTCAATGTGATAGGTGATGTCCTGGAAACCGGGGCCGGTCTCCCGGGTCACGGCAAGACTCGGCTCGACAATCGAAGGATCCTCGTCCGGGTCCTCTTCTGGCTCGTCCTCCTCTGCCTGGGTTTCCTCATCGTCAGGGGGCTCCTCGGCAGCAGGCGGTGTCTCCGGCGGGATATCGGCCTGGGGTAGGATGATGAAAAAATAAACCGCCCCTGCAGACAGCAGAACCACGGCGATCATGGCCGCAAAAATCCATGTTCTGGCACTCCGGGTCCGCTTGGCGGGACCCAACGTGATCTTCCCGGTCCCGGGGGTTCGGGCTAGCCCATCAACCAAGAGAGCATCATCCCGATCACCCTGCCATTGGACCAGGGAATCCATAAGTGGAGCGCTATCGATGCCCACCTCCTGGCAGTAACGCCGCAGGATTCCGCGGGCATAGACCGGGGCGGGCAGCGAGTCCCCATCTCCCTCCTCCAGGGCGATCAGGTATTTTGATCGAATCCTGGTCTTTTTCTGGATGTCCTCGAGCTCGAGCCCAAGAGACTCCCTTGCCTCGCGAAGCTCCCTGCCAATTTCCTCAAGCAATAATCCAACCCCTTTCCGCTCACGGCCTGAGACGGTTCAGCAACCTGGGAAAGGGGACCGATTCGCGTATGTGCTCAAGTCCCGCGATCCATGTCAGAAGCCGCTCGATACCTAGGCCAAATCCCGAATGCGGCACCGATCCAAACCGACGCAGATCCAGGTACCACTGGAAATCTTCCTCGGGCAGATTGTGCTCCCGAATTCGTCTCAATAGAAGATCGTAATCGTCAATGCGCTGACTGCCTCC
The DNA here is from genome assembly GCA_003566675.1 of Clostridia bacterium. Lineage (GTDB taxonomy): Bacteria > Bacillota > Sulfobacillia > SLMV01 > SLMV01 > PWUC01. The sequence goes on from PXCI01000348.1 coordinate 9,011, forward strand.
GATAATCTCCCCATAACCCTCGGGCGCCAGTAAATCAGCGGCCAGAGCCACCTCGGGCCGATCAGGGTCCGGCTCCATGTAAAAGGCCTTCGTCTGCACAGGAAACCTCTCAACAAAAACGGGGCGGTCGAAGTGGCGTACAATCTCCGATTCGTGGGGAGCCCCGAAATCATCACCCCACTGAAGGGACAGGCCCGCCTTTTCCAGCAACTCCAGGGCATCGTCGTAGCTGATGCGGGGGAAGGGAGCCCTTACCTTCTCAAGGCCCTGGATATCGCGCTCCAGGATCTCCAGATCATCGGAGTTGTGGCGTAGGACCTCCCCCACCACATGCTCCACCATCTGCTCCTGCAGGTGGAGGTTGTCCTCATAAGTGTAATATGCCATCTCGGGCTCAAGCATCCAGAACTCGATCAGGTGTCTCCGCGTCTTCGACTTCTCCGCCCTGAAAGCGGGACTGAAGCAGTAGACCTTCCCCAGGGCCACGCAGGTGGCCTCACTGTAAAGCTGACCGCTCTGGGTCAGGTAGGCCGCTTCTCCGAAATAATCCGTTTCAAAAAGGCTGGTGGTACCTTCACAGGCATTCGGCGTCAGGATCGGAGTGTCCACCCGGGTGAATCCATCGGAGCGAAGAAAACCTTCCAACTCGCGCATCAGTCGGTCCCTCAATCGCAGCAGGGAGGTCTGCCTGGGAGTTCGGAGCCACAGATGACGATGATCCAGCAAAAACTCTACCCCGTGCTCCTTCAGAGCCAGCGGGTAATCCTCCGCCGCCTGCACCAGCTGCAAATCCGTCATCTGAAGCTCACAGCCACCGGGTGATCGGGCATCCTCCTTGACCACGCCCTCCACGATCAACGAGGACTCCTGGCCGAGGGCTGTGATCTCCTCCCACACCCCCTCGGGAACCTCCTTCGCCGAGGCAACCACCTGGACCACCCCGGTGCCGTCCCTGACCAACAAGAAAGAGATTCGTCCACTGGAGCGCCTGTTATACAGCCAGCCTCTCACCTTCACCCTATCGCCGACGCGATCCCGGAGTCCTTCTACCGTGACGAATTCGGCCTCCCGCTCCTGGCTACCTAACGTCATTGCGTACTCCCTTCATCCCCTGAGCATAGGGGGGCATCACCTATCTCCTGGGAGATGAGTGATGCCCCCTTGAGTCCATCCTTTGGAGAGATAACACTCATTCAAGGAGAAAGATCCTCCATTTCGCCGGCCAACCGCTCCAGGATGTCTTCCAATTGAGACATCAGATCGCCATATCGGCTCCACTGGCCACCCCTCAGGGCATCCTGCGCCCCCTGGAAGAGTTCCCAGGCGCGTTCGATCAACTCCATGTCCGTGCCGGGGATGACGACGCCATTATCCGGATCCTCGATCCCGTCTTCAACCACGGGCGGACGGACCCCAAACAGGATTTCCATCGTCTCGGGCAGGTCCCTTCCCATGGCCACCCGGTTGCCGTAGGCTGCAATCACCCTTCTCAACTCGGGCAAAGCCGTGTCTGCTGACTCCAGGTAGACGGGTTCGATGTATAATAGAGAATCCTGGATGGGAATGACCATCAGGTTCCCACGGATCACGTGCGAACCCGACTGGCCCCACAGGGTGAACAGCTGGGAGATCTCGGCATCCTGGTCAATGCGGGCCTCGATCTGCCGCGGTCCCAACACCGTCCTGCCCTTCGGCATTTTATACACCAGCAGATCTCCGTAGTGGTCGCCATCGGAACGTCCCGCCACCCAGGAAATCATCACGTCTCTCTGGGAGGGAGTGAAGGGTATCATCAGGATGAACTCCTGTTCCTTGGTGTCCCCTCCGGGTAGGTCCATGATAATGTAGTAGGGTTCCATCCGTCGGGACTGTCCTGCAAAGATTTCCTCGGGATACTCCCAGAGGTCCTCCTTGTTGTAAAAAACGACCGGATCCTCCATGTGATAGGTCCGATACATGTCCATCTGGATCCGGAACAGGTCCTGGGGATAGCGAACGTGGCTCTGAAACTCCTCGGGCATTTCGTCCTGGGGACGGAACAGGTCGGGGAAGATGTTTTGATACGTCTGAATCAACGGATCCTCCTCGTCAAAGACATAGAAGGTCACATCCCCATGGTAGGCATCAACCACGATCTTGACCGAGTTCCGGATGTAGTTGAGCTGATGCCGGTACGGTTCCGAGTACGGGTAACGCGTGGTATGGGTGTAGGCATCCTGGATCCAGAACATGCGGCCCTCTTCCCGGGAGAGCACCACGTAGGGATCCTCATCGTACATCAGGAAGGGAGCGAGGCGACGCACTCGGTCGCCAATATGCCGATAGTACATGACCCGTGACTCATCGGTGATCGAACCGCTGAGCAGCATATTGTAATCACTGAAACGGAGGGCAAAAAGACTCCTGCGCAAAAAGCCCTCAATGGGAACCCCTCCGGTGCCATCGTAGTGTATGTAAACGTTCGATGCCCCCTCGGGGTAATGTAGCTCTGGCTCAAGGGTGTTGGCAATGACGTACTCCCGGGTCAATTCCCCAAAGTAGATCGCCGGGTTCTCCACCTCGATGTCGACCTGGCTGACCGTTGGGATATCCTCGATGTGCATGACAGGCAGCCCCTGCGGGGTGAACTGGGCCGCGGGGCTCATGACCAAACCGTGCCCGTGGGTGTACTGCAGCCGCTTGTTCACCCAGGTCTCCGCCCCGGGCACCCGATCGTAGTCCAGTTCACGAGCGGCAATCATCACCTGCTGATACTTGCCGTCAATCACATACCGGTCCACATCCGCGTCGGTGAACTCGTAGTAAGCCCGTATGGTGTGCAGCTGCCGGTAACTCGCCAGAAGGGGACGCCAATCCCACAGCCGCACATTCTCTATGGTATGCATATTGTCCTCGAGGTCTTCCCAGGTCAGGGTGTCCGTCGCCGGGAACTCCCTCACCTCGACCCGGTCCAGGCCGAAGGCGGCCCGGGTATAGGTGATGTTATGTTCAATGTAAGGCGTCTCCCGCGTGATCTCGTTGGGGGTCACCACCAACCTCTGAATCACCGCTGGATAGATCGATCCGAGGGCCAGGGACCCGATCATCATGATCCCGACCGCAGCATAGAGCCATCGGATGTCGCGCGCCCGGATGTACCACAAAGCCACGAGGGCAGACAACACCGCCAGGATCGACATGATCCGAAACACCGGAAGCTGCGCGTGGATGTCCGTATAGCTACCACCGAAAGCCACGCCCCGCGCAGAGTAGACCAACTGGAACGCGTCGAGCCAGTATCCCCAGGCCTTCAGAAGAAGATAGGAGGCCAACAGGACCGCCAGGTGGGCCCGGGACCTGGGATGGACATTCACCCGGCCTCCGAGGAAATTCACCGATCCGGCAAAGAAATAAATCAAACCCATGATCATCAGGGTCAGGAGAATCAGAAACCCGACGGAGTTGAAGATCACCCGGTAAAAGGGCAGGGTGAAGACAAAATAGGCAATGTCCCTTCCGTAGAGCGGATCCGGCACCCCGAAGGGTGCCTGGTTGATATAACGAAGAACCGTCTCCCATTCGGTGGCGAAGGAAATCCCCGCCAGCAAGCCGAACACAACCGAAACAGCAGCAATGACGCGGTTGATCGTCCGCGGCAAGAACCACCGCCCGGCCTGCAGCTCCTCAACCTGGCTGGACAGGTGCAATATGCTACTTCGTATAAAGCGCAGGTTAACGAACAGGAACAGGCCAAAAACCAGTCCCGAGGCCAGTCCCACCAACAGGCGCGCCCTGAGTATCGTCCAGAACACGCTGAGATAACCCAACTCCTCAAACCAGAGCACTTCCGTATAATAGTATGCGGCCGTGGATGACAACAATAGGAGAGCGGCCACGATACCAATGACCGTCCACACCACGACCCTGCGCCTGCCTTGCATAGTCACCACATCCCCCTAGAACATCGACTCTTGTGCATATGGTTTACTATTCATCACAAAGGAAGCATTCTCCTGCCATTGTTTCTCAACCATCGCCTCGCAGACGCTGGAAAAACAGCTGGATACTGTCGATCATCCTGCGCCACCAGGATCCGCGCTCCACCTCTTCTGCGGGATGAACCGTCCACAACCCCAGGTGCATCGGCTCCTCGTCGTCCGAAGGCTCCCAATACAGGTTCAGAGTTCCGATCACGTCTTCTCGTGAC
>PXCI01000258.1 GCA_003566675.1 Clostridia bacterium
ATCAATGGCCTGCTTTCCTGAAGGCGGCTGATTAGTGTGTTTGTTTTATATCTTTTGAAATCAGGAAGTTGCATGCTCATTTTCCATTTACTCAGTATAATGAGTAAAAATACTAAAGTATTCTAGCAAGTGTCAAAGGGAATTATCAACCTTATAAACAAGACTGGAAAAGCTGATCCTCCAGAAAATAATATGTGAGCAAACTCTGCAGGAAATTAATGACGGAAAAATTGGTTCATCCGATTTTGACCTGGCACATTATCCCCTTCTTCGCGGTCCGGGATGGACATTTCCCGGGGTATGAGCAGCCAGCGGGGGGGCGCGGCTGTGTCTACCTAATCGCCTGCCAGCAGTTCGGGATATCGTTCGAGAAAGCGCTGGAGATGATCTTCCGTGGCGTAAGGCTGATGAGTCATTTCACCTAATTAAACGCTTGCTTTTTTTTAAATGGTAGTTCTCATCGGGAAATCAAGCAATTTCTCTCACCATATTTAAAAATTCCTGTCTGCTTTCTTCGGACAATTCCTTGAATTTTTCGACAAGCCATTCAATTATTAATTTTTCAAGATGGCTGGTCACCTTAATGGTGGTTTCTTTCACTTTTTCTTTGTCTGCTTGGATAACGTATGGTGGAATATTTTGTGCTCGTGACAAAAATTGATTTGCTTCAGCTACTGTCATGCATTCAACATTATCGACCTCTTCAATAATCATTTTTGTCCATTCAGTGCTTTTTATTTTTCTATCTTTCTCTATTTCATCGTATAAAGATTTGATAACTACTTTTGGTTCCCAAGGTATCTCGTCATCTTCTGTAATCATATTTTTTAAATCTTCATTTATTTTATGAAAAGATATAGAAAGCGAATCCCACTTAAGGCTCAGATCTGATAAAATATGAAATGATTTCTTAAATGACTCTAGAACCTTGTTCATGAATAAAAAATCTTCAAGATCATCCGATATTCCTTGGTATGAATTTATCAAAAGATTAATTTCTCTAATCAGCCTTTCTATATCATCAATGCTGTTTATTTCAGATTCCCATACTTTATCCGCATTTTGAGAAATATTTTTTTCAGTCTCTTGCAATTGCTCTAGAAATTTAGATAATGAATCAATAGTTTCTGAGATCCCTGAAAGTTGCACAAGTCTAGCAAGTCTTTTCAGCTCCTCGAGGTGATTTTGGCCGACTTTTTTCGTTGCCCGCAACTCCAAAATTCGCCTAATCCGAACGGCTTCAGCATTAGAAATCATCCAATTTTTCACATCCCGCAATGTCTGCTTGGCGTCGGCAATGGTTTCGGCATTTCTTATGACCTTTAGCGTATGCTTCTCGAGTTCATCGGACTCTGTCTCAAGACCTAGCTTCTTCAGACTGGGCGCAACAATGCGCAACATTTTATGCTTAAAATCTCCAACTGCGACAGGGGTATCAGCGCTAGGAGTTTGTTGGAAAAGCCATTTTGGAAAAAGATCTTGGATTGCCAAGATAGATTGTTCCAGTCCGGACTGTATGGTAGCTATCTGTGATTCCGGCCAGGCTGGATGTTCCGTCACCATTCGGTTGTGAATTTTCTTCAAATCAATGGCGCCCCAAACAAGCGTAGCGACATCCTGACGTTGATATCCGTTCTGGAGCTTTGACAGAACTTCATTTTGTTTTTGTTCCATCTTTTCAATATCTTCTTTACTGGCACGAGTCTGCTCAAGTAGAGCCTGATATCGATAGGCCAACATAGGTGGCACCGGAACCCTTTTTTTCAACTCCATAACCCGCTCAACCATACTAACTTTTCCAACATGGTCTGGACACTGCTCCCATTCATCAAGAATTGTTTCCCATTCGGAAGGACCATCGCCAAGCTGCATCAACTCCACGTCTGAGATCAACGGCAAGCTGACGAATTTACCCTTGAAAACCCCTTCTTGAATCCATTGGGAGATGGCGATTTGTTCTTCGCCTTTAAGTATTGCCAACTCGTTTGCCCTTGGGGCGATATAAACGGCCAAAAGTAAACCGGCCGATGCTATATTGGCCCCATACGGCGGCAAGCAAATATCCTTGATGATATCGCCTACGGATAGACGCTGTTCGGCTACAAGTGCGTCGTCCCATTTTTCGGTAAGGTCACGAATAACAGGCAAAGTTGGCCTTCTTGTTACCGTTCCCAGCTTTGGGTTGAACACCCCCCATTTTTCCTTCAATACCCTCGTGGCACGATGTCTAGACTTTTGTGGTTTGGCAAGCACCCCTTCAAAATCCAACTTGCCGGTGAGCAATTCGCGAGTTAATTCATGACAGGTCTCAGCGGCATTCCCCCGAGCCGTACTGAAACCATCAAATGGAAAGGGAATGGGGGAGTTGTAAATTTCAGCAAACAATTCCGACCCCACTTGTGCTAAACGTCGGGCGGCCGGCTTCTCCTTCATTCCGGTCACATAGCGCCGCTCTTTGATCATCTGCTCCACGTTGTCGTAGATCACTTTGCGCAATTTTTCCTGTTGCGCCCCAACAAGATTGCCGAATTGAGCCCTCTCAGCATCGCTCATTTCCTGTAAAACCGAATATTCAGCCAAATATTGGCCTAAAGTACCCTCTTCGTCATAAAGGAGGACCAGCAGAATCGGCAATGTTGCTTGGTGCAGTTCTTTGGCTGTTTCCCGCAAGAGTTGCCTTACCGTAGAGCTAACCGTATCTGGATCGCGGTTGGCATCTACATACAGATAAATCACCGTCCCTCTAGGAGTATCTACCTGGATAGCATCTTTCCACTGCTGGCTGGCAAGTATGACCTGAGCGGGCAAGTTGGTAAGATTGGCTGCCACGGCTTGGTATCGCCATTCACGGGTGGTGATGTTGTTGACTTCGGCGAAATCGCATTCAACATCGACCAGCAACTCACACCATTCAAGTGCTTTGCCGGCAAAAAGCTGCGCCCTGGATTCCTCACTGTAAGAGCGCGCTTTCTGGCGAAGATGGGCAAGAAACTG
>PXCI01000199.1 GCA_003566675.1 Clostridia bacterium
AAGCCAACAGAAAAAGCCAGCTCAACTTCATGTGTGTCCAACACCAAAGAAGCAAGGGCCCTTGAGTCAAGCAAACCCTTTCACCCGGTCACTCACAACCAGGGAAGGAACTTAAGGAATTATGCACTAGTTCACGACAGGACTTTCGGTCCGAAGCCGTCCAACCCTGGCCCAATCCTCCTCGCATCCGAGTTGCACCACGAAACCCTCCACGCTGATGACGGTCCTTCTGGATCGGTCGCCGAACTCTATGGACTTGACATGCATGTGCCCGTGATACCGGAAGGGATCATCACCCCGCCGATACCAGGGTTCGGAGGAAGTAACTTCATATGAACCTGTGAGGGCAGTGCCCGACCCTGGATGGTATGGATGGGCGAGGGGCGCTCCCGATGGCCATCGGCTTTGAGGCGGCAACGTACTGCTACCTCTTCTTCAGTGCGATCTCGTCCACTGCCAAGGGCCTCAGCCTCTGGCAGTCTGTCGCTCAAGAGCAGATTTGTGGATCTCCCTGATCGTTTTCCAGTCAAAGCTTAGCGGGATTAAGGTTGTCGTTACAACAACAACCAGCGTGAGGTCTTCTCTACTACTCACCGCTATATCTACCCAAACTTTGCGCCTACTTGAGAGTACGCAGGTTGACAGGGCGGATCATATTCGGGTAGTTGTGCGACCCGATCGAAGGTTCAAGCCGCGGTGTGCTACCTGGCGGTCAGAGGATTTGCAGATCTGGCAACGTGAGACCAGCGAGTTCAGGGATATTCCCATTGGGCCCCTTTCGTTCGGTTCAGATAGACGGCAGAGTAAGTACCGCAAAGTAAGCTGTCCCCGGTGCAGGAGGATCCGGGTACAGGACCTGGATGTCTGCAATGTGGGTGGGATCGCGCGTGACCCTTGGTTCTGCCAGGAAGTTGGTGGTAGGCTGTACGCATGGTCATTGGAGCCGCTGGACCACAGGCTGCTGGAGAGTCGCGATAAGGCTCAGTGGAAGGTCGTGGGATTCAGGTCGAGAACCCAGGGCCGTTCCCTGGGACATACCGGGGGGGGCTCACCGAGGATCAGGATCTCCAGAATCACCATTCGGTCTTGAAAAAATTGGCCGTCTCCTGAATATCCTTGGCCAACTGCTCAAGGTTTGCCATTTCCTCCATCGAGTAGGGGGTGAAATTGCGGCAAAGGCGTACGTTCTCCTCCAACTCCTCAACGGAGGACAATCCCAAAATAGCGGTACTGATTGGGAGAGAACAGACGTATTGGAGGAGTTGCTGCATGGGAAAACCACCAGTGTCTCCAAGCAGCCTTCCGTAGGCCGCGACCTTCATAGCCACAATGCCCATGCCACGGGCTGAAACATCGTCCAGAAACTGACCCTTGAAGGACTGGAAGTGCACCTCCGCTGGGTTGAGAGGAATGAGGACACAGTCGAAGTCCTCATGCTGCAGCACATACCTCAGGGCGGTCGGGTGGCGATGTCCGGTGATCCCGACGAACCTTACCACTCCCTCCTCCTTCAACTCGCGCAGGGCCCGTACTGCTCCCCCGGGCCGTATTGCCTCCCTAGCGTCCTCTTCATCCCGAAGGCCATGGATTTGATAAAGGTCGATGTAGCTCGTTCGCAGGTTTTCCAGGCTCCGTTCAAAAAGCCGCATGGTCTCATCGTAGCTCCGGTCCAGGGTCTTGGTGGCAAGAATGACTTCGCTGCGCCTGTCATGGAGGGCCTCCCCGATGTGCTGCTCACTGCTCCCGTATGTAGGGGCGGTATCAATGAAGTTGACACCGAGATCCAGGGCCCGCCTGATGAGCTGCAGTGCCTCGTCCTTTCTATGGGCATGGGCGACAATCCCTCCTCCTCCCAATCCGAAAAGGCTCACCATGGCCCCGGTGGTACCGAGGGGTCTCAGCCACGTTGGCAGTTCTTCCTCTTCTTCGTACTGCTCTTGTCGGGGAGAGGGCTCCCCCTTCGATGGCGGTTGCTGTTCCTGTTCATCTTCCCCTAACCCGGGTTCCTCCGGCTGGGCATCAGGCGCATCGTTGGGGCGCAGTTTCTTCACCAGGTATCTGCCAAGGCCACCCAAACCCAGCCAGACGATCACGAGAGCACCCATTTTCAGAATGTCTCTCCGGGAGAAATCCACGTTCCCATCCCCTTCAATATCGGTAGTACATTCTCCGATGGACCATCGTGCGCCAATATGGTGCTCGATCTGCCGCTGCCCAATGCTCTGTGTTCCCCAACCAGCTTCTCGAGGGCATGGGGCATGTCCTGCGCTGGGTGGTGCAACAAGAGATCTGAACCTGCGCGTTCACAAGCCTAGGGTTCAAGCATATCAACAACTGCAAACGTGTGGGTATTTCTGGGCGACACGGAAATCTCCATACCCAACTCCGAAAGGGCAGTTCCTATCCCGAGTGGCTCCGGGAGAGAGGGCTCCCCGGGGAAAGAGCCCTACGTCAACGGGGTCAGAACCCGGAAGATGGAGCAGTTGGTGAAGAAGCTGTGAGAGCGTTCCCGTCTCTCTCGGGTGGTTCTTGGCCGGTGGTCGGGGATCGTTGACCAGCACTCGGATAGAGGAGTTCAAGGGTATAGAGGGGATGGACTGGATCAGTGCTCTGGGTGCACCGGATATCCGGAAGTTGGCGGAGGAGGGTCTGATACCCAGGCTCTGACTGGCATCATTTCTGAGGAGTTTTCAGGAGAGTGGCTTGTAGTGTATCGTAATCCTCTTCTTGAAGGGGAGAAAGAGAAGGGCCCGGGACGATCTTCTGAGATGTACAGAGGAACTTCTGGCGGGTCGGTCGCGCGGACACTGTGGGGGAATCAGTATTCCCTTAGGATGGGTGCTCCTTTCTGCGGCAATGCTCGTAGATGTAAGGGCTAAGTTTATCTGAGCTATAGCTGGGGTATTTTGCTCGGAGTAAATGAGCTTATATTTGATAGGGGAGGCCATCTCTGAGAGAATCAGGGGGTGGTCTTTATT
>PXCI01000160.1 GCA_003566675.1 Clostridia bacterium
AAATAAAACCAAAACAATTGGCACTACCGCCTGAATTTTTTCCGAGACCGCCCCTGGTAATATCAACAACTTATCATGCCCATGAGGCTAAAAAACGCGTTTAACTGTCAAACTTTAGTCAAGGCGATATTTAAGCTCCATGCGTTTTGCCTTATCCAAAATTGAATCTGCAGATGAAATTTTATTGGAACATTTCCTTTCATTTCGCGAAAGACTTACTGTGCGCCGCCCCTTCTTTCGCCAGATATGCGATTGGCTTTGTCAGTCTCTTTTTCCTGATCATGCCCTGGAAAACAGCGAGTTGGTCTTAGTTCAGAGATGCCCCGAAATGGCCTATAATTTTATACAAAGTGAAGAGCAAAGTTTTCAGGAAAGACATGATCCGGATGAACGGTACCCCGATGGACCCCTAACCATGAGGATCGCCGAACAGCCTGACTTCCCACCCGAACAGGCCTACCGGCAGTTTGCTGTACACTTGCGGCCGGTGCGCTGCGCTCCCTTTGTCGCCGCGCATATCAGTCTTCATGGATTGCCTTATGATGAAACTCTTTTAATTGAATTGAAACGGCTCCGCGATTTTGATCGGGCTTGGTTTAAAGGCGCCTTTGCATTTGCACTTTCCCTTGGTTTAAGCCAAATGCCGTCAACCTGATTTGAGGGATTTATGGAAAAGATGTTTTACCGCTCCGTTACTGAACAACTTAAACGAGCCGCTACAAGGGCTGTGCTGGGGCTGCGAGGGTTTCGCAGCGACGCTTTACGAGAGCATCTGCGAGCCATGCTGGAGAAAGCTCCAGGTGAAGACAACGCTTTTTTGGCCGATATCGTTTTTGAAGCCACTTTCGGATGGCACCCTGCCGATGTAACTCTTGGCGGACTTGCCGGCAAACTTCTGAATAGCAATTTGGTCAATGCTATGCGAAATCCACCAAAAGGTTTGGCTGAGGATTACTCTTTTCCGGCCAGAAGAAAACCCTACCTCCATCAACTTCAGGCTTGGCGGAACCTAATTGAAAAGACTCCGCCCCACTCCGTTCTAGTTTCGAGCGGAACCGGCTCGGGCAAAACGGAATGCTTTCTTGTGCCGATTCTCAACGATTTGGCAAACGAGCTCTCCACGAAAAGCGGTCCGCTAGTCGGTGTAAGAGCCCTTTTCCTTTACCCCCTCAATGCGTTGATCAAAAGCCAGAGGGACCGACTGATCGCATGGTCAGAGCCTTTTGGTGGGAACATTAGATATTGCCTGTACAACGGAGATACACCTGAAGAAAAGAGAATGGAATGGCAAAGTGAAGTCCCAGATCGCAGAAAGCTGCGCGCTTCGCCGCCTCCGATTTTGGTCACAAATGCCACCATGCTGGAATATATGCTGGTAAGAGACGCAGATCGACCAATCATCGAACAATCCAAGGGAAAGCTGCGCTGGATAGTAATTGACGAAGCCCACACGTATCTAGGCTCTCAGTCTGCGGAATTGACATTGATGCTCCGGCGGGTGCTGCATACATTCGGATGTTCGCCCGATGAAGTTCATTTCATCGCCACGTCCGCCACTATTACCGACCAAAAACAGAATGAAACAGGTCAGCTGCGCAACTTTCTCGCAGACATTGCGGGCGCGCCGATCGAAAGAGTTTCCGTGATCTTGGGACGACGCAAGGTTCCTCCCCTGCCGGATCCTTTGGCAGTCCTGCCTGAGGGCACCCTCGATATTGAAGCCATGAGAAGATTATCCCCGGAGCGGCTTTTTGACACTCTGGCTGCCTGGCCAAAGATTCGGGAAATGCGAGCGACATTGGTCCAAAAAGCCTCGCCGTTGTCCAAGCTTTCACGGTTGATTTACGGCAATGCAGCTGAAAAAAACTTAATAAAAACGTTGTCACTGCTTGATCTGTGTGTACTTGCGAAAGATCCGAAAGAGACCCCATTTCTGCCACTGCGCGGTCATATTTTCCAACGTGCAGTAAACGGAATTTGGGCATGCGCCAATAATACCTGTCCGGCACGTAGCGGCACCCATCTTGACAGCGAGTATTGGCCCTTCGGGAAAATTTTCCTTGAGCGTCGAACCACCTGCGATGCATGTAATTGCCCAGTTTTCGAGTTGGTACAATGTGGTGAATGCGGAGCCGAACATCTGTCCGCGCATGAAGTTTTTAAGGACGGGCGTGAACGGCTTCTACAAACAACTTATCCCCAGGACGAAGATGAATTCCAGCAGGAGTTGGAGCCCTTAGAGGAGGAGGATTCGGAGGAAGAGGCGGAAAAACATCAAGAGCCGGAACAGGGACTGCCTCGGCTGATTGTAGGGCGGGATGCTGGCTTGCCGGTAGGGATCCTGCAGGATGGTTTACTAGACTGGGATCGGGAACATGACTGGATTATTTACCTATCTCCTCCTGACAACGAAAACCGTCTGGTATGTCCGAACTGCCGAAAGCCAGAACAAAACTGGAGGCTTTTTCAACCTGTTAGAATCGGGGCGCCATTTCTCCTTCAGGCAGCCATTCCGACTTTGCTGCAGCATTTGCCGCCGTTTCGAAATGGACAGGAGCCACTTCCTTTCAGTGGACGCAGATTGTTGGGGTTTACCGACAGTCGTCAAGGCGCAGCTCGCTTTGCAGCTAAAATTCAGTTAGAAACCGAGAGAAATTTCGTCCGTAGTGTATTGTATCACACCGTAGCGGATCGTGCCCGTCCCGGAGACGCTGGGAAAATCCGCCGGCTGCGGGAAGAAATTGAGGGCTTGGAAAAAGCCTCAGAAAGTCAACCAATTCTCAAAGGTCTAATTGACGAAAAACGCCGAGAATTGGCTCGAATAGAGTCTCCGCCGTTAGGTCGCCTTAAATGGCATGAAGCAACGGATAAACTGCTGAGCAATGACGGATTCAAACGATGGCTTCTACCGCCCTTGCAGGACCAGACATTTGGTCTAAATGATAGACAACTGTCGGAATTATGTTTAATGAG
>PXCI01000043.1 GCA_003566675.1 Clostridia bacterium
CACTCGGTATCACGGATCGCCCTTAAGGCCGCCACCCATGTTCACCAAGTACCAGCCGGCGGGGCCCATGGCGCACCATCTTGTTGATTTCTTGAGGTTCTGCGTTAGAGTGACCCACAGTCTGGCAGTCAGGGTGGTCCCATCGGGCACCCCCCGCCAGCCGTGGTATGCACTCGCCCACGGCTCTGGGCCGACTTCCCGCGGCGCGACTGGAACACTAGGGCCGCGGCGCAGGCCTAATGCCAGAAACCCTGTTTCAGTACGGTCCCTCTCATGCTCTGCCCGAATCATCCCCCGCATAAGGTCCGGCAATCTTTCCGCCAGGGATTGCCCTCGGCCCAAATTTGCGCCAGTATTGGCGGATGGAGCGGACCATGAAGCGGAAATGCAAGGTATCTACAGACCCCGATATGAACAACATCTTGGAAATACAGGTCGCTAGAGCCGTTTCGATAGCGGCGCCGGGGTGCTACGAAGCGATAGCTACCAGATTCACTACGGTAGCAAAACGCTGAAGATTTATTAGTTATGCGATTAGAGTCAGAAACATGAAGTGGCCATCCAAGCCTGAAAGCGAAGCTTTTCAGATTGAAAAGTTCATCGAGTGCTACAGTCGACTACCCGAAGGATTGCAGTTCGAGATAGTATCGAAAACAGAATCGCCAGATTATGTGGTGAGGGATAAAGGCGCTCGAGAATTCGGAGTAGAACTGACCTCCGTTTATCTAGACGACCGCAGCGTGCCTGACCATCATATGAAAGAAACGAATGGTCTGGAGGAAATTGCCTGCGACTCCCAAGCCATCCAGCAGTACGAGAGTCGGATGATTGGCGCAATAATCGACAAGGTTTGTAAAGCTCGTAAGGGGTACGAACTGGGGAAACCCTTAATCCTTGCAATTTACGTAAATGAATACATATCAATATATTTGAACGAAGAAGAATTAGAGGAAATGGTACAGCGATACCAGGGCGTTTTCGATTCAATGCATCCTTTCTGTGAAATCGTATTTTGGAATCTGGGAAATGGTGGGGTATTCCGTGTTCGTAATCAGTAGGCGGTCCGCGAACTCGCATAGCAAAGGGTTCAACCGGACGCCGGAATGCTCCGGGCCGGCAAAGCCGGGCGAGCCCAGTGGCGGCGCCGGTTAACCCAAACGTTAGATTTTGACTTAGCACCACCACACAGGAGTCGGAGGTGTCCTCTAAAGGCCAAGCCACAGTTGCTGCCTTCATAAGCATCCTGTCAGTGGTGGTTTGCCTTGCTTTGTTTTTTTATGCATTCATAGATGTTGCCTGGTCATTCATCATTGCGTACTTCATGATGAGTTTGCTGATAATCGCTTACATGATCCTCCGATTGAAGCAATGGCCTGAACAAGGAAGTCTTTCTCCACGCGCGAAGGAAATGTATAGACAATTTGGACATTTCTACAATTTACCGTTTCTTTCGCACTCGTTAAGTGGCGCCTCGAGCACGGTTGCAATGTTTGCAATCGCGATGGTTCTCCCAACGATTGTATCGGCCTTTTGGTGGGGCTTTTTGATATGTCTAATACTCTACGTGCTCTCGGCAGCCTTTGCGCGGATGTTGAGCCCACATAGCTTTCTTGTTGGTGCTGATGAAGAACTTGGGCATAGGGAAGCAATGTTGATCTGTGGTGTTGAGCCAGCGCCTAAAACCTCAATTGAAAGAAGCCTACTTATGAATGTAAAGGTTATTACACCAAAAGAGTTTGGCAAGCTCTCTTCAAACGGAAAGCCTCCGGGCATTCAATGGACTGGTCACGAAATGCTTCAGGGACTGACATACCAATGTGGCTGTGGATCAGCCCATGCTTTTTTCCAGGATGCTGAGCCGGTCAGAGATCTGCCAAAATGGCCACTTAAGATTGTGGCTTCCTGTCGGAATAACTATCTTACAATCCTCAAAATAAAAGGGTGGTTCAGGGTAAATGCCCTTGTGCCGACGTATTCCTGCGACGTATCAACTCCTGAGGCAATGGAAGAGATGGCTATCGCTGGACTTGAAGCAATGGGAATAGATGGCAACAAAGCTGAAGCCTATTTCGATATTTGGAATGAGCACTTTAGGGATCGGTAGCCTACGCTGCCTGCAAATGAAGGGAAGGGTATAGTCGGTGACCGATTTCCTGCCAAGCATATTCGATCTAACAAAGGGTTCAACCGGACCCCGGTAAGCTCCGCGGCGGCAAAACGGGCCTGGCCCCGTGGCAGCGCTGGTTAATCAAAACCTTAGGGGGAAGCATGAGCAGTCGTTTAAATTCATTAGGCAACGATGCCCTGTTCGTTAATAAAGTGCGTCCAGTGCTTTTGGACATACTTTGCAAGGGAATTCTAGAGACACCAGGCAAGAAGCTAGCGCTAGGAGCTTTGATCGCCATTGCAATGATTCCTGCAACCTGGCCAGCTGCCATTTTCGGCCGGATAGTGCATTTATTGATCTTTGGTGGGCTCGTCGCGATATTTTTTGAGCCGCTCGTAGCCGCAGGCGCAGTAGGCTTCCTGATCTTCATAGGTGGTTTAGTTGCCATTTTCTATCGCGGTATTTATGCGGGCACACAGGAGTTTCTATTCAATCTAGGTATCTTACTAACAGTCGGCTTGCTCCTTAAGTGGCTTTGTGAAAGCTATCTGGAAGGTTCCTTCTTCCACACGACGTTATTTGAAACTCCCGCAATGCAAACTATGCCTGCATATCTTATTGCGCTTACCCCCCCAAAGTACAAACGCGAATGGAACCGCTTTTTTGAGAATTACTTAAGCGCTAATGGTGGCGGTTCGCAATCTGATCTTCTCGAAATGCTTGACGCGTATTGGGCAGGAAAAGCACCGGAATAGGTGCTTCTGATGATTCCTAAAGAAGCTTGACCGCGGACGGGCTTTTCAGCTGGCACTCCAAAGGGGTTCTACCCCGATCCCGCGGACGCTTTCGGAAAGAGCCCTTTC
>PXCI01000151.1 GCA_003566675.1 Clostridia bacterium
CACTTGAAAGACATCCGGCTGATCCTCGACGCGGCAGCGGTTGCCGGACAGGACCTGCCGCTGACCGAGACCCACCGCCGGCTGCTCGAAGCGGCCGAGGCAGCCGGTTTCGGCGATGCCGACAACAGTGCGATCATCCGGGCGTTCGATCGAAAGTCGGCGGAATGATGAGAGAGGCACTGAACGCAGGCTCCATGTACGGCCTGCACCCGATCGATATCGCGGCGGTCGTTCTCTACCTGGCAGGCATCACGGCGCTGGGGGTCTGGATGGCCCGCAAGGTCCGCACCACGGGCGACTTCTTCATGCCCCGCCGCTTTGGCAAGACGATGATGGTCACGTTCGCCTTCGGGGCGGGCACGGCCTCCGACCAAGCGGTAAGCGTGGCGGCCGAAACGTTCCGCAGCGGGCTGTCCGGCATCTGGTGGCAGTGGCTTTGGCTGCCGGCGACTCCCTTCTACTGGCTGATCGCGCCCATCATGCGCCGCTTTCGCGCGGTCACGACCGCCGACGTGTACACCCTGCGCTACAACCACAGCGTGGCGGTGCTGTTTGCCATCGTGGGAATTGCCGGGCTGGCCGTCAAGATCGGCCTGCTTCTGAAAGGCTCCGGCGTGATGATCGACTCATGCACCGGGGGCATGATTCCCGCCGAGTGGGCTATCGCCGTCATCACGGTGCTGTTCGTGGTCTACGGGACCGCTGGCGGCTTGGCGGCGGCGATCGTGACCGACTTTTTCCAGGGCATCCTCACGGTCCTGTTCTCGTTCATGCTCCTGCCGTTCGTACTCCACGCCGTCGGCGGAATGCACGGGATCCGCGAAACCATCCGCAACCCCGAGATGCTCTCGCTGGTCGTGCCCGGCGAAATCGGCATCTTCTTCGTGGCGATGTTTGCGGCGCAGGCCTTGATCGGCATCGTGGCGCAGCCCTTCATCATGAGTGTGTGTGCGGCGGGGCGCACCGAGATGGACGGCCGCGTGGGATTCATGGTGGGCAATGTGGTCAAGCGGATTTGCACCATCGCCTGGAGCTTGACGGCACTGGCGGCCGTGGCCTGGTACATGCAGCGCGGTACGCCCCTGAGCGAGATCACGCCCGACCACGTGTACGGCAACGTCGCCCGCGAGTTCCTCCCGGCCGTCATGCCGGGACTGCTGGGGATCTTCCTGGCATCGCTGCTTGCGTCCGTAATGAGTTCCTGCGACGCGATGATGGTATCCAGTTCGGCGTTGTTTACCGAGAACATGTACAAGCCGCTTCTGCCGGGTCGAAGCGACGGGCATTACGTGCTCGTGGGCCGGCTCGCAGCGGTTGGCGCGGTGGCCGGCGGGATTGTCTTCGCGTACCGCGTGCCCGACGTCGTCACGGCGCTGATGATCTGGTTCCGCATCGCCCCGATGATGGGCATCGCCTTCTGGCTGGGGCTGTTCTGGCGGCGAGCCACGCCGGCCGGCGCCTGGGCGGTGACGCTCACCGGTTTCGCCTGCTGGTTCCTCACCACGCAGAGCTTCTTCATCGGCTTCGTTGCCCGGCTGCCTTTTGCCGAAGCGCTGCAATTGATCTGGCAGGCGCCGGGCAAGGCGCCGGCGATCTACGAACCGTGGTCGATCGTATTCTACACGGCAACGGCGCTCGCCACGGGCATCTTCGTCAGCTTGCTCACCCGGCCGATGCCCGAGGAACGGCTCGACCGGTTCTACACGCTCACGCGCCCCCCGATCGTTCCGGGCGAGCGCGTCACGGAGTCCTGCAGGCTGCCGGAAGGGGTTGCGCCGGTGCGGCGGCCCATGCTGGTGACCGCGTTCGGACTGGAGATTCCCGTCCCTTCGCGGACCTCGGTCCTTGGGTTCCTGGCCGGCTGGCTGGCCGTGGCCTTGCTCGTGGGCGGTTTTCTCCTGATCATCAGGACCGGTCATCGCTTGTGAACACTGTACATCGCCTTGCTGGCGGCGTATCCACCGTCCCCATAATGAAGAAAGATCGCAAAGCGAGCATAGTAGCCAAAACAGGAGTGAACCAGAGACCTGAGCCAAAACAAAGATGCCTGACCCCTTTGAGTTTCGTCAAAGTCAGGCAGTTTTGAACGCGTCTCGCTGCTCTCGTGCGCCGGCGTGCCCCTAGACCGGCCGATCGGCATCGCGACCAAGCAGATCACCGAAATGAAGGCCTGACCGTGTTCCAACTGCCGCCATGCTTACGACTGTTTCAAATACGCCTTGCAATAAAGGAGATTCTGGTATGAAGATGTTTTCCTCTGTGAGTGTAATCGCGCTGCTAACCGCCGTTTGCTCGTCGTCGACAACCGCCGCCGAGCACCATTGGCCTCGCTTCCGGGGGCCCAGCGCGGACGGCGTGGCGCCGGATCATCGCGGACTGCCGCTCACCTGGACGACCACCAAGAACGTCCAGTGGGTGGCCGACGTACCGGGCTGGGGCTGGTCGTGCCCCGTTGTCTGGGGTGACCGCGTCTTCCTGACGGCCGTGATCGCCGATCAGCAGGCTCGCGTGCCCAGGAAGGGGTTATACCTGGGGGAAGGTGTTCGCGAGCCGGAGCAAGGCATTCATCGTTGGATGGTTTATTGCTTCGATCTGAACACGGGCGAGATGCTGTGGAAGCACGAAGCTCACACAGGCCAACCTCAGGTCCCCCGACATCCCAAGAGCACGTACACATCCGAAACGCCGACGACCGACGGCAACCGGCTCTATGTCCTGTTCGGCGACCTGGGTCTGTGGTGCTACGATCTCGAAGGCAAGCTGCTTTGGCAGCGGAAAATCGAACCGAAGAAGACGGAGTTCGATTACGGCGCCGCTTCTTCGCCCGTGGTTCATGACGGCCAGGTCATCGTCGTCTACGACAACCTGGAAGCATCCTGGATCGCGGCCTTTGATGCGCAGACCGGAAACGAGCGGTGGCGAACGCCGCGCGATGAGCTGCGTTCGTGGGCGACGCCGCTGGTC
>PXCI01000210.1 GCA_003566675.1 Clostridia bacterium
CCACGGCCGAGCCCTCCCGTCGGGGGTCAGCGCCCCCGATCAGGACGCCGTTTGATGGGTTGATCAGGGCAATGTGTACGCTCGAAGCCCCGGGCGCCCAGTCCGTCATGACTTCCATATCGTGCCCCATGCCCGCCAGGGATTCCCTGGTGGAACCGGGGATCCTTCCCTCGGCGTCGGCCCGCCCCGGGTAGTAGGCGTGGGGCGCGAAGGAGTTGGGGTAGTTGCGGGAGATGACCCGCGGCGCCTCGATCGCCTCCTGGGGATTCATGCCGTGATGGACCAGGTTCAGAAGCACCTGCAGCATCCCCTGGGTCTGGGCATCTCCCCCGGGGCATCCGAGGCCCATCAGGGGCTCACCATCCCTCATGACCAGGGCGGGATTCGGAGTCAGCCGGGGCCTCTTGCCCGGGGCAAGGCTGCTTGGATGGCCCGGATCGGTCCTTGACTGCACGCCCCGGCCGGAACAGGAAAAGCCCAGCCCGGGTATGACCGGGGTCCAGAAGACCGGATCGCTGGGGGTGGCCGAGAAGATGTTGCCCATCCCATCCGCAGCAGCAGCATAGCTGGTATCGCTTCTCACCCGCGCATCCGGCGCGATGTATCGAGAGACATCAACGGGATGCACCTCGCGGTCTTCCTGGCCGGGTTCATACTGCCACGGGTTCCCCGGCGCCGGCATCTCACCCCTCGCCCGCTCCAGGTCCACCTGGGCCGCCCGCTCTTTGGCATACTCCGCACTGAGAAGCCCCTCGATCGGAACTTCCGTGTCCCGTGGGTCGCCGTAGAAGTTCTCCCGGTCGGAAAAGACCAGGTCCATGGACTCGAGCAACAGGTGCAGGTACTCCGCCGAGTTGGGCCTGTGAGCATCGAGATCAAAGTTGTCCAGCACGTTGAGAAACTGCAGGAGCATCGGTCCCTGGCACCAGGGGCCGCAGGTGTGAACGTCGTAGCCCCGGTAGGTGCTGTGAAGGGGCGGTGCAACCTCCACTCGATGAGTAGCCAGGTCCTCGTATCGCATCCACCCGCCGTTTTTCTCGTGGTAATCGCTCATCTTCTCGGCGATCCAACCGCGGTAGACCAGGTCCCTGGCCCTTCGTATCGCCTCGCCCCGGTCTGCCCCCTCTCGCCTGGCAGCCGCCTCCTCATCCATCAATGCCCTGAACACCCCGGCCAGGTCCTCCTGCACCAGCACATCACCGGGCTCCGGCGCCCGCCCCCCGGGAAAGAAGATATCCCTCGCTCCCTGGTCCAGCTGATCTAACGAGGCCTCGCGCCCCTTGAGATCTGCGGCCACCGTCGGCGCCACAGGAGCTCCCATCGCCAGCTCCACAACGGGTTCCAGCACCTCGCCCAGGGTCAACGTTCCAAAGCGTTCCAGGGCTGTGAACCAGCTGGCGGGCGCTCCGGGCGTCACGGAGCGCAAGATGCCGCCCTGCTCACCGCTCTCCCTGAGACGGTCGATGTCTGCCAGCCGGGGCCAGACCCCCAGCCCGTCCAGGGTGACCAGGGAATCCGTCTCCGCATGATACAAGATGATCGGCGCCACACCACCAAAGCTGGTCATGTTGAACAACAGTACGTTCAGAGATAGGCCCGCAGTGACCCCCGCATCTATGGCATTGCCCCCTGCCTTCATCACCTGGAATCCCGCCGTCGTCGCCAGGTAGTGACCCGCAGCCACGACACCCGAGGTCCCCATGGCCACAGGATGCACCGTGTGGGTTCCAGCCCGGGAATCGGCGAAGCTGTCCCGCAATCCGCTCATGGTCTTCATCCTCTCAAAGATCCTCTACCTCTACCGTTTACTGCTAGGCAGGGATAAATCCTCCCTCTCACCTGATCGGATCCGCATGCGCGCCCCGTCGACGGTTCGCTGCACAGGGAACCCCAGGGACCGGAACCTCCGGGGAAGAAGATCCCATACCTCTGGAAGGAACGGGCCCCAGGGATCCTACGCCCCACGGACAGCAGAACAACCTATCTCTTTCGACGACCGGGAGCAATCGGGATGACACCGAAGGGGCTGAAAGCCTGCGAGGACACCAGCAGCAGGCATGGTACAGAAACCAGGGCCATGAGCAGAAGGACAGGGACCTTCATCCAGATATGTTCAAGGGGCAGATCGGCTTTTCCTCCGCCTACGCTGTGGGAGCCGCGGGAGCCAATGGCGGCAATGCAATCCCTTTCTTCCCTGATAGGTACTCAAGCTCGCACCAGGCGCGACGGGGTACTGCTCCAAATCCAGACGATGCCCTTTGCCAACTGTGAAGCCAGGTCTGCTCACGAGTTGCCAGAAAGGTGAAGAAAAGGCAGGACAGATCGCCTGCGGATTCTTGTTCGCCCACCAGATGATCGAAATACCGATTCCTCGCCGGAAGATTCTACTACACCATTCGAAGATATCTCCACTGGCACCTGGCCGCAACGATTGGGCTGATATGCGGGGGATTTGCTGGGGCACACGGTGTTTGAACACAGAACACCCCTGATCTGCCCTCTCCCCAGTCACGCGATGTGGATGCAGCGGAACAAGATAAAAAACCTCGAGATTGCCACGAGAGCGCTGGACGGAGTGATCCTCAGCCCAGGACAGACGCTCTCCTTCTGGCGACGGATCGGAAGATCCACTCGCCGAAGGGGCTACGTCGAGGGCATGGTCCTCCAGGATGGTGACGTCGTCCCAGGAATCGGGGGAGGCCTGTGCCAGCTGTCGAACCTGATCTACTGGATGACGTTGCACACACCCCTCACCGTCGTCTAGAGACATCGTCACCCCTACGATGCGTTCCCTGATTCAGATCGGACGCAACCCTTCGGTAGCGGTGCCACCTGTGCCTATCCGTACGTCGACCTTCAAGTCTGCAGCAACACCGCCGGGAGCTACCAGATCAGGGTGCACCTGACCGAATCTTCCCTGGTGGGCCAGTGGCGCGCAGAAAGAGAGCCCCTCCATACGTACCGGGTGTACGAAAAGGATCACTGGATCACCCATGAGACCTGGGGTGGATACGTCCGGCACAATGTCATCCACCGCGAGGTCTACAATAAGGAAGGAACTCGCGTTGATGATGAGTATGTCACCGAGAACCACGCCATCATGATGTATCAACCGCTCCTGGACCGCGCCCGGGATCCCCGCCAGTAGAAACCTCACTCCCAACCCAGCCCTCTGCCTCCGGTGAGCCTCGCAGCCAGAGATCTCTTCTGCCGGTTGAACAGAAGGTCAACCTGCCTGGAAACTGCGGACTGATCTGCCGATGTCACCTGGATCTCTGAGGAAAGGGGCTGGCCATACTGCCGAACCATTCAGGGGCAATCGCGAACAGAACACGTTCACGAAGCGGCATCCCCAGGGAATTCGGGGGCACTGGAGGTGTATGGATGCTCTGGTAGCTAACGATTGACATGGGCGAATCCAAAGATCATCCCCACTGCGGCCAGAAGGCCCACAGACCCAAGATGCCCCAACACCTGGCTGCCGGCACTACGCAGAAACAGGGAGAAGAGCGCAGTTCCCCCCAGCACGGTCCAGACGGCCAACAGCGAGATTCCGTAGGCCGCCAGCGGGATGAGGACGACCAACACCAGGACATGATGTCGACTGACTGTGCCCCCCGGAAAAGTGGAGTGGGCTGACTACCTACAGCGTAGGATGGCAGCAATATCTCATACAATCCAAGCCATACAGAAGCATGGGCGAAGGGCACATCTCGACTGCTGCCTGCCGATTTAGCAGGTGTGATTCCTGCACGCTGTGATAACGATAAGAAGTGAGATTGCAGTGAAGCAAATGGCGAGGCAGGGCAGCCGCGGGGGAAACCGTGTTCCCCGCCTCGCCGACGAGCTCATTGGCTGGTTCGGCAGATATCAGTGCCCCTGTCCTTATTCATCCAGTCTCTCCTCCATCGGTACGTAGTCAATGTCAAAACCGAAGTGCCGGGGACCGAGGAGATGTAGGCCCCGGGGACTGCGGAATCTCTCGTCACAGGGAAGGGCAAGAACTACCACGTCCATACCCTCGAGCAAGTTGGTGTTGGTGACGGGCCTGCCATCCTCCCTCGTCACAATGCTAAGCAGGTCAGGGCTGGTTACATGGGGCTGACCATCGAGCCAACTAATGTGATGTTCGTTCTTATACCATATCTTCATAGAGCGTCCCCGGTAGTTCCCACTACCGGCGATATCGGAGGTTCCGACCATGTACCCATCCTCATTCTTCCAGTCTTTGCCCTGGACTTGACCCTCGAAGATGACACGAGCCTCGGTGGCCTCCCGCAAGGCTCGCACCGGGTCCGTGCCCGCCTTGCTGGCGCCCAGGATGCTGTGACCAACCTGCAGACATTTACTCACGGTACCAGCGACCATGTTGTGGCGCAGCCGCGCGATCGGCTGCACGAAACCACACATATGAGTACTGCCGTAGGTGGACTCGGCCAGAAGTTTACCGATTCTCTCCGCGAGGTGCTCATTGTAGGTCTCGCGGATTATGCAGGTGTTACCCCATCCATCCACGCTGGTCATAGGAGTGAAAGGAGACCCGGCCACCACGGGTAGCGTCTGAATGACCTCCGGGATGGCCCTGCCCGCCAGGTCACCGTCGATAAGAGGAAGCCCCATCTTCGCCGCCGTAACAAGCGGATTGGGGGTGTTGATTCCGCCGGGTTCCAGAGCAATCACCGCCCCTATCTTCTCGCCTGTGAAATCCTCCATCTCCCTGATTGCCCTCTGCATGCTCTCCGTCTCTACCGGCTGATCAAGTCCCAGACGCCGCATCTTCTCCCTGCGTTCCGGACTCTGAGGCGCGATAGATCCCATGCCCCAGGCGCAGGCCACCTGCATATCCTCATCCAGTTCGTCGGCGGGAGTCCACTGTAGCGATAGGCCTCTCTCCACCGCGTCGAGCAAGATTCTCAACCCCCGCTCGGGGTCGCCGCCGCCACCGACTCCATAAAATGCACACCCGAGCACGAAAGCCTCGCAGGCCTCGGGTGTTTCCAGTCTCATCATTTCAGATCTCCTCTCAACTTTAAGTGTGTAGGTATTACGATTGCCGTCCCAAACCTTCCTTTTCTGGAGGGAACCGATAGTACACCTTGCTGTGGCTGAGGCCAGAGTTTACCAGGGTGGTAGCGTACAGGATCGGAACTACGGAGGCATCGATCACGGGTACGTAATGACCCACGCTCTGCTGCAGCTTGCCCTCTACTACTTCCTTGATGCCAACCAGCCCGGTACAACCCAGGACCACTGCAGAGGCACCATCGTCGACAGCACTGGCCGCTTCGGCAGATATAAGCGTACCGAGATCCACATCGGGAAGGCTCTGAACAGGCACGCCGATGCTGCGCGTGGAGATCAATCGGTCGGCCACACCGATCCGTCGGGCACTGTCCCGTATGATGGGAACGATGTTATCCAGCACTGTCACCACGGCGAAACACCCGGCCAGACCGGCTGCAACTAGCATTGAGGTCTCACCTGCCCCGCACACAACAATGTCCACCAGCTCCCGGGCCGCCCTCACTCCCGGGTCCGCAAAACAGTCCACCACCACGGCATCATGCCCGTCCCTCTCTGCATCCTGGGCTGCTTCTGCGACCGGCGCGGCGGCGCAAGCCACATCGTACTCTGATTCAATCGAGACAGGGGCAGACGGCAGGTATATCCGGCTTATCCGAACCTGCAGATCCTTCATCGTCATCTCCGTATCGTCCTTACTAATGGATGCATGGATGGGCACTATGACGCATATTCTTCTCATCAGCAACTCCCTCCCACCAGAGGCACTCATGCTGGTCAGTCAGTTAACGGGTCTATGACATCCCGAATGCCGTCTCCTAACAGGCTGAATCCGAGCACTGTCAGGAATATGGCCAGGCCCGGAAATGTTATGTACCACCAATAGTCCATCAAGTAGCGTCTACCCGCTGCAACCATTGCTCCCCACTCTGGGGTCGGCGGCTGGGCACCCAACCCTATGAACCCCAGTGCCGCCATGGTCAGCACAACGTACCCCATGTCCATGGTAGCCTGTACGATGAGGGGAGCGGCACAGTTTGGCAGGATGTGTCTGAGGATGATCCTGATATTGCTGGAGCCTGCGGCCTTCGCCGCCTCAACAAATTCTCTCTTTCTGAGAGGCAGGACTAGGCTCCTCATCAAGCGGCAGTACCACGGCCACCAGGTCACGGTGACTGCCACCATGGCGTTTGTGATTCCAGGCCCGAGTGAGGTGACAACAGCCAGCGCTAGCACAAGCCGGGGAAAGGCCAAGAAGATGTCGGTGAGTCGCATCACTACGGTCTCTGTTCTTCCTCCCCAGTAACCGGCGATGGCCCCCAGGGTAATGCCCACAGAACCGGCGAGGGATATGACTATGAACCCCACTCGCAGGGAGATCCGCGACCCGAATATCACGCGGCTCAGCATGTCCCGACCCATCTCATCCGTTCCCAAGAGGTGGGCCCGTGACGGGGGCTGCAGCCTGTCACCAGTGAAGGGGTCGGTGGGAACGTGGGGAGCGATAACCGGAGCCAAAGCAGCAACGAAGATCAGGAGTGCCACGATGGTAGCACCAAGCATGAGAGTCGGGTTTTTCACAAGTCTTCGAGTGATTCTCTTCATCCGTACTTCACCCTTGGATCAACCCACGCGTAAAGAAGATCCACCACCAGGTTCACTAGGCAGAACACCAGAGCGATGATTAGAGTGCAGCCCATTATGGCTGGAAAGTCCATTGTCATTATCGAGTTGACAACGTACAGTCCCATGCCAGCCCAGTTAAAGATGAGCTCCACGACGACGTTACCTCCAAGGACAAAGCCGAATTGTAGCCCGATGACGGTCAGCACCGGTATGAGTGCGTTCTTCAACGCGTGCTTGTTGATCACGATCAATTCACTCAAACCCTTGGCCCGTGCGGTGTATATGTACTGCTGCGTCATGACCTCCAGCATGCTGGAACGTGTCAAGCGAGTGATCATGGCCACGGGATAGGAGGCCAGGGTGATCGTCGGAAGCACCGCATGATGGAGCACACTGAGGAACCCCGCCAGGTTCCCAGCCAAGAGAGTATCGATAAGCATCATCCCGCTTACCCGAGCAGGAGCGCCTATCGCATCTGCTATACGACCGCCGAAGGGAAGCCAGCCCAGCATGCGGTAGAATAGAAGCTGCATCATCAAGGCGAGCCAAAACATCGGAACTGCGACACCCACGATGCTCAGTACCCGACAGAAGTGATCCACGACTGTATTGCGTTTGACTGCGGCCACGATACCCATCACAAGCCCGAGCATGCTGGAGATCCCGAAGCTCAGAAATACCAGTTCCGCCGTGGCGGGAAAGTAGTCTCTAAGGTCACGCAGGACCAGCCTTCGCGTGTGGATAGATCTTCCCAAGTCGCCGCTTAGTAGACCCTGAAGGTACATGAAGTACCGCTGCACAACGGGGAGATCCAGCCCCATCTCCCGCCGCATGGCCTGGACCGCTTCCGGGCTGGCGTGCAGTCCTGCAGCCGCCCGCGCCGGGTCTGCGGGAATTACGTGGGAAATGGCAAAGGTCAGTGTCAGTACGCCCATGATTACAAAGCAAGCCAGCAAGAGTCTTCCGGCGATGTAATTGAGTAGCATCGAAAACCCCCTCCAGGTGTGGGGTGCGGTTCATCTCAGGTCGCACCCCGCACCGCCGGATCACTCACTCTTGTACATGTCGTAGAAATTGTACGTGCCGATGTACATGGGATTGAACACATAACCCTTCACCCACGCCCGCATTGGGTAAGCGACATCCAGCTGAGCCACGGGGATGATGGCGTAGTCTGCAACGATCAGATGCTGTATCTCCTCATACATCTCCACCCTGGCATCCCTGTCCGGGGTGCGCCGGGCCGCATCCAACAGCTCATCAACCCGGGAATTCTCGTAGTATATGCAGTTGTAACCAGCCTCTCCCTGCATCTCTGAATGGAACATGACGTAAAGCCAATTGTCAGGGTCTGCGACGCGGGGAAACCAGTAGAACGCGTATATATCCAACGCCGTCGCTGGATCCGAAATCGCCGACCACAGGGTGGGCCACGTCATGGGCGTGAGCTCCAGCTCAACCCCGATCCGGGAGAGACCTGCCTGCAAGACCTCGGCTGCCTGACGGGCTGGCTCGCTGCCCTCAACATAGCCGTACCTCATCTTAAAGCCGCCATCGGGATAACCTGCCTCCTTCAAGAGATCCGCCGCCCTGTCCAGATCATGTTCGTGAGGCGCAAGGTCTTCGGCATACCCCCACTGATCTGAGGGGAGGACCCCTCTCAGTTCAAAGGCGTACCCGCGGAATACCTGGTCAATGGCCTGCTGGGCGTTGTAGGCCAGCGAGACGGCTTCTCTCACTCTGATGTCATCAAGGGGTTCGTTGATCTGACTAACCATGTGGTACAGGGTGTTGAGCGTGGCATTGCGGTTCAGGTTGATATCGGGGTTGGCCTCGAACGCCGGCCAATCGTCCTGTGAACTGAAGACACTGGTATCGAGGTCGCCCTTCTCAAGCAGCATGCGGATGGTGGCCGGCTCCACTACATTCTTTATAATGATCCTGTCCACATTTTGCCAATCCTCCCAGCCTTTCCAGTAATCCTCGAAGCGGGCAAGGGACACCTGCTGTCCGGGGATCCACTCCTCGAACTTGAACGAACCGGTACCAACCGCGTTGTCGTGGAGCCACTCCTGGGCCAGATCCCCGTCGACCTCATGTTCCCGTACTGCGGTGGGGCTGACGACCAGAGGTCCCACCTGACTTGCCAGCGTGTACAGAAATGGAGCGTAGGGGTATTGCAGGGTTATCTGTAACATATGCATGTCCAGCACAGCGATCTCATCGACCGGTCCAAAAATGTCGGCTGGCGCGTGACCCAGCTCGATAGCACGATCGAAGGAGAATTTGACGGCATCAGCATCAAGATCAGTCCCGTCGTGGAATTTCACGCCTTCTCGCAGGTGAAATGTGTAGGTCAGCCCGTCAGAGGATATCTCCCATTCTCTCGCCAGCACTGGCTCGAGCTCTTCAGTACCCGAACCCCTATAACCGACCAATGTTTCATACATGGCCCGCACAGGCGTCGCCGAGCACACGTCGTTGGCTTTGCCCGGATCAAGCGTCGTGGGCATGTCCCGGCCGACCATCATCGTCACGGCATCGACCTCGTCCTCCGGTTTCGGTGCCGGGGTTTCATCATCTGGTGGTTCGGTTTCCGGAGCACATCCGACAGTGACAAGCATCAACAATACCATAACCACACCACACACCAATAACCGATACTTCACAGTAATCCCCTCCGGTAAAGCATATGTTGCAAGATTCTATCTATATGCATTTCCAGCTAATGGCCCGCAAAATTGGTTGTACGATCACCAGCGCTGTCGTCAGGAGAATAGCGGTTATCTTAGGTAAAGTTGCAGCTGTCGGAATCTACTTCGGGTTCTACGAGCCGGTGCTGACCTCTTTCCTCTTGGGGCGCTTCACCTTATCATTTGGAGCGCAGATGAGAAGGAACCCTCACCCCGCAGCGAGAATCAATGATAAGACGTGATTACCTTTAAGGGGGGCCCTGATGATCATCCTACACGCAGCCATTCATGCAGACCAGTTTCTTCTCTGGGGAGAAACCCAGGAAACATCCATGGGGGATAACACCGAATCTTCGCTGCCCTTTGGAGCGACCCTTGATAACCTCGAGGATGCACTACGGGAGGCCAGCCTGGACCTCACGGGAAAATCCAGACAGATGACCATCTGGATCCCCACGGTAGACGAGGATCCCATTCCCTCCAGTCCCCTGATTGCAGAACCTCCAAATATCCGGGGGGACTGTCCCCCCTCCCCCTGGGAAGTCCAGGCCCTGGTCCTGGCCGTTGATGACACGGTTGAACTCCTCTCGGCCTGCCGGGACAGGCAGGTTCTGGCCCGGGGCGTGGTGATCGGCGATGACCTCGCCTACTGGTCCCAGGTCCTCCCCTTTGCCGCTTCCCTGGTCGGCAGCGGCCAATTTCTTCCAGGCCTCACCGCAAGCAACGGCACCTACCGCGCCACCTGGGAGCCCGTATTCACCGGCAGGACCACGGAACAGAGAGCCCGGTTGGCCCGAGCGATGCCCGCGGTATGCCGGGCAGCAAATGAATCCTGCGAAAACCCACCCGACGAGCACCCGGTCTCTGCCCTGACCGCCTTCATCCGTCACATCCTGGACGGCCTGATGCGAGAACAGGCATCCCCGGCACAGGAAGGGCCAACCCTGCATGACCGGTGGCTCCACGCCCTGCACCACCCGTCCGCAATCCTGGAGGGCGACCCCAATGAACTGGCTGAGTTTGCTGACTCGATGGATCGATGGCAGCGCCGCCTCACCCTGTCCTCGTCGGCCCCCTTCTCCCTGGTCCTTCGCCTCGAGGAACCGTCCGAGGGCGAGCGGGACTGGACCGTCCGATACATGCTCCGGGCCGCAGACGATCCCAGCCTGCTCCTGCCAGCGGACTGGGTGTGGGCCGATGACAAAATCGTCTCCGGCATCGATGCAAGGCAGATCCTGCTCTCGGGACTGGGACAGGCCGCAGCCCTGTGTCCCGAGATCGCTCGCAGCCTCAAAACATCAAAGCCCAGTGACTTTCAGCTCGACACAGACGGCGCCTATCGATTTCTCACCCAGAGGGCCCCAACCCTGCAGGGAGCCGGTTTCGCAGTCCTGCTTCCCTCCTGGTGGACCTCCGCAGGATCGAAGAACCGCCCCACCCCCCGGCCCAAGATCGCGAGCCCGACCATGAGTCCAGGAAGCGGACTATCCCTCGACGACATGGTGGCGCTGGACTGGGAAGTGGCCATCGGCGATGAGACCCTGTCCCGGGAGGAGCTGGAGGTCCTGGCCGATCTCAAGGTCCCCCTGGTGCAGATGCGGGGACAGTGGGTGGAGCTCACCCCACAGGATATCAAGGCGATCCAGGGGCTCTGGGAGGAGGGACCGAAGGAGACGAAGGTTCGCGACATCCTCCCGCTGGCCCTGGCAGCCGAGGGTGAGGCCCCGACAGCCTCTGGCTGGGTCGAAGACCTGTTGGATCGCCTGGTCGACGAGACCCGCATCGAGACCCTCGCCCCGCCGAATGCGTTCCAGGGCAGTCTCCGTCCTTACCAGCTCCGCGGGTACTCCTGGCTGAATTTCCTCAGCCGCTGGGGCATGGGGGGATGCCTCGCCGACGACATGGGCCTGGGTAAGACGGTCCAGACCCTGGCCCTGGTTCAGAAACGCTGGGAAGGGCCCGATCGGCGCCCGACCCTGATCATCTGCCCCACTTCGCTGCTGGCTAACTGGCGTCGAGAGGCCTCGCGGTTCACCCCCGACCTTCCGGTCCTGCTTCACCACGGCCCCGAACGAAGCAAGAAACCGGCCGCCCTCAGAGAAGAAGCGGAATCGTCTGCTGTCGTCCTCACCAGCTACGGCCTGCTGGCCCGGGACGCCAACCTCTTCTCCCGGGTCTCCTGGGATGCGATGGTCCTGGACGAGGCCCAGAACATCAAGAACCCCCAGACCAAGCGGGCCCGGGCCGCCCGCAGGATAAAGGCCGGAGTCAAACTGGCGCTGACCGGAACCCCCATGGAAAACCACGTGGGCGAACTGTGGTCCATCATGGAGTTTCTCAACCCGGGACTCCTGGGCACCCAGGCTCGGTTCAAGCGCGACTTTTTCGTGCCGATTCAGAAAGAGGGAGACGAGAAGAAGGCAGAGCAGCTCCGGTCGCTGACCTCACCCTTCATCCTGCGCAGGCTCAAGACCGACCGATCCATCATCGATGACCTGCCCGAGAAGATGGAGATGAAGGTTCACTGTTCCCTCACCCGGGAACAGGCCTCGCTGTATGCTGCCGCTGTCCGAAAGGCGGAGAGGGCCCTCGATGAAGCGGAGGGTATCGACCGCCGGGGCCTGATCCTGGCAACCCTGACGGAGCTCAAGCAAGTCTGTAATCACCCGGCCCTGATGCTCAAGGACGGCTCAACTCTGCCTGGGCGTTCGGGCAAGCTCAACCGGTTGACCGAGATGCTTGAAGAGATCCTGGCAGCCGGGGAGCGGTCACTGATCTTCACCCAGTTCGCCCAAATGGGCAAAATGCTCCAGGCTCACCTGCAGGAGACCTTCGGTCTCGAGGCCCTGTTTCTGCACGGCGGAGTACCGGCCCACAAACGCGAGGAAATGGTGGACCGGTTCCAGGAGGACGAGGGCCCCTCTTTCTTCATCCTCTCCCTCCGCGCGGGGGGGACGGGCCTCAATCTCACCCGGGCAAACCACGTCTTTCACTTCGACCGCTGGTGGAACCCTGCCGTGGAAAACCAGGCTACCGACCGGGCGTTCCGCATTGGCCAAAGCCGTGACGTCTACGTCCACAAATTCATCGCCGCAGGCACCCTCGAGGAAAAAATTGACGGGATCATTGAACAGAAGATGGAAATGGCCGACCGTGTGGTCGGAACGGGAGAGGAGTGGCTGACCGAGATGTCCACCCGAGACCTGAGGGAGATGCTAGCACTGCGAGAGGAAGAGGTGATGGACTCGTGAGGGGATATTGGCATGAGCCATCCCGCCCCCGCTCCGCCGACGGCATCCGGGCCCAGTCCCGCTCGGGATCCTTTGCCGACAGCTGGTGGGCCCGGCGATGGATCGGGCACCTGGAGAGCATACTGAAGGGACCCCGGATCGGCCGCGGCCGCAACTACGCCCGCAGGGGGCAGGTGCTGTCTCTGGAGATGAAAGAAGGCTGGATCACTGCCCAGGTACAGGGCTCCCGCGCCCGCCCGTACCGGGTAAACATCGAAGTCGACACCCTGTCCGCAAAGCAGCAGGGAATCCTCGGTGACGCCCTGGAAGGTCTTGAACATCAGGTTGAACTGGCGCACGTCGGTGAAGTCCGCGGCCCCGCACTGGGGACACTGGACAGCCTCCTGCCGGAGGTAGGCCACCAGCTGCTCGGTGGACCACCCCTCCGCGGTCTGGCCGGCGCCATTCTCCTGATCC
>PXCI01000225.1 GCA_003566675.1 Clostridia bacterium
GTCATCGATATCAGAGACGACAACCTCGCAACCGGCCTCAACGAGGTGTTGCACCAGGAGAGCCCCCACTTTACCAATTCCCTGAACAGCAACCCTCTTCTGCCGCAGGTCATCAGTTCCCCACACGTGCCCGGCAGCTGCCTTGAGACCGCAAAACACCCCGTAGGCTGTGGTGACCGAGGTATTACCACTTCCACCTGCGTACTCGGGAAGCCCAACCATCCACTCGGTCTCCTGAGACGCGATCAGAAAGTCCTCATAGGTGGTTCCCAGGTCTGTTCCGGTCACGAAACGGCCCCTCAGGCTCTGGACAAAGCGCCCGAAGGCCCGTAGCAGGCTCTCCGACTTATCCGTCTCAGAATCTCCCCAGATGACCGCCTTGCCTCCCCCGTGGTTGCACCCGGTTACGGCAGATTTCGCGGTCATACCGGCAGATAGTTTGAGGGCATCCTCAAGAGCCTCCGTTTCGGTCGGATAATTCCACATGCGGCAGCCTCCAAGGGCGGATCCCAGGGTCGTATCATGTATCGCGATGATGCTCCTGAGGCCGCTTTCTTTGTCGCAGGCGAACACCAGCTGTTCGTGACCTGATGTGGCCATCTCCTCAAATATGGACAAGACTATCTCTCCTTCCCTGGCCCATAACGGACCGCATTAAAATGGCCCGCATTGCGACTCATTGACGCCATGGTGCGGGTCCTACGTCTATCTTTCGGTCTGTCTGTTCAGTTATTGCGTTCTGGCTTTTGCTTCCCATCTAACCTATTCGTTATAGACAGACATAATCCTCCATCTGACGCCTACCGGACTTCGCGTTGCCGGGCAAGATCGGCGACCGCCAACACGAGATACAGATTCCCCACCGGAGTTCCCACGTCACGGACGAAGTTGCGATCCTGAGTTAGAGTGGAGGGAATGTAGGACCCTGACTCCCAGACCCCAACAACCACACCCTCTTCCGGGACAGATCGATGGCCACGATCGTGGTCAAGACATACCAATAGATGAATTCTTCCCTCGGAAAAGACATCCGGCGGCCGCCGATGCTCCAGGAAGGCTTCATACGGTACAGGGTCGACCAGGGCCCCCGCTATTTCGAAAAGCCGAGTCAAGTTATCGGTGACGTCGTCTGCGGTCTCTGCATCCATCTCAGGCGACAGGATCAGTCCGACTGTCACTCCCTCGAGTCGCCCCTCTACAGCAAACTCCATCACAAGGTCCAAGGATCCCTCCAGTTGGCCGCGATCCTTCTCCATGAGGCGGATCAGCTCACTGAGCCGGGCCATCTCATCATTCAGCCTGACGAAGTCGCGCTCAATTCGTGAAACAAAAAATTCCTCACTAATGAGAAGAGCCTCGGATCCGGGCAGGTGAACGCCTAACACGATGCCCAGAGCCAAGGCCAGAAATATCGCAATCAATGAAAACAGATAAAACCTGCCGTCCACATTCACACCCCCAGCATAGTGTCTCCCCTGCGCTGGGGTAGATATGTGTCCAGCAACCTACCCAGTTGCACGACGACGGATTTTCATCCGTACCTTGTCGGCAACCAGGGCGATGAACTCCGAATTCGTCGGTTTTCCGCGACTCGAGTCAATGGTGTAGCCAAAATACCGCGCCATCACCTCGGTGTTGCCGCGGTTCCATGCAACCTCTATGGCATGACGCACTGCGCGCTCCACACGGGTAGCCGTCGTGTTGAACTCCCTCGCCACCGCGGGATAAAGCTCCTTGGTAACCGCCTCCATGATCTCCACATCCTCAACGACCATACCGATCGCCCGTCGCAGATAACGATATCCCTTTATGTTCGCCGGCACCCCCACGGCCTGGATGATGGTGGTAATCTCCTGCAGGGGATCAAGGGCATTGGCTTCGGGCTCCTGGCTCTCGTGATCGTCCGCAGCCCCCAATACCTCGTGAAGATCAACGTTATTTTCCTGCATGACTTCTCGAATCCTGCGGCCAAGGATATTGAGGTCAAAGGGTTTGAGAATGAAATAATCGGCACCCAGTTGAAACGCCCTCCGTGTGATTTGCTCCTGCCCAAAGGCAGTCAGGATCAGGATCCTCGGCCTCTTGGGCGTATTGCGACCCTGCAGACGTTCCAGGACTCCAATTCCGTCCAGCCGAGGCATCACAATATCCAGCAATAATACATCAGCCTGGCTGTCTTCCATTTCCCTCAGGAGCGCTCTTCCATCGTGAGCCGTGCCAACCAGGTTGAGGTCATCCTGTTGCTCTATGTATTGCCCAACTAATTGACAGAGTTCCTTGTTGTCGTCAGCAATTAGGACGTTAATCGACTCTTTCTCCCGGTCTCTTTGCATATTCGCCCTCCTCTCAGTTCGTTCTCTCCTCCCTTACCTTTGCAATTCGTCACACAGACGGACCTCTCCTGCCCAAAACTTCCAAACAAAATTCGTCACATTCCGCCGTGAAGACAGAAGGAACACTCAGGCTCTCCCACCGTACTCCTCTCGCCCTAGCGTGAGACAAAGGCTGCGATCCCCCGCAAAGGTGCTGCCGGGCTCTCAAGGGACTGGGAAACAAGCACTCCGAGCTCACGCGCCAGCCACTCAGCATACACGCCATATCCACGTGTCGGATCGTTCACAAAAACGTGTGTCACCGCACCGACAAACCGCCCGTTCTGCAGAATCGGACTGCCACTCATGCCCTGCACGATTCCGCCCGTGATGTGAACGAGCTCCGGATCGGTGATCCGGAGGATCATGCCCTTCTGGTCGGGATGGTTCTGCATTTGAACTCTCTCGATCTCCACTGCGAATCTCTGGACCTCACCACCCCGAACCACCGTCAGTATCTCCGCCGGACCCGGCTCAACTTCATGGCGAAGGGCAACTCTCACCGACCGATCAAACATCTCTTGCTCCGGGAGAATTCGAAGGTCACCGAACAGCCCCAGGGAGGTGTTGGTATCGATGGTTCCAAGCACTTCATCGTCGGTAAATACACCGATCTTCTCACCGGGAACTCCCCTTTCAGCGCCAGATATTCCAGACACGTCAGCCAGAACAATGTTGCCCTCCCTTATGGGAATGGGCTGCTGGCTCCGTCCGTCAGATATCTCGTGACCGAGGGCGACAAAACGCATGCTCTCCGGATCATATGCGGTCAGAGTCCCCACGCCAGCCGCACCGTCTCGCACCAGGAGCCCTAAGCGATACTGCCTCTCCAGGCGATCATATTGCGGAAACACCGGGACCTCGAAATCCCGCTCATCACGCCGGATCACCACGACCAGGGGCTCATCGGCTTCGCCCGCCGCCGTCACCAGCTCAGCCAGATGTTCCTTCGATTCGATTCGGTCGCCATTGATGCTCAACATAAGGTCTCCGATCCGGATCCCGGCCTCCCGGGCGGGGAACCTGCTTCCAACGGTGTCCTGTACTGGCACATGATCAATCACCATAATACCGTCAGAAGATACAACGACCCCAATTGAATGACCGGCTGGCATGATCTGCACAGGATCAACCGCCTCCACGGTCAGACGCCTGAAGGGTATGAATCCTAGCAACCTGAATTCCAGCTGTACGATCCCAGGCTCGGTAGCCTGCACCTGTACGGGCGAATCCGAAATCTTCAGCCACTGGGGACTTACGAATTCCCCGTTGATCAGAAGATTTGTTTGCTCTTGTGTCCGCACCGTCACACCAAAGGGAAGGGCCTCCATTATCGACTTGACATCCTGACCGGAGACAATCTGCACCCGTTCTGGCAACGAAACAAGTGATTGGTACTCGGCACTGCTGCAAAGCAACACGATGCCAATGATGATTACTATTCCCAGGATATTTCTCTTTTTTAATCCTTTCAGACCATCATCTCCCTTCTGCACTCCATTCACGTCCTTTCTCTGATCGCGAGCAATCTTAGACTCTCCGTGAGGAGGTGAGCTATGATGGTGAATTATTAGCACCAGACCCATCTCTGCTGGTGGAAATTGATTCCAGATCGACTCGGCCAACCTTGCCCACACTACCGGCTTCCAATATGATGGATACAACCCATCAGTTTTCTTTTTTTGGGTCCATCAAAATGCTGGCAAATCATATGCCAAATCCATCTACAGAGGGAGCGTGAGAAGTCCCGGAGATGGGCCCCAGAAATGCCAGGTGCCGGGACGGCAAACATTGACCGTAAGAGTAAGATTCGCACCTAGCCCCACCGGCTACATGCATGTGGGAAATGTCCGAACCGCCCTGTTTAACTGGCTATTTGCCCGCAGCAAAAATGGGGCATTTATTCTCCGGATTGAAGACACCGATCTGCAGCGCCACGTCGAGGAAGCCATACATTTGATCACAGAGGGACTGTACTGGCTGGGTATGGATTGGGATGAGGGTCCGGGAAAAAGTGGTAACTACGGTCCCTATTTCCAAAGTGAGCGAAGTGAGATATACCGCCGTGATGTGAAAAGACTCATCGAAGCCGGTCTCGCCTATCCGTGCGATTGCGAACTGCAAAAAAGAGAGGCCGACACCCCATGCCCATGCAGGGACCGGCAGGGCAAGCAAGGTGATAGCATGAAGACAGGCATCGCTGTCCGTTTTCTAAACCCCGGTGGCACGACATCCTTCGAGGACATCGTCCAGGGTGCACTGGACATCGACAACGAACAGTTCGGCGATTTTGTATTGATCAAATCCGACACTACGCCCACCTACAACTTCGCCAATGTAGTCGACGATCACGCCATGCAGATCACCCACATCATGCGTGGTGATGATCATCTTTCAAACACTCCCAGGCAGCTGATGCTGTATGAAGCCCTCGGATACAGTCCACCAGAATTCGCTCACCTTCCCCAGATTCTTGCCTCGGACGGGCATCGCCTGAGCAAGCGTCACGGGGCAGTGTCCCTCACCGACTATCGCGATGAGGGATTTTTGCCCGAGGCTCTGGTGAACTACCTCGCCCTTCTCGGCTGGTCGGCCGAGGGAGAACGGGAATTCTTTACACCCGAAGAGCTCATATCCCAGTTCAGCCTCAGCCGTGTCAGGAAGAGCGCAAGCCAGTTCGACCGGCAGAGACTTATACACCTAAACTCCCTACATATGGAGCAGTTGCCTATAGAGGATCAGGCGCAGCTTGCATTGGAGGCGCTGTGCCGAGCGGGAATCCTGGAGGATCCCATCAGCGACGATACCCGGGACTACATGGGCCAGATCATGGAGGCTCTTGGATCTCGCTTCAAGTACGGTGACCAGATCCTCGAATTTGGAGCCCACTTCTTTACCGAAGACGTCACGATCAAGGAAGAGCTGTACTCCTATCTGAGTTCGCCAGATGTCAGAAATGCCATCTGCACCGCCCAAGAGGCGCTGGCAGAAGTGCAGGACTGGAACGAAAGCGAGATCGAGGACATTGTCCGATCCTCCGCGAGCCAGTTCGACCTGAAAGCTGCACCCCTGATCCACGCCATTCGGGTCGCTTTGTCGGGCGCGACCGTGGGACCGAGCCTGTTCACCCTGGTTCGCCTCGTCGGTCAACAGCGGTCCGTGCGCAGGCTCCAGGCCGCTCTTGACCAGGTGCCGGAAGAAGCGACCTAGATCGCTGGGGTCACTTATCATCCCGGTGGCCCCCTTTCAGTCATCACGGTGGTACGACAAAGCTCACAGATGCCCGCGGAACTGAGCCACGAACTCGAGACAAGAGACAAGGACGAAACTCTTGGAGTGCGTTGAGAGTTGGAGTTGAAGTAAGCAGGAGCATCGCACCGATGCCGAGCTTCTCCGGTGATCACTGAATCCTCCGAATCTCCAGGTTTTGCCGCCGGTATCGGTCGCACGCGAAGGGGCTCCTTCGAACTCACGGAGATTCTGCCCTCCAGCACCGCCTGATTCCGAGGCAATACAGTCTACCACCATGCAGGACTACGGGTATTCTACAGCGAAGAGCTTGTAAAACCGTCACCTATGCGCTGCCTGATGACGATTAACCCCTTCATGCTCACTATGAAGATAGACAGAGAGGGAACCTCATGTCCACGATTTCCGATTTGATTCGGCAGTTTCGTACAGAAAGAGGCCTGTCACAGGCGAAGCTGAGTGCTGGAATTTGCAGCCGCTCGCATCTGAGCCATATCGAGAGTGGTCGGCGTCTTCCCAGCCCCCATGTGCTGGCCAAACTGTCAGATCGGTTGGACGTTGCACTGATCGAGTTCTTTGATGAGTATCTTGGATCAGCGATCCATATAGCAGGCTGTCTCCAGTTTTCCAAGGAACTCACCAAGAGAGGGTACTGCAAGGAAGCTGAGAGCGCCCTCGACGCCTCAAAGCAAATCATCCAGCAAGGCATAGCCGATCCGGAAACCTGGTACAAGTTCAGAAGAGACTACAAGGATGCCTTGGGATATTGGCATAGACACCAGGGAGAGCACGAGGCAGCTCTCAGTATTTATCGAGAGTACCTGGAATTATGCAGCCGGCGACCGTCGAACCAATATCACCTGGCACGAGCGCATTTTGTGGTCGGCAACAACGCCATTTACGTGGAAGGGTACCTGAAAGCAAAACAACCGCTGCTCCTGGCACTCAGCCATACTCTAAGCTTGAACCCCAGGGAATCGACGGTCAGCTCACAGCTGGTCATCGAACTGCATGAGAAGATCGTTCAGGCACTTCTGCATGTTCTGGTCAGGCTGAAAGAATACGCTGTGACCAAAGCTCTCTTCCAGATGACCCGGCTTCGATGGGCTGAGCTGGGTATATTGGAGGAACCCAACGAGAGTATCTTGCTGAATGCGGGCTTGAGCTTCCTGGGTTTGGGCGAGATAGGAGAAGCGAAAAAGATGTTTCAGGAGATCTTGAGCCGAAAGGAGATAGATCCATCCAACAGAAGAGCATGCCTGGCTAACCTGGGCTTGATCCATCGCATCATGGGCAAACCTCAAAGAGCACTGGCTGTCCTGAAAGAGGCCTGGGAGCTCTATCAGAAGCAAGGAGGCTGGCAGGGACGGGCCGTCATTAACGGAATTGCCCAGTGCTACCTGGAGCTTGCGGACTATGAAGAAGCCGCAAACTGGGTCAATCTGGCCGAGGATATTCAAGAATCATGCCCCCATGCTCCAAATCCCGAGTCCATCGCACAGACCCTCGTGATTAAATCAAAGCTATTGCTCCATCTGAACGAAAACGAAAATGAGGGGTTAGGCTGCCTGGAAGAGGCAGAGCACCTGGAACTGACTGACGAAAGCCGCTGGGGAATCGCCTTTGAGAGGCTAAGGTACCGGATCGAAGCAAAACACTCGCTAACGAATATTGTCAACGAGCTCGATACATTAGAAAGGAGGCTTCCAGGCCTATTCCTCCTGTAGGGAGGAGGTGAGTCCGATGACTCTTAGGAAAAATATGATCCTTTCTGCAGTAGCCCTTCTGCTGGCGGTATCCATTGTTGCAGTGCCGTCGTTCTGCGGTATTGCGCTGGCAGCTGAATCGGAGACCCCGCTCGATGACACAGAAGACGTGAGCCATGCCAGGCGGTCGGAACCCGGGCCAGATCTCCAACCACTCGGAGATGGTTCGGAAGGACCACCCCCAGATGATTGATCCACTGCCGATCCCAACGTACTAATCTTGCCCCTCCAGCATCCCTCTTGTCTCGCTGCCTCGGGAGGCATATTCGGGATGCTGGAGGTCTTTCTCTCCGGACGCCAACCCCATCCTCTTTCCACCTACCCTGCAACCCACGGGCACACATCTGATTAGCCAGGTGGCCGTTGGCAAGAACAACCTTGACCTCGCCGCGAGAGTCAACATGCAAGAGCTACATTTGTGTGCGGTTGCGAGGAGGCATCCGGCAAGCAGGCACCGTCTGCGTTCACCGGTATAGGCAGTTTGTGCCCAAATAGCGTCGAATTCATGAAGGGATTGGATACATCTACTTGAAATGTTATACAGTGCACAGCATAAAATGTCGTGCTGGTCGCGAGGCAAGAAGAACCACATGCAATGGGGCGGGAAAAACCAGCAGCAAATGTCGAAGAAGGCGAATCTCCTGGGTCCTTGAATTGCTAGTGACCGGAGATATTGCTACCGAGCAATCGTACGTGAGAAGATCTCCGACCAGAGCCATGACACAAAGATGCAGACGGGTTAATGCCTATGATCGATGCGTCGCCTGCAACGATGCCCGATAGTAGTCCACCAAAAAGACTCTGGAGCTGATAGGCTGAAGCAAAAGTGCAAATCAATCTCATCCGGGGCAGGACGTGAGGTCAAGTGCATCCCACACTCGAAAACAACGAGTTGACAAATATGGCCACCATGCTGGAACTGGCCGTGGCCAGCCTGCACGAAGCTTACAATCGGATCGCCACCATTCGCGTTTATGCACAACTCGCCCAGATGCGTGACCAGGAGGGTGACGATCTCGATCCGTATTTCGAGGCAATCATCGAATCAGTTGATGCGCTGGCGGACACCTTTCGCCAGATCCTGTTAGAACCCCAGTCAGAACTCCGAGGAAAGAAAGAACAGATGGCCATGGCTGAAATCATGGAGCATGTGGTTGATCTTGTGCGGCCCATCGTTGAGCAGAAGAAACTCGAGATACACATATCCCAACCGAACAGAGATCTGCAGATCGACGCGACCCGGGGGCGGTTCCTGAAGCGAGCCCTATTCTGCCTGGTGGACAATGCGGTCGATGCATCACACCACGGGGGAGAAATATACGTGACCTGCCATCGGAACACTACGCTGCACATCACGGTGAGAGATCATGGGTCCGGAATCCCAGAAAATGTCGCAGAAGACCTATACACCCCTGGATTTACGACCAAGCCTGACGGCACGGGTCTCGGTCTTTTCCTGGCCCGGCAGATCATACAGTCTTCGCTCGGAGGCACCCTCTGCCTGGAATCGAGCGACAGGGACGGAACGACCTTTGCGTTCACGGTTGGCAGTGTGAGCGACCATGCTTGTCTGGGGCTACGGACGATAATATCCGGATAGAAAAAAAGGATGTGACCCCACCGGGGATTGAACCCGGGTCTCCGGCTTGAAAGGCCGGTGTCTTAACCACTTGACTATGGGGCCACGCTTTGGACAGATGGTCTGGGGTGTGGGCCCAGTTGGACTCGAACCAACGACCTTGGGTTTATGAGACCCCTGCTCTGACCGACTGAGCTATGGGCCCATGTATCCCGCGAGGAATGAATTTGGCTCCACGGGCAGGACTCGAACCTGCAACCCTCCGGTTAACAGCCGGACGCTCTGCCATTGAGCTACCGTGGAGCGCACCTCGCTCATAATCAAGCATGCCCCATTATAATTCACGTGTTGCAATGCGTCAAGCCCGCTTCCACAGCCGGGCTATTCCACATAATCCTTCAGGGAGGCACTGCGTTTTGGGTGACGCAACTTCCGCAGGGCCTTCGCCTCAATCTGGCGAATCCGCTCCCTCGTGACGCCAAACACCTGGCCAACCTCTTCCAGCGTCCGGGCTCGTCCATCATCCAGTCCAAAACGAAGACGCAGCACCTTCTCCTCCCTGGGAGTCAGGGTGTGAAGAACATTCTCCAGTTGACCCTTCAACAGCGCAAAGGAAGCTGCATCCGATGGCTCGCGCGCCTCCTCATCGGGAATGAAATCACCCAGGTGGCTGTCCTCTTCCTCGCCGATTGGCGTCTCCAGAGACACGGGCTCCTGGGAGATCTTCATAATCTCCCGTACGCGGTCAGCATCCATGTCCATCTCATCTGCGATCTCTTCTGCCGTGGGTTCCCGGCCCAGTTCCTGCAAGAGCTGCCTGGAAATACGGATCAGTTTGTTTATTGTCTCCACCATGTGAACTGGAATCCTGATGGTTCGCGCCTGATCCGCTATGGCCCTGGTTATCGCCTGTCGAATCCACCACGTGGCATACGTGCTGAACTTATAGCCCTTGCGGTAGTCAAATTTCTCCACCGCCTTCATCAAGCCCAGGTTGCCCTCCTGAATCAGATCCAGAAAGAGCATTCCCCTGCCCACATAACGTTTGGCTATGCTCACGACAAGGCGCAGGTTGGCTTCGACCAGCTCCCGCTTGGCGCTCTCTTCACCAGCCTCGATTCTCTTGGCAAGGTCAATCTCCTGTTCCGCCTTGAGAAGATCAACCCGGCCAATCTCCTTGAGATACATCCGAACCGGGTCATCAAGGGAAATCCCCTCGGGCAGATCAATCTCCGTGGCTTCGTCGGCCTCCGAAGCGTCCTCCTTCTCGGGATCGCCCTCAATCTGCACACCTTCCTCTTTCAGCCGATTGTAAATAACCTCAATATCACCGACACCGAGTTCAATCTCTCCAAGGGCATCCATGATATCCTGATAGGCTAGGATCCCCTTCTCCTTGCCTTCTTCCAGAAGCAGCCGCACCTCAGGATGATCGAGGTGTTCCTGTTCCACGTTCTTTTGCTCTACTCGTTCGCTATTCAAGTCTTCTCCGCTCCTATGCATGTTTTGTCTGGTTTCCGCAAGACTCAAGGCCATCACTCCCGGCACAATTACACGTCAAACCTTGCGTGATTTCAGTTCAAGCAGAAGCTGCATCTGTTCCTTCAAGATTCGCGATGGAACCTGCTCACCCCTGCGTTCTTTGCCACTGATGATTGCCATCAGCTCTCCAACCCGTCTCTGTTGTCCTCGCCGCGACAGAACCGAGATACAATCATCAAACACCTTCTCGGGACTTCCCGGCGGAAGATCCTCCATCATGAATTGCGCTGCCAATCGACGCTGCTCCTCATCCTCACAACAGGAGAGCACCCGCCTATTAACATCCCCCCTCGCGGGGTCGCCTTCCAGGATGACCCGGGCGATTCGCCGGTGCAGTTCATCCTCGAAGTCATCCTCACTCAGCATTTCACAACCTTTGTGCAAACACTCCGTCCTCAGAAGCATCAACTGAAGAACCTGTCGTTCTGCACGCCAGGCTGCAGATTTCTGCTGCGGGCGCCTCGTTCCGTAATTTTCCTTAGTATTATGTCTATCTGTACCGTCTTTATGCTTGCTTTCCATGTTTTGTAATCGCCGGAGCTGATCTTTAATCGCCTCCTGCGGCACGTTCAGTGAGTCGGCAATGTCCCGGATCCGGTCAGCCCGCACCACCGAATCCTCTTCAGCGTTGATGATGGGTGCCACA
Organism: Clostridia bacterium; assembly: GCA_003566675.1. Classification (GTDB taxonomy): domain Bacteria; phylum Bacillota; class Sulfobacillia; order SLMV01; family SLMV01; genus PWUC01. Next base: position 11,155 of record PXCI01000225.1, read on the forward strand.
TCACGAAGCGCCCGGGCCTTGCCCTCTGCCTTTGTGACATCGTGCCGGTCACATGCCCTGTTCCAGCAAAAGTTGAAGAAGGTCACAGCCTCTTCAACACACTTACTGAAAAGTTCCTCTCCCCCCTCGGAGTTCAGGACATCATCCGGATCCATGTCCCGGGGAAGCGAAACTACGCGCAGGTCCACACCGGTCCCGGTGAAACTATTCATACTGCGAAGCACCGCTTCCGTTCCAGCACTGTCCGCATCATATGCCACAAAAGCGTTCCCTGTGTATCGACCCAGAAGCGCCACCTGATTGGAGCTGACAGAGGTCCCCATAGAGGCCACCGTCTCCTGCCAATCGTGAATAACACAGGCAAGTACGTCCATGTATCCTTCGACAAGAATCACTCGGTTCCTGCGCCGGATCTGATCCCTGGCCCTGTCAAGTCCGTACCAGATCGTCCCTTTACTGAATATCGGATTCTCGGGCGAATTGATATACTTCGGCTGCCCATCGTCAAGAACTCTACCCGCAAAACCCACAACCCGACCCTGAAAGTCCGTGATCGTGAACATCAGCCGGTTGCGAAATGCGTCGTAGTAGTTGCCTCGTTCCTCGTGCTTTTTCACAAGGCCCATCAATTCAGCGGCCTTCATCTTGACTCCGCGAGACTCCAACATCCGACACATGGCATTCCAGGAATCCGGAGCATACCCCAGGCGATACTCTTTCTGTATGGCCTCGGGAATCCCTCGCTGCTTCAAGTATTGTCTCGCCGGGGCACCCCGGGAGTTCTTCAGCTCGTTGCCGTAGAATTTGGCCGCCAGTTCACCCAGTCGATATAGGTACTCCTTCACCCGCTGACCCTTTGAAGATTGATTCGCCTGGATTCGCTCGGGCATTTCGAGCCCGACCCGCTCAGCCAGGAATCGCAACGCCTCCGGGAAGGTCAGCCCCTCGGTTTGCATCACGAAGTTGAACACGTCGCCGCCCTGCTGACAGCCGAAGCAGTAATAGAGCTGTCGTTCCGGCGAGACAGAAAACGATGGGGTGCGCTCCTCGTGAAAAGGGCATAGCCCAGTGAGGTTACGACCCTGTTGTTTCAGGGTCACATAACCGGAGATGATCTCCACGATGTCCGCCTCCGCACGGACCCTCTCCGCAAACCCGTCATCCATTGCATCAGACACCTCTCCATTTGGACAGATGAGCCAAACAAATTCTGGGGCGCGCCCTCGCCCCAGAAAATGATCAGATCACACGACCTGATTCAATATACTGTTCTCCAAGTAAGGCTCAAATCCTGCCGCAAATCGAGACGAATCTCACCCCAATCGAACAAGAGCAGCCTGGGCCGCAGCCAATCGCGCAACAGGTACCCGGTATGGCGAGCAGCTCACATAATCCAGGCCGATCTGGTCACAGAAGGCTATAGACTTGGGCTCCCCCCCGTGCTCTCCGCAGATGCCCACCTTGAGATCGGGGCGGGTCTGACGACCCAGCTCCAGGGCCATCTCCATCAGCTTTCCCACCCCTTTCTGATCCAGAACGGCAAAGGGGTTTTCATCGAGCAATTCCTTGCTCAGATACAGGTGGATGAACTTGGCCTCGGCATCATCACGACTGAATCCGAACACAGTCTGGGTCAGGTCGTTAGTACCAAAGGAGAAGAACTCGGCCGAACCCGCCACCTCATCTGCCACCAGGCAAGCCCGGGGAACCTCGATCATCGTACCCACTGTGTAGGCCAGTTGGACACCTGCCTCTTCTTCGACCGCAGACGCAGCGGCCCGAATGAGAGGGGCAATCTCGTCAACCTCGGTCACATCACTGATCAGGGGAATCATGACCTCCGGATAGACGCTGATCCCCTCTTGGATCACAGCGGCAGCAGCTTCGA
>PXCI01000184.1 GCA_003566675.1 Clostridia bacterium
ATGGAGAGGTTTCTTTCCGGCAGTATGGTCTTGTCCTTCCGCAGCCACTTTAGTATCGGGCTGTCCGGGAGCAACTGCAGTCCAATCATGGGGTTATCCTCTGAAGGGGGATAGGCGAAGCGCGCAATAAAGAATCCATCATCACCACGCGGCAGGAGTACACATGACCTGCGGCAGTCGATCGATTCCGATAGGAGCCCGACGAACTCCTTGCCGAACTGCTCCATATCCTGAACGTTGTGTATTGTGGCAACGAACTGCGACAACTGGCGCCGGTGGGCGTACCTCTCTCCTATGAATGCCCGCTCCATCCTCGTGCGCCACGGTGCACCGACCTTATTCACGAAAAGCAGTACCATCGGAATCCCCAGTGTCAGAGCTAACAGCAGAGAACGGACCGGATCCTCGATAGCTTGCCTCGTGTTGACGAGCCAGAAGACCAGCAGGACGAGACCGATGCCGGTCCCGTAAAGGAGTAGGTTTATCAGTGCCCTGCGGAAGACAACCCTGACATCCAGCAGCCGGTGGGCTACGACAGCGTAGGTCAGGGTGCCGGCAACGACCAGGTTGCCCGCATGGGACACCGGATACTCTGCGGCACCCGGAAGAATGTTGATCACGAGGAAGACCGCGAGGGCGACAATAGCACCCAGCAAATACACAATCTGATTGCGTTCAGACGGCTCTGATGACACCTCGCGTCTTCGAAGCAGTGCCCGTATATCCGTGACACCAACGGTGAGGAGAAACGCCACCGCTATCGCGATGACCCAGGGGCCGTAGTCCAGTGGCTCGGTGCCCTTGGGGATAAGTCCTACCGAAGTCAGAATGATGCTGGCCAAGACAAAGAGGTATGCCAGAGGAAGTCGAACACCCTCCGATCGGTGGAACGATGATATGAAGTAATGGAACTGAACAAGCATCAGCACAAACAGCCCGAAGATGATCTTAGCCTCCAGCACTCTGTCCTGTATCAACAAGCCACTTCTGCTGAGAAATGTGGTGAGGCTCCATACGGCTGCTGTGATCAAGAATGCAAAGAAAAGCTTCTGCCTGCGGTCCCACGGTCTGTTGGTCAGCAGGATGACGAACAATGGAACGTAGACAACGACAGCGATAAGAGGAATGAGAACGTCCGGATCCACAGCATCTATCATGATATCGCCTGGCTACTATCTACATTTATATTCGAATATATTCAACCTGTCAAGAAGGACATTCGCAATCCCCCTAAAGTACTGGCCGGGCGCCATGCTCGATCCGCCACAAGGCTGTGGTCGGCATCTATGGTCGATTTAGAAGGCAACATGTACACCGGGACTGACCCATAACAAGAAGGGGGCGAGGTTGAAGCCTCGCCCCCTTCTTTACAGGAAAGCCCTCTCAGGCCTCAACCACTATGGTGTCATCTGGCAACCGCACGCTCCTCTTCAGCAATCGACACCGCCTCGACAACAACCTTCGGGGCTCTCAACAGGGAAATCACCTCGTCAGAGGGGTTGATGTGTGATTGATGTTTACCATTCATCCCGTTGCCGCTGGCCCGGCGATGAGCAGCATAGCTGGCAAAGGCTCCCTGCGGCAGCAAGCTAACCTGCACAGGTCTCAAGCCGAGCACCGTCTGCATATCTCCAATGAGGTTGTAGAGATTGCACCGATGTCTCTTGTCCAGCGTCCTGAACTGCTCATGTACCTCGGCGGCCAGGCTCTCCTCGCTGGCAATGTAACCGTCTCTCAGTTCCATATAGAGATGCAGCACCGACTGGTTATCGATGATCTCCTTGCGTGCAACCCAGTCGACGTGGGGGATGGTGGTGCTTTGAACAGCCCGCTCGATCATCCTCTCTGTCAGCCGGCCAAGACTTGTGACATCAACGAAGTCGTCGGCGCGGCCCTGGAACACCATCTGTGGAGTGTCTATGCCCAGGCTTTCGTTGCGCATCGAGGTTATCTTCACGATATCGCCGATCCTGTACCGGGAGAAGATACCTCCGTGAAAGCTGGTAAGCACTATCTCATAGTTCTTGCCCTCCTCGACCTCATCCATCAGAATGGTCTTGGGCTGATATTCGCTGTTCAGTTGCCACTTGAAGTATTCCCTTTCGGGGATAAACTCGAAGAAGTTGAGATTGGGGATGAAGGTCATGCCTGCATGATCCCAGGTCTGCGTAGCGTAAATGCCGCCCTCGGTGGCACCGTAGATCTCCAGAGGGCGTCTTCCCCAGAGTTCCTCCACCCTGTCCGCGAAGATTGAGCTGTCGGCGCCTCCCCCAACAATAACCTTAACCGACCACAAGTCCCGGGGTAACATGGGGCGACCCGCCAGTCTGCTCTTGATCCATCCCTTCGTGAGGCGGGCCAGTGCTCCGGGGTGAGCCAGCAGGAAGCGGGCATCTACACCCGGTCCGCACTGCTTGAGCGTCTCCCCGGCATAGACCAGAATGGAGGGCAGACCGCCTAGAGCATCGAGCCCCCTGGACAGAGCCTCATCGAAGCCTGCCTTCATCTTATCTTGAAAGGTCACGTCCTCTGCATTCGGAGGCATCAGATCGAAGCCCAGTGACTGCTGCATCAGATACCCCACTATGCCGGATCCGTAGTCATGCGATGCCATGGTGGCCAGTGTCTTCAGATGCTCCTTGACCAGATAGTCTCCCTTCTGGTTACACGAGGCAAGAAGGCCGATGCCTCCCGCCACGCGCTCGAACTCACGCAGAAACCTCTCGGGGAGCGGCACCCACTTGAACGTATACTCTCCGATTCTGCCAACCGTGTGGACCCACAGAGCAGGTTTCGCCGGCAGTACATCTTCCCTCTTGTCCGCTAGTTCGGGCAGGTAATCCGAGTAGGTCGTCAGAGGAACCTGCTCCCTGAACTCCTCGATCGTCTCGGGCATGGCCCCGCCCATCAGCCTCCTCCCCATCTCGCATCCCTTCAGTAACTGGATCTGCTCG
>PXCI01000183.1 GCA_003566675.1 Clostridia bacterium
CCCCCGATGGCAGTTCAATACTCACATCGACGCATTTTCGTCCACGCCGCCCGGTCCCCAACGGCGCAATGACCGTGCCCAGGCGCAGCAGGCAGTCCTTGTCAAAGACCTCTGCCGCGATCTCCGGATGGGTCGAGGCCAGCACGCCCAGGTGCGGCATCATGAAAATGCTGTCCACAGCCAGCTGGGTTATGCCCTCGGGTTCAAAGGAATCAATCAACATCATGGCAGCCTGCTCGCGCCGTGGGGCGTGGGATAGCACGCCACCGCTGCCCACGACCATGTCCAGACGTGCCATGTCAATGATCTCCTTGCCCCTGGACTTAAACATGTCGGTTCGACCGCTCCAGCTGGCAACCTGCTCCTCCTCGACCTTCAAAGCCAGGCTCCTGTGATGCTCGAAGGATCGACGGAGGGCCTCGCGTCCGAGGGCCTGTTCCAGGATCAACTGGTCCATGGTCTGGGGTATGGTGGTGGGACGAACCATCTTATTGCTGATCCAGTCGCAGAGGCTCTCTTCTACGACGGCGAAGGGACACCAACGACTTACATTGTCGAAACCGCTTTCCTCGTAGACATTGGTGATACTGTAGCTCATGCCGAGGTTGGCGCTGACGGTCCGCGTGAAGGTCCCATCGAAATCTGAGAAGATATCGGTCGTCGCTCCCCCAATGTCGACACCGATGATGTTTATGCCGTAGTTCTCTGCCATGGTGTGGATGAGGCTGCCCACTGCGCCAGGGGTGGGCATGATCGTCGTGTCTACCCACTCCATGAGATTCATGTAGCCCGGGGCCTGCGCCATGACGTGGTTCATGAAGAGATCGTGAATCTGCTCCCTGGCCGGCCCAAGGTTCTCAACATCGTGACGGGGCCGCAGGTTGGGCACGATATGCACGTCCAATTTGTCCTGCATGATCCCGTAGACCATGTCCTGGGCATCCTTGTTCCCGGCATAAACAACGGGCAACCGGTAGTTGGCTCCAAAACGCGGTTGCGGGTTAGCCTGCAAAATGGTCTCGGCCAGTGCGGCGAGATACGAGACCGATCCTCCATCAACGCCGCCGGACAGGAGGATGATATCCGGTCTCAATGTCCTGATTCGCGTGATATGCTCGGAAGTGGAACGTCCATCATCAACGGCGATGACGTCCAGAACAACGGAGCCTGCACCCAGTGCCGCTCGATGGGCAGAGCTGGCGCTGATCGAACTGACCAGACCTGCGACCATCATCTGCAGTCCCCCGCCGGCACTGCTGGTGGAAACGTAGTAGTCCACCCCTTCACCATTTCTTGAAGGTCGGATGATCTCCCCGTCCTCCAAAAAGCGGCGGTCCACCATCTCCTCTACCAACCGGATGGACCGACGCACCCCCACCATCACATCTTCCCAGGGTTTCTCTACGGTGGTCTGCACCTCGCCGCGAGTCACCAACCGGTACTCGTCTCCCTGTTTCTCAATCAGAATGGCCTTCGTCGTGGTGGACCCAACATCTGTTGCCAGAATCACCCTCAAATCGTCCGTGGCACCCAAAACTTCCCCTCCCTAATCCTCGAGCTACCGCAATAACGGTAGTTCGTGACTATCAAGCATGAGTCTACGAGGTATATCCTTCATGGTCACCGGAAAGCCCACTCGGCCGAGTGGGCTTTCCGGTCAATCACTACCCTACTTGTTGAGCGTTCAAAACCGGCCGAACAACCCTGGGATGGACACACATCTGTCCACCGCCATCACAACCCAATTTGCAGCCACTCAAAGAACAGGTAGTTGATGCGCTGCAGCAGCAGGTTGAATCGGTAGATCGCGGTGTTGCCAAAGGCCGTGCCCAGGGCAACCATGATCGCCCATCTTCCGATCGACGCGCCGTAGTTGACCACCGGATTCTCCCGACTTATGGTGAAGAAGAAATACATCAGTGTGGTCACGCAGCAGATCCAGAAGAGGATATTGTCGGCACCGTCAAAGACCCGGAACGTACCCGTGATCTGACCGAACAATACTGCCGGCCTATAGGCCAATACCATGCCGGCACCGTACCCGACCCACAGCGACAGGGGATACCGAGATACCCAGTTCAAAGACGCAGAATACCGCGTGTAGATGGCCAGGCCGATTAGTGCCGGAATGACGTAGCTCCAGTAGCCATCGCCGATGATTCGATCCATCACCGTCGGCTTGATGAAGTTGTGAAACTGCTGCCCGATGGTATAGGCTGCCGTTAGCCCCACGTAGGCATGTTCGGTGACCTTCCACGCTGGATTATCCTGGTAGAGAAAGCTGAAAACTGCCAGGGTAGCCAGTGCTCCTACCCATATCATCGGATCGTTGGTGATCAGCACTCACATTCACCTCCTCATGTGTAACCCAGAAAGACAGTTCATTGAAAGAGAGCATCATTGCCCTCATGTATACCGGTCAGGTTTTCAGGACTCGCGGGTGGCAAACCACCCGATGTTGCCCAGAATAATCAGCAACGTCACGTAAAGCATGCTCATCGATAGGACGTCCTGTGCAGCCAGGGCCGCTCCAGGAGCACCCAGCAGGAGTTCGTATTCCGCACACCCGGTGGAACCGGGGATCATGGCCTTGTACTGTCCGGCATCGTGATAGGCCTTCGCGCCGGGAATGGACATGGCGATGATTCCGATGCCCATTGGCAATCCCGTCGGCTCACTGACATACTGCAACCAGTCCGCTCCGCCAGGGCTACCACTCTCGTAGACCACGCCAAAGTCCACGAAATCGGGGTGCAGTCGCTGAACCTCCATTGCCAGCGGCATGCCGTCAAGGGACTGTCCCGCGTGATCGACGCCCGCGTACGTATCATAGACATCACGGACCGCCGACCGGGTAACGGCGGCTGCGCCGCCGGGACGCCAGCCGAGATTCACGATGTCGACACCGTATTCCTTGTCGGGGAAGTCGGGGGCGACGTTGAGCC
>PXCI01000274.1 GCA_003566675.1 Clostridia bacterium
GATCGTGGATACCTATCCGCACGATCCCGAGGCTTTTACTCAGGGCTTGGTTTTCGAAGACGGCCACCTTTACGAGAGCACGGGGAAGTATGGGGAATCCTCGTTGCGACGCGTCGAGTTGGAAACAGGACGGGTGGTCCAATCCCACCAGTTGGAGCGGAATTTATTCGGCGAGGGGATCACCATTTGGGATGGTCGGATTTACCAATTGACGTGGCGCGAGGGCATTGCGATCGTCTACGATCGCGACACGTTCGAAGAATTGCGACGCTTCCGCTATCGGGGCGAGGGTTGGGGCCTGACCCACGACGGGACGCATTTGATCATGAGCGACGGTTCGGCCACGCTGCAGTTCCGTCATCCGGAGACCTTTCGCGTAGTGCGACGGTTGCTGGTGCATAGTCAGGGTCGGCGGGTGGATCGGTTGAACGAGCTGCAGTACATTCAGGGGGAGATTTTCGCCAACATCTTCTATCGTGACTACTTGGCCCGGATCTGTCCGCGGACGGGCGAAGTGACCGGCTGGATCGATCTCCGCACGCTCTGGCCTCACCGAGACGACCGCGAGGCGGTGTTGAACGGCATCGCCTGGGATGCGGCTACGAATCGGCTGTTGGTCACCGGCAAGAACTGGCCCTTTTTGTTCCACATTCGTCTTTCAGGTGGTGGGGCAGTAGGTCGTCGCGCGGGTGGTTCACGCGGTCCGCGTTAAACCGCTTCGAGAATCACGGTTCGTCGTCGGTCCCGTGAAACAGCCAAACCGAGTGGACAGATGGTCGAGCGGTCGGTTGATGCCGCATGGCAGCACGGAAGATCGATTCACCAGAGGCCCGACAGAGGGACGTCAGGGCACTCTATGGCGGCACCAAGGACCGACTTACCTTTTTTTTAAGGAAATGCAATTAGCTCATTCAGGGAGACGAAACAGTTTTTCAGAGTGTTTCTGGTTTTCTGGAGGGGCGGTTTTTCTGCGAAACCGTGACGAAGAGTTCGCAGAAGTCGAGCTTGACGTAGATTGTCGATTCCGTAGAATGAATCTTATAGCCGTCGGGGGCTTGACACGCCCGATCTGTACTTTACATTAAAAGTGCGAACCCACCAACCTTTTGACCCACCTACCAAGTGTCTCTCGGCTCACGGCAAGACGAACCTGGGCTGGAGAACATACTGCTAGAAAACGGGGAGACGGAGTTCCCGACACCTGTTGGCCGCCTGTTGGCGGATCGATGGGCCTGCCTCCCGAAGCCTGCCTTTTTTTCGAGTTGCACACGCTATGATCGTTGCACAAAAGTCACTACGAGGGACTGCTCTGAATCCGCGCCAATTGGAGATGGTGCGGCGCGCCCACGAATCGGGCGATACCCTGGATGCCGTATCGCTGGAGCTGGAATACGCCTCGGTGGAGGAGTTGCAGCGGGCGGTCGGCAAGGCCTTGGGGATGGATTATGTGGATTTGACCAGCATCGAGGTCGATCTAGCGGCTCTGCAGGGGTTCCCGTTGCGACTGGTCCACCGGCACGGGATCTTTCCGTTGGGGCTGCGTGGCCGCTGCTTGGTGGTGGCGACCAGTAATCCGTTTGATTTGGCGGCTTTGGACGCGGTCAGTGCCGCGGTTCGCCAGAGTGTCTTGCCGGTGGTGGTCTTGCCGGACGAACTGGCTCGACTGATCAAGAACCACCTGGGTGTCGGCGCGGAGACGATCGACGACTTGGTGGCCAACCGCGAGGAGCAGAACGGCAAGATCGAGATCCTGGAGGAAGTCGACTGGGACCGGGGCGAGGGCGCCGAGATGGCCCAGGAGGCCTCGGTGGTGCGGCTGGTCAACGAGATCCTCTGGGAGGCGGTGGAATCACGGGCCAGTGATATTCACTTGGAGGCCCAGGAGGACGGGATGAAAATCCGTTACCGGGTCGACGGCGTGCTCCAGACCCAGCCGGCACCCCCTCAGATCAACCGCTTTCAGGCGGCGATCATCAGTCGTCTGAAGATCATGGCACGGATGAACATTGCGGAAAAACGGGTGCCTCAAGACGGGCGGATCAAGCTGCGGGTCGCTCGCCGCGAGATCGACATCCGCGTCTCCATGATCCCCATGTTGCACGGCGAAGGCATTGTCATGCGGATTCTGGACAAGGACCGCATGAATTTTTCGCTGCGGGGGCTGGGGATGGAGAAAGGGATTCATGCCCAGTTCAATCGCTTGATCAAGCAGCCGCATGGAATCGTTCTGGTGACCGGTCCGACGGGCTCCGGGAAGACGACCACCTTGTACAGCGCGTTGAGCGAGATCAAGGACGACCGGACCAAGATCATCACGACGGAGGATCCGATCGAGTATCAATTGGAGGGTATCAATCAGATTCAGGTGCATTCCAAGGTCGGTTTGACATTTGCGGCCAGTTTGCGGAGTATTCTGCGGCATGACCCCGACGTTGTTCTGGTGGGGGAAATCCGCGATTTGGAGACGGCGGAAAACGCGGTTCAAGCGTCGCTGACGGGGCACCTCGTGTTCAGTACCTTGCACACCAACGATGCGGCGGGCGCGTTCATGCGATTGATGGACATGGGCGTCGAGCCGTTTTTGGTGAGCAGCACGGTCGAGGGGGTCTTGGCTCAACGTCTGGTGCGGACGTTGTGTGACGATTGCAGCGAGTCCTTCGTGCCCGACGCGGAGGAGTTGCCGGAGGATTTTCCGATTCAGGCGTTGCAGTCCAATGGCCGCGAGATCCAGCGGGCGGTCGGTTGCCGCCATTGCCGGGGTACCGGATACCTAGGGCGTGCCGGCATTTACGAATTGTTGTCGACGGGTGACGAGGTTCGCCGGTTGGCTGCGGAGCGGGCGCCGACGAACTTGGTGAAACAGGCCGCGATGCAAGCCGGGATGCGCACGCTGCGGCAGGATGGTTGGCGAAAGGTTCTTCGCGGCGAGACGACGGTCGATGA
>PXCI01000094.1 GCA_003566675.1 Clostridia bacterium
CTGGAATGGCGGGAATACGACCGGTACACCGAGGAGGTCGAACGCTTCGAGCAGGAGGCCCGCCGCCAGGCCGAACAACAGTGGATCCAGGAGCGTCAACGCGACCTGGAACAGGTGCTCGAGCAGCAGTCCTTCATCGAGGCCACCCGCCAGGGATACGGCAGCGAGGGCTTCGACGTGAGGGAACACAACCGCCAGTTGGAGAACCTGGCCCAGCGCGAGCGGGAGCTGCGGAACATTCTCCGCGAAAACGACGCGGACATCGACTACACCCCGCGGGAGCGCGATCCCATCGGCCCCTCCGATGAGCTCCTGGAGATTCGCAGGGAGCGCGAGGAAGAGCTTCAACGGCTCAGGGAAGCAGCGGAGGCCGAGAGACAGGCCCTGGAGGAGCGCCGAGAGGCCATACGTGAGGCCACCCGGCAGGCACAAATCGAGTTTGAAGAAGCCGAGCGAAGCGGCAACCGGTGGCACTGGGCCACGCGGTTCGCCGAGCTTGTCAAGTTCGGCGCCGACGTGGGCGTCGATGTCCTGGCCACGCTTACCGGGCCTGCGGGCAAGAAAGTCAAGATGGCCTACACGGGCCTCAAGGAGGTCGGAACCGGCGTCGGCGAATCCATTGCCGAAGGTGGGAACGTGGTCGACAACGTGGGCCGCGGCCTGGTCCGGGGAGGTAGCAACATCATCAAGGATAAGCTGGGCGACAAGGACCGGTACGGCCGGTATGCACAGGGTGTATACACCGTGGGATCCGAGGCCGTCAGCGGTGGCTATGGAGCCTACCGCGACGGCGGCAGCGTGGTCGATGGGGCCATGACCGGAGCCCTGCAGGGAGGCATTAATGCCGTTGGCAGCGGCGTGACGGACCATTACCTTCCCGGGTACGATCCCGGGGTCGATCTCAGCGACAGCCCGTTGTCCCAGGTCCCCGGCAACCTGGTCCGGGAGGCCGCCTCCCAGGGACTCAAGCGGACCGGTGCCAGTCAAACCACGAACTTCATCGCGGGCAAAGACGTGGTCTTCGAGGGCTTTAACCATGGATACATCAGCTAATGGGAAGGGAGGTCGGATACGACATGACATTGAGCCATACATTTTCCCCCGCCGCCCTCGGGTGGCTGGGAAGTGCCTTTGCAGAGAAGAGCCGCGTATCTCCACTGGGCAGGTTGGATCCCAGCGACTTTGCCGCAGACGACAAGGCCGATCTCGTCGATGCGGGCGTGATCGACGAGGAGGGCCAGATCACATCGGCCTGGTATGTGCCACTGAACCGGCTGGCCAGAACCGATGCCTTCTCCCGGGTTCGCCTGAGCTCGGGGCCCATCAGGGCCGAGCGAGTGGCCTACTTCGAGGGAGCCGGGCGGGATGCGGTATCGCTGACCACGACCCCCGGGGGACTGCGGATTGATTATGGGGCAAGCATCGACTCGTTCCTCCTGGAGGTGGCTGCCCTGACCGGGGAGAGCAGCGTGGTCACCAGCGAATTCGAGGTGGACCTCGACTACGAAGCGGCCCTGGTGCTCTCCGCCTTCATCGATCTTCATCGTTTGGCAGTACTCCGGTCCTGCGCCGACGAGGAGGACTATACCTTCCCTGCCCTGTCAGCCGAAGCCATCATCGCCCGGGTCCAGGCAACGGGTTCCAGGCCCCAAACTCTGACCGGGATCATCCGTTCCATAAAGGGCCCCCCCGAGGATCCATCGCCAGAGCAGGCGGCTAGCTGCCTGGAGTCCCTCGTGCAAGGGGGCATTCTTTCCCAGGACGATGGAGGATACCTGCCGGGCGATGAGCTGAAGAGCGTGGCAGGCAACCTGCTAATCTTCCAGGGCATGATCCATCTCGACGCCGGACGCACCGACGACGAGGGCCGACTGGAGATGCTGGAAACCCTCTTCATACAGGCCGGGTTGCACGACATCCTGAGGGTCGATGCAGGAGGCGGATCCGTGACCATGGAAGCCGTCTCGAGCGCCGTGCTCCTGGGATACGTGCGGACCATGTTGACGACACCTCCGCTGACAGAAGGGGTAGGTGAGGGTGAAACCGCCTAGGAGGCGGATCCTCACCATCACAGCAGCACTGGGGTTTTTCTGCTAGCGGCCGTTCCCTGCGGCGCCCAGGGCGCAGGATCCTACTATGACCAGCTGGAGGTGTACGTAGGCACCTACAACGCCAGCATGGCGAAGGTACCAGAGGTTCTGACCATGATGCTCCAGGACCAGCCGATATCCGTACACCTCGAGTCCACTGCAGGGGCAAAGAGGTCATCGGCGTGATCATTGACAGCCGGGCCATGATCAGCCAGTACCGTCCATCACCCCCCCCCGCATGCCCCACGCTTGGGGTGCGCGTGAGTCCAGAGCGGCTCATCGCTTCCGATTCGGGAATGGACGTGGGAAAGCGATCGGTACCGACATTCGCATCGAGGGCGTCGGCATCACAGGTTTCGTGAAAACCCTGCTACTCCGCCTCGCATCCTGGGTGGCGCAACTGTTCATATCGCAAGTCCGCTGAAAGCAATCATAACACGGACGCATCACACGGCAGGCGGCGGGAGATACCGCCGCCTGCGTCGCCCTGTAGGATGGCAAGCGAGTTCTGTGTCACGGGAGGCACCTGACCTGTGCTGGGGGGACCTCTGGGACCGCAGGGTCGCCGGCACACGGGCATTGGGCAAGCAAACGCCTGCAGGTCACAACCCCTCCAAGCAAAGATTGAAGATTTCATCCTCACCCGATCCCGGAGAACCTGCCCGGGACCAGTGGATCGTGCCCCCACCGCTTCAACCGTCAGGGTGCAAAGGTGTACGATAGAATGTAAGATGTGGATAGGATCGCGCTATGCGCAAATAGGGAGGCAATCATGAACAATCATATCGAGATTTGCGAGACCAGGGAGCGAAAACCCAGACCCCCTGACCAGGACCTGGGGTTCGGGGACGTGTTCACGGATCACATGTTCGTGATGCAGTACAATCAAGAGCTGGGCTGGCACGATCAGAAAATCATCCCCTACGGACCGATGAGCCTGCCGCCGGCCGCCGCCTGTTTCCACTACGGGCAGACCGCCTTCGAGGGACTGAAAGCATACCGGGGCGCCGGTGAGAGGATCCTCTTGTTCCGACCATGGGACAATGCGCGCAGGATCAATGCCACGGGCGAACGCCTGTGCATGCCCCCGATTCCCAAGGAGACGTTCCTTCGGGCCGTTGAGACCCTCGTGACCGTGGATCGGGATTGGATCCCCTCGGCACCGGGTACCTCGCTGTACATCAGGCCAGTCATCATCGCAACCGAGGAACACCTGGCGCTGAAGCCATCTTCTTCGTACCTCTTCGTGATCATGTTGTCGCCGGTGGGATCGTACTACCGGCGGGGAATTGCTCCCACCCGGATCTACGTGGAAACCGAACAGGTTCGCTCGGTACCGGGAGGCGTGGGTGCCGCCAAGACCGGCGGAAACTATGCACGCGGCCTGCAGGCTGAGGTTCGTGCCGCAGGGCAGGGGTATGACCAGGTGCTGTGGCTGGATGGACAGAAGCGAGAATTCGCCGAGGAGGTCGGCACCTCCAACGTCTTCTTTATGATCGATGATGTGGTGATCACCCCTCCCCTGCACGGAACCATAATGCCCGGGATCACCCGGGATTCGGTGCTGACCCTGCTCAGGGAATGGGGCGTAGCCGCCGAAGAGCGGGAGATATCGGTCCAGGAGATCGCGGACGCCCACCAGGCGGGCTCCCTGCAGGAGGCCTTCGGCGCGGGAACCGCGGCGGTGATCTCCCCCATCGGTGAGATCTGCTGGAAGGACCGCTGCATGCAGATCAACCGGGGCGAGACCGGTCCGGTCACCCGTAGAATCTATGAGACCCTGACCGGCATACAGCTCGGGCGCATTGAAGATCCCTTTGGCTGGACCACAGAGGTCCTGCTGCTTGCGGAGTAATGTGCCATCACGTTCTCGGGCACGCAAAGACACGGCTAACGGATCATTCGTGGGCCAGCGCTCGCCTGCCGGGCCGGCCGTGGATCATCCCCGGCCCGGTGATCCCGCATTCACCGGGAATCGCAAGCAGGACGATTTCCCAGTGAGCGACCATGGATCATGCCTCCTTCATACATGCAAGTGAGCGTTCTCAAAGCGGAGGAAGCTGCACGTTGCTGACAACCGATGAGTGTGCGGAAGCGGGGCTAAACACATACGCAAGACCTCTTTCGGGTTGCCGTAGTAGCGATAGGTTGGGCCGTCCGAATCCCCAACTCCAGCATCTACCCAGGCACGGGTGTGCCAGGGTGCCCGACCGTGTTCTTTCTGCAGATACAGACCTTGTCTCAACCGGCTGTCCCGCAAAGAGACACCGTGGAAGATATCGGTGAGGCGAGTCGACCGGAACGGCCCCCCCCTCACTGGTCCTTCCAACGAGGCCTTCAGTCGGACTCCATCTCGCCTTTAGCAGCATCAAACAGCCGCACAGGATGAATCTCATCGAAGGGAACCCCTGCAGTGCGGAGAATCTCTCCGAGCACCTCCGCGCTGGGACTCTGCCAATCGCAAAAGAACTTGCCGTCAGGGAAGTTGCAATACGTCCGCTCGTAGGTAATACCCTCGGGAAGCTGGGCAGCTAGCGCCTTGACACCCTCCACCCACTCCTCTTCAGTTAACGGCATCGTGTGAACAACCAGAAATCGGGGCATATGTGTACCTCCTTCCAAAACCGGGGACTTGTGGGTCCCCGGAATGTCCTGGGTCTATACGGCTACCGGCATCCTCTCCAAGCCACCTGCTCACAGGGCTTGTGGTTCATGTATTACCAATCACACCGACATCTGCTACGGGACGGATTCCCCGTCACCAGGTTCGCCTGCCGACACTCCCCCTCCATCCCGTCTACGCCATCTATCCCTGGCTATGGCCAGTGCCTCGACCGGTCACCCGGCCGTCATCCCCTGGTCCGCATCAATCCCCTGCGCTCATTCCATTCCTGCATGCCCACTGCAGCTTACCCCTGGAGGCAGTGTTGCCTCGGGATACAGCCTGACGCTCAACCCGCATGCCATACAGGTCAGTCTAACCGCATCTGGATTTGACGATGATCTGGCATATTATGTTGGCCTGGTGCCTGCCGGTCATAGCCAGCACTCTTGGCCAAAAACAAGACCGACCATAATAGTGAATGTCGGTTGCGCCACTGGCTCCGTCCGGAATAGGCGCCCAGATGGTGTCCGGCTTTCATCGCCCCCGTGTTATGTTTTGTGGGTGTCGGTCAGATGGTCATCTGGATCTGGATGATCGAGTTTCAGCTGATCCCTGTTTACATCAATGGATATGTGACACACCAGAGGCGCTATTCCACAATTCTGGCGAGACAATAGACCCGAGTTCATCAGGTTGCGATACCGTCGGTTACGCCCTTCGTCTCCGAAGTCGTGGATATGCCACGATCACCAGTTCCGTACATGCGCACTACGATGGCTCGTGCCAATCGGCCTCATGTGCCCGTCTGATTACTGAACACGTACTATATTAGCAATATTCGCTATAGTTACTTTTTCTCCGTCTGCACCCCAGCTCCTGCCAGCAGTGGAAATCGCCCACGCCTTTGCCGCATCTCTGGCGAAGAGGTGAGAGCCTCCGCAGTGAACGCCTCCCAGAAACACCATCAGGCCCAACGGATCACCCTCTGCTGATCAACCCGCGGGACAGTGCATAGTGGGATGCCTGCGTGCGGTTGCTGACCTGGAGCTTATCCAGGATGCTTCGGACGTGACTCTTAACCGTGTTCTGGCTGATGTGCAGTAGCTGGCCAATCTCACGATTGTCCAGGCCCTGTGCCATGACGGCCAGGACCTCGGTTTCCCGCTCGGTGAGGCGGTTCAGGGGAGCCTCGTCCGGCTGCCCACCGATCAGGTCGATGATGGCCGGGTCGTAGTAACGACGCCCGCTGGCGACAACCCGTACAGCCCGGACGAGATCCTCGGGCAGAGCATCCTTCAGGACGTAGCCGCTGACGCCCTCCTCCACGGCTGAAGATACCTCTCCCCGCGACGCATAGGCCGTGAGGATGACGAACCTCGCATCCGGAACCAGCCTCCGGGCCCGTCGGACCATTTCCAACCCTCCCCCACCCGGCATCTGAAGGTCCACCAGCACCACGTCGGGCTTTTGCTCTTCGGCCAGGCGCACCCCCTCGGGACACGACTGGGCCGTACCCACGACCTGCATGTCCTCCTCTTCCCCGAGGACCATGGCCACGCCCTTTCTCACCACGGGGTGATCATCAACGATGGCAATCCTCATCTTGTCCGGCCTCCTTCCACGCCTCTACAGATGGAATCTCGCATAGACCAGCGCGCTGTCAATCCAGATGATCCCTCAGGACAAAGCGCAACGCTCACCCTCCCCTGTCTCGGTGTGCATCACCGGTGGATTCAGTGTACCGTCAGGACGCGAATCCGCACATCACCCCCAGGGGTGATGTGTGCATGAAGTGACGGATGAGCAGGCCCACAGAACCGATTCAGAGCAGTCTGCGGGCAAAAACATCCCCCTGGCCTGAAGGCTTACCGCTGCTGTGCTGGAACCCGAGCACTGTAATCATGGTTCGGGGGATCTCCAACCATTGCCAAAGGGGCAAACCTCGAAGCGGGTCAGATGAAAAGAGTGAGGGCCATGGTCAAAGGCGCATAAGACCATGTAACGTCTGCAGGTCCGGGGCCGGCAGACGGCGGGGGTAGCCCCCCTCTTCCGTCAGCCGGGGTGCCTGGCGAACCAGTCCGATATCCGCTCCAGCCGCTCCTCGCAGTGGCGGGGCCTGCCCATGCGGTGGAAAGGTGTCCGTCTCTGCAACGTACCGTGGCGAACGGTATCGGTTGTCCTTCCGAAGCACGTCTGTCCTGACGAACACAACGCTCCCCGAGACGCTTGTAGAACCGTTGTCTCTTTGCCTCGGAGTAGTAGATGGCTCTTTCTGTGAGTTCGTCCAATTGACATCTCCCCTCATTTTCCATGTTTCGATTCCATGTCGTTCCCTGGGCGGGGAGGTCCCTCGAATTGGGAGGGCGCGCTCGACACAACAATGGCGAGGACTTCCATGAGGCAGTGAAAGAGCAGCTGCGGAAAAAGATCGATGAGCAGCTACGAGAAGGCGGGTGATCTTCGGGTTTGGCACTCATAGTGTCCTTTCGAAGTATGGAGCATCGTCAAGACGGGTTGCCACGACCGTACCCAACCTACAAGACACAATAACACAGTTGAAGAGAAGGCCGACATGCAAATTTCGCGACCGATTTGGCCTCTTTGCCCGGGGCAGCAGCTGCCATGCCTGTTGCTATTCGCACCGGTTCCTTGTGCGTCTTCTTCGTGATGGATGGGGGCGATGGGAGTCGTGCGTGACCCGCGCATAGCGTCTCAACGACGGGAGCGGGTCGTAGAGTTCTTGCCCGCTGGCTGCAGGCGCGCCTGCACCCGGATCCCCACGATGGCGCCCCCCAGTCCCAGCAGGTGAGCGAGCACCGTCCCGAGGATAAGGGGTCCCGCGCCAGCGCCCCCGAAAAGCACGTTGCCCGTCAGGTAGTTGGACACGAGGAGTGCGATCACGAATGCCCACGCCGGGTAGAAGGCGGCCACGACAATGGCACGGCGCACCGAGCAGGCGCTCCCCGGGATGAGCCGACCGCTGAGATCCGAGAGGAGGCCCGCAGCCAGTATCGCGGCCCCCATGAAGGGGGTGAAGATGCTGATCACCGCACCGAAGATGACACTGACGATGGTCATGGTCCACGGCGACCGCAGGCGAGCGCCGGCGATGAACATGATGAGTGCCAGGTATGGGGCCATGACCAAGAGCTTGCCCCCTGGAATGGGCAGTGCCCGCCCGATCATATACAGAACATAGCCACCGGAGACGAGCACAGCCACCAGAAGCCCGATGAAAGTGATGTTCTCCGCCCTCATATTGATGACATGGAGTGCGATTGTCTCGGCATGGTGCATCCCCCTTTGGCAGGTCCGCTGGATCCAACGACTGGGTGGCCTCGACCCGCTCCGCCTGGGTCATAGCTCTTATTCCGGGATGCGATCTTTGTCGAGTCCCAGGGGTCGGCAACCCACGCCCCATAGTCCTCGTCCGGCTTCCAGAAGACCTCATCGTATGCTCCTGGATGGGCCATCTTGCAATAATGGACTCACGCATAAACACTTCACCAGCAGACCCACCATTCCTTTGAGGATTGAATTGGTTCTTCGACAGAAGTCACGGGAGGATCTCGAACAGGGCATTCGGACACCTGGGCGCCGATGAATGGCGCTATCCCTTTGGCATGGCGGCGAAAACAGATACCTCTGAGTATGTGCAGTTGAGGTTTTCTGATTATTGAGGCGACTGCCTCTCAGCCTGGCGTGACGACAAGTCCAACCCGACGGGGTTTCCCGAAGCGCTATGTTTGAAGCGTTCCGAAGCATCGGACACTGTGGCCGTTACACGGATGCACAGAAAGCGCATGTACTTCGAATGACTCTGGAGCATGGTATGCGGGCCACAGCCAAATCCTACCGAGTTTTGGGAGGGCAACGCAGCGATGGTGCAGGCTGTATGATATCCAGGTTGAGCGTTGCACCGACTGGGTCTTCGAGTGGCGCGAACGGTGGGAGAAGAAACGGCAATTCTGCAACCGTAGAGGTTGCGGCTGAATACGGTTTGCCTCCAACGGATTTTGGACATCGATGCGGCTGGCGACTCATCCTCCGGCAGGATACTCACGACGAGTCTAGAAGTCGAACATAGGTGACTTCACTTTCACTGCACCAAGGGGGATGAACCGTTAGCGAAGGAAAGACAGACTTAATCGGTCCCACCGGTGTGGACAGGCAAGATTCGATGACTGCTGAGCCCGTGAACCCCTGCTCTTACAGGCTGTGTTGCTTCTCGAGAAGTGGCCATTTCGATCGCGAGGCGTGGATCCACGCCAGAGGAAACCAGCAACGAAAAAAAGGGAGGGAATCTGATGGATAACAAAGGAACATGCCCAGTAACAGGCAGGACAAGAGATGCCACTGCAGCCGATGGCACGTCTAACCGGGACTGGTGGCCCAACCAGTTGAACCTCAGGATGCTTCATCAGAATTCAGACTTGAGTGATCCGATGAACCCAGGGTTCAACTACGCTGAAGAATTCAACAAGCTCGACCTGGAAGCCCTGAAGAAGGACCTATACGCGTTGATGACCGACTCGCAGGAGTGGTGGCCTGCCGACTACGGTCACTACGGGCCGCTCTTCATACGGATGGCGTGGCACAGCGCAGGCACGTATCGCATGGGCGACGGCCGCGGCGGCGCGGGGTCCGGCACCCAACGCCTTGCGCCCCTCAACAGCTGGCCCGACAACGTGAACCTCGACAAGGCCCGCCGTCTGCTCTGGCCGATCAAGCAGAAATACGGCAGGAAGATCTCCTGGGCCGACCTGATGATCCTCGTCGGCAACTGCGCCATCGAGTCGATGGGTTTGCCGACCTTCGGCTTCGCCGGCGGTCGTGAGGATGTCTGGGAGCCGGAAGAGGACATCTATTGGGGCTCTGAGGACGAGTGGCTTGGCGACGAGCGCTACTCCGGCGACCGAGAGCTCGAGAATCCGCTGGCCGCCGTGCAGATGGGCCTGATCTACGTAAACCCGGAAGGGCCTAACGGTAACCCGGATCCGGTCGCCTCCGGCCTTGACGTTCGAGAGACCTTCGCGCGTATGGCGATGAACGATGAAGAGACGGTCGCGCTCGTAGCCGGCGGGCACACCTTCGGCAAGTGTCATGGTGCTGGGGATCCTGCCCACGTCGGTCCGGAACCTGAGGCCGCGCCCATCGAGCAGCAGGGCCTCGGCTGGAAGAGCAGCTTCGGAAGCGGCAAGGGCGGCGATACGATCAGCAGCGGCATCGAGGGCGCCTGGAAGCCGAACCCGATCAAATGGGATATGGGCTATCTGAAGGTGCTGTTCAAATACGACTGGGAGCTGGTCAAGAGCCCCGCCGGCGCACACCAGTGGCTGGCCAAGGACGTAGAGGAAGAGGACATGGTGATTGATGCGCACGACCCGTCGAAGAAGAACCGACCGATGATGACCACGGCGGACCTCTCCCTACGCTACGACCCGATCTACGAACCGATCGCGCGGCACTATCTGCAAAACCCCGATGAATTCGCGGATGCCTTCGCCCGTGCATGGTTCAAGCTGACCCACCGTGATATGGGTCCCCGTTCACGCTATCTCGGTCCTGAGGTTCCTGAAGAGGAACTGATCTGGCAGGACCCGGTCCCCGCAGTCGATCATGAGCTGATTGATGAACAGGACATCGGGGATCTCAAGGCCACTATCGCGGCTTCGGGTCTTTCCGTCTCCCAGCTCGTCTCAACAGCCTGGGCTTCGGCATCCACGTTCCGCGGCTCGGATAAGCGAGGCGGGGCAAACGGAGCGCGTATTCGTCTTGCACCGCAGAAGGACTGGGAAGTCAACCAGCCAACTCAACTGAAGGATGTACTGCAGGTCCTCGAGGACATTCAAGGGGAGTTCAACAGTGCACAGCCAGGCGAAAAGAGAGTTTCTCTGGCCGACTTGATCATCCTTGGTGGATGTGCGGGCATCGAGCAAGCTGCGAAGAATGCCGGTCATCATGTGTGCGTTCCCTTTGCTCCGGGACGCACGGATGCAACCCAGGAGCAGATCGATGTTGACTCGTTCTCGGTGCTCGAGCCGGTTGCAGATGGGTTCCGCAACTACCTGAAAACCACGTTCTCCGTATCGGCTGAGGAACTGTTGGTTGACCGTGCACAACTATTGACATTGACCGCTCCTGAAATGACTGTTCTACTTGGTGGCATGCGCGTCCTGAACGCCAATTACGAAAACTCTCAGCACGGCATCTTCACCAAGAGACCGGAGATGCTCACAAACGACTTCTTCGTGAATCTGCTCGACATGAACACGACGTGGAAGGCGACGTCTGAAGATGAGAACGTGTTCGAGGGTCGTGATCGTGTGACGGGTGAGCTCAAGTGGACCGGGACCCGTGTTGATCTCATTTTCGGTTCAGACTCCCAACTTCGGGCCATCGCGGAAGTCTATGCATGTGACGACTCTCAGGATAAGTTCTTAGATGACTTCGTGTCAGCCTGGAACAAGGTGATGAACGCAGATCGTTTCGACCTTGCCTGAATCGTAGTAGTTAGACCACGGGAACGCCGAGCCGATGCTCACATTGAGGGTCGGCTCGGCGTTCCAGAGCTATCTCTATCCCCGCTAACATGATGTCGGCCCCCAGTCGCCTCCACAATTGTGGGCGCCACAGAGGACGTCCGGGGCACACCTGTTGCTCACCTGTGGCCCAATGATACAGGCCCCGTGGAGCATGTGCTACCAGAGCTCATGCGGCGAGCAGGATTATAAATAACCGGCATCGACTACACGCACAAAGCCCTGCGGTCTTCTTCCTTTGCCATTGAGGGCAAAGCTCTCTCTCCCCCTACTCCTCCGACAGGTAAATAGCGTCGCCAGGGCGAACTCGACGGACAACCTTGATGGCAACCCTCTGGCCCGGCTGGCCCTCGGTTACGCTTGCATAGTTCACCTGCATCGACGTCAACTTCTGCCGGAAGTCCGTGCGGTTTCCGACGACCCTGATCAAGTCTCCGAGGCGTAACGGCCTGTCGAGATTCAGCACCCCGACGGATAGCCTGGAGTAAAAACGAGTCACCTCGCCTATCTTCTCCTCAGACATCACCACACCCCGTTTCCTGAGGAGACCAAACCCTGCACAGCAATGAATGCCACAGTCAACGGTTGATGAAGATGTAAAGGGAGAAGGGCCACCGGGTACGTGCATCATCTCTGGCCCGGGTACTGACACACATACCAGCAACCCTTCCCAGTTTTCAACCTGCCCAACCAGCATCCAGATCGCTTCATCTCTGCGTCTATGTAAAACTCCTATAAGCGGGGAGACCGGGGTGAGCAACAGTCCCCCCGCCTTGTGGTGTGTAGGTCATTGATACTCGGGTTAGAATTATTTTCCCAACCCTATCCTGCTGTGATACTTATTTTCCGATGACTCCTGTTCGCTCACATCCCGAGCAAATCATGCCGTCGCCTGCGTGAGGCATCTACTTATCCCTCTACCCTGAACACCTCGTCCCCGGGCCTCACTCGACTCGCAACCTTCACCGCAACCTCCTGGCCGGGCTGGCCTTCTTCTACATTTTCATAGTTCACCTGCATAGATGTCACTGCCTGTTGGAGATCCGTTATGTCGCCGACAATGCTGATCGAGTCCCCCACCCGCAACGACTCGCTGAGATCCAGTACCGCCACCGATATCCTAGAGAAATAGTGAGTGACTTCACCGACCTTCGCCTCAGACATCATCATACCTCCGTTCCCCCAACATCAAGGGTATAGTTTCACAGGCATAAGCATCATACGGACAGGCATCTCGCCAGAAATCGGTTAAGAGCAGCCAAAACCGCCTTTACAGCGGATTGTATTTCATCACCACTTTCATTCAATGCCGTACCCACAAATCTCAACTCCCTGCCGGAACCCAGAACTGTTACGAGGACCACCAGCGCTTCTGCTTCCTCAATCGTTACTCTCCTGACACTTATTAGGATCAACTTGAATTCCGGGGGAAGTACTGTCTGCAAGGCATTGAGGGTGGCCTCTGCAACTACGCGCATCCTTGACGGGTTTATGTCTGCGCCCCTCTGTCTCCCTACATGCTTTCTTCCTCGATAGTCCAAACGAACTTCAGTCTCAATCATATCCGCTTCTCTTTTTATGGATATTGCATCAAGTGCCACGCGGGCCTCATTGTTTTGCTCTAACGCTTGTGCCCTCTCCAGTGAGGACAGGGTAACCTGCTCTTCGGAGATATCTACACCACTTTCCC
>PXCI01000351.1 GCA_003566675.1 Clostridia bacterium
CCTTCAGGGAAAGCGGAAGGGTTCGCCTTGGTTTCCGGCCAATCACCACGCTGGAAAAGATACGGCCACTCCCGCCAGTCCGTTACCAACTGTTTGCGTACAGGATTCATTCGGACATACTACGCCTTTTCCGAAAACTCCGCATCGTTACGCAACCGGTGCTCGAAATAATCTGATTGCCAGCATATGCCCAATGTGCGCGTCTGATACCCTTTCCATGCCGTCAGCACAGGCTTGATGCCGTGCTGCTTTGTGAACGTCACCATCATGTGGACGTGGTCCGGCATGATCATCATCAAGTGGATCCAGCATTTCCCGAGCGTTTCATATGCCGCCATACTCCTCAGCAGCGCCTCCGCCCGGCCATCCCGACACAGCGCATTCTGATTGCGCATGCAACAATTCACCGTAATAAAGTACCGGCTGGCATCCGGAACCCAACCCGGGATTTCGTGGGGCAGTTTCCTTCGAATACGATGCGTCGTCGAACCACTCATAATGATACCAGCGTAGCGATCCTGCGTGATTATGGCAAGCTGGAATGCAGGGTCGATGCAACATCCGCGCAGGATCCCGGCTCAGCCGGAGGCTTCGCCCTACCAACGCGGGCTGGGTGGGGACGGTAGGGCGAACCGTCCCGGTGAGCCGGGATCGTGGGAAGAGGCTGAAGTCGATCCTGGTTCGATGCAACATCCAAGCGCGGTCCCGGCTCAGCCGGAGGCTTCGCCCTACCAATGCAGGCTGGGCGGGAATGGTAGGGCGAACCGTCCCGGTGAGCCGGGACGATGGGAAGAACCTGAAGTCGATGCTGGTTCGATGCAACATCAGCGCACAGTCGCGGCTCAGCCGGAGGCTTCGCCCTACCCATGCGGGATGGGCGGGAACGGTAGGGCGAACCGTCCCGGTGAGCCGGGACACTGGGAGGAGACTGAAGTCGATCCTGGGTCGATGCCACATCCAAGCGCGGTCCCGGCTCAGCCGGAGGCTTCGCCCTACCAACGCGGAGCAGGCGAGATTGGGGGGAATGCAAACGGCCCTGCTTCAGTTTCCTGAAGCAGGGCCGTTTGGTTAAGTTTTTAGTTTTTGGCAATTGATTCGAGGGACGGGCTCAGGCGAACCCGCCCCTCGATATTCAATTATTCCTCATCACCGTTGTCATCAACGGGCGCGATCCGGGTGAACTCACCAGGATCAGACCACGGACCGGAACCATCCGGACCCCAAGGCATGATCCACCAGGTGTAGTCGGAACCCGCTTGATGGCCCCATATTCTTTCATCCAGCGTCGCGATGCCCACACCCGTGAGTATCCAGCGGTCGACCAACCGGACTCCATCCTGGGCGATCCAGATGCGATACCATGTGGCATCACGATCGGCTGCCCAGACGTACTCTACATCCCGGTTAGGCTCGTATACGCCATCCACCGGAGCGATCAGGTCAACTTGACCCGGCGCACGCATCGGGATTTCGTATTCACGTACCAGATACCATGGACCGTAGCTCATTTGCGGACCCCACGGCCGTACCCAGAACTCATAGCTGCCACCGGGCAAGGCACCGATCGGCTGCCAATCTTCACGCGGGATATTCCGCTGTGTGAGGAAGTCAACATCCGGCGGTAACCACTCGCTGTGATAGGCCGATCCGTTGCGGCCGACCCACACCTGCATCCAAGTCGCTCCGATATGCTGCGAGAGCACCGGCGCAAATACCACGTTCGGCTGACGCGGTTCGCCAGCATCGATATCTTCCGAGTCGCTGACCACAATCCGGAACGTAGCAGGCAGTGACCAATACTGTCCATTCCATTGCTGGAATTGGAAGGTATCCGTACCCACGAAGCCGGCGTTCGGCGTATAGATGAAGTTCCCTGTCAGGAGTTCATCCTCCCAGGTGATGGTCCCGTTGGCGGGCCCAGATCCAGCAACGGCATAATGCGGAAGGTTGATAACTTGCGAGGATACTCCCGCATCAACCAATTCTTCATCGTCACCAGGCGCTGGAAGAACCACGAAGTCAAACGGCTCGGCCACAGGCACCGTGATGGTGTATGTGCCTTGAGCAGTGTTCAACGTCCCATCGGCCGCGTAGGTATCGTCCGTGATGGTGTACATGAACGAGTCCACACCGGTGAATGCACGCGGAGGCGTGTAGACAAACCGATCACCAAGAACTTCAACCACGCCGCCCTGCGCGGTGACGATCAACAGATCACCATCGGCATAGAACGCGTTGGGTATCGGAGGGCTGAGCACCTGAATAGACTCCGGATCATCTTCATAGATCTCGGGATCAAGAGCGCCGACGGGACCTACACCCACCACGCGAACCGGGAATTCCCAGCTGGCTTCGCGCACTGCACCTTCGCCATCCTCGATGACGCCCTGCTGCTCAAGATCTGCGCCCACGAATTGATCAGCAAAGAACAGATCGATAATGGCTGCATGCGGATCCGCGGTGTATTCCAGATCGATCGCCGCGTCTTGCAGCAACGCATCGTCTTGCTCCTCAAGCGCAATACGCACCTGGACGTAATACATCGGTCCAACTGGATTTGCGAGGTCATCCAGCGTCTCGACTTCCAGATAGATGTACGTAAACGGCGCCGCGGTCTCCTGGTGCGTGTAGGTCACGACATTGTCCGTCACATCAATCTGCGCCAAGGCGGCATCGACGCCGACTGCGGCCGGGTCATCCCAACCCGATACATAAGGATACTGCAGTCCGGGCACGCCAGCCACCGCACTGATCACGACTTCCCAGTCTTCGGGAAGATCATCTGGATCGAGCAGCAAATCAGCCACTTCGAGGACAACTTCCTCATCGTCCACGTTCGGGATAACTCGCTGGATGTTGGGCTGGAACACGCTACCACCGCGGATGTAGGAGAATTCGATATTCCCTTCAACCACATCCTGGTTA
>PXCI01000279.1 GCA_003566675.1 Clostridia bacterium
GCTGATACAGATGCTCACAACACAGTTCTCCTGGGTGCTCGCTGACTACTAACCCGATAGCAGACTCGCAGATCATCAAGGCCCGATCATCGTCGCCAAAAAGGGAAGGAACTTGTGGCAGGATGCACTAGGGTTTCAGGGTAGGCCCTTCAACCACGATCCAAAGTGACCTCGGCTGAACGTTGACGGAGTCAGATCCCGATAATAAAGTGAGGTGAAAGGGAGGGATCGCAGTGAATCCACAGGTGAATTGGAGGAAGGTTGGACTCTTTGTCGCCCTGACCTACCTGGTCAGTTGGGCCGGATTCTACATCTACCTCAGACAGGGTGGGGTCTGGGGAGATTCGATGCTGGTCGCCATCCTCTACATGTTCGTCCCCCTTGCTGCAGCTGTTGCTGTGCAGAAGTTAATGTATCGACAGCCCATCATCCAACCCCTGGGGATCTCCTTCCGGCTCAACCGGTGGTTCCTGGTAGCCATCATCCTCCCAGTGATCCTGGTTTCACTGTCGGTCGCCGCCAGCGTGCTCGTTCCCGGAGTGAACCTGTCCACTTCCGTCGAGTCGATTCTCGAGAGGTCCGACTACACCCCGGAACAGATGGTCCAACTGAGGGGACTATTTGAGACAACCGCCATTCACCCCCTCTGGCGGGGCCTGCTCGCGGGTGTCGTGGCGGGATTCACCGTCAATGCCGTCGCGGCCTTCGGCGAGGAGCTGGGGTGGCGAGGATTGATGCTGGCCGAACTCAAGCCCCTGGGCTTCTGGAAAGCGTCCCTGGTCATCGGCTTCATCTGGGGACTCTGGCATCTGCCCGCCATCCTCCAGGGCCATAACTACCCGGAGAACCCCGTGGTGGGCGTCTTCATGATGATTCTATTCACAACCCTCCTGGCACCCACATTCACCTATGTAACGTTGAAGGCCAACTCGGTGCTGGCCGCAGCAGTTTTCCATGGAGTGCTCAACGGCCTGGCAGGGTTGTCCCTCATGGTCATCGCAGGGGGGTCAGACCTGACCGTGGGCCTGACCGGCCTCGCGGGGCTCTCCGTCCTGGCAGTCCTTAACGTGCTGATCAGGGTGGCAGGAGACATCGATGGGCTTCAAGGGGAACAGATGGGCACGCCAGCGTGAATCTGGGGGCACCTTTCGCTGGCTCGCCCGAATCTTCGCCCTGGGATAGCATGGACCTCGCCAGCGGTACCTGATCCTACCCTGCATGATCCGGATCAACCACTGGGAGCCTCCGAGTCACCTTCGTGCTCGGAGGCTCCCAACATGACACCCAACTACAGGCGTCTCACGCGAGATAGTATCTGAACCACGCCGCCGTGCGCTCCATCCTGTCCACCTGATTCTGCGGCTTTGCAAGGCCATGGGGTTCTCCCGGATAACGGACCAGGACACTCTCTTTCCCCTGGCGTTTCAAAGCCGTGAAGACCTCCTCCGACTGCGACACGGGACAGCGGAGATCATTTGCGCCGTGAAGCAGAAGCAGCGGAGTCGTGACCTCGCCCATGTGTCGCACCGAGGAGTGAGCCAGAAGGGTGTCGGGATCCTCCCAGGGCGTTGCCCCCGCCGAAAACTCGGTGAAGCTAAAGCCCACGTCACTGGTACCGTACATGCTGTACTGGTCGCTGACACAGGCTCCGCCCACAGCCGCCCCAAATCGGTCGGTCTGGGTGACGATCCAGCAGGTCATGAACCCGCCGTAGCTCCACCCCGTGACGCCGAGGCGATCACCGTCGACAATCCCCATCTCAATACCATGATCGACACCTGCCATCAGGTCCTCGTAGTCCTTGCCCCCCCAGTCTTCGACCACGGCCAGGCTGAACTTGGCACCGTAGCCGGAGCTGCCCCTGGGGTTGAGATACATCACTGCAAAGCCCTCACCGATGAGATGTTGAAACTGCAGCGAGAAACCATACCCATACATCCCACTGGGTCCGCCGTGAACCGCCAAAACCGTGGGATGACGCTGTCCCCTGGAGGCACCCGGCGGACTCATCAACCAGCCCTCAATCTCCCATCCGTCTGCGCCCGAAAAGACGATTCGCTCCGGTTCTGCCAGCAGAAACTCCTGGGCCACGGGCGCATTCAAGTTCGTCAACGGGTTCTCGCATCCGTCGGAATCCAGGACGAAGACCTCGTCCGGCTCCGTCGGCCCGCCCGCCAGATAGGACAACGTACCGTCCAATGCCAGGCTGGGAGAAGCGATGACCCTTCTCTGACCAGGCGTCACACGCTCAGGCACGGACGTCCCCTTCGCAGCCACCCGGTACACGTGACTTTCGCCCTCGCTCGCAACGGTGGTGTAGATGGCGCGACCCGCCGGGGACCACAGTACCGGAAAGGCAGCACCTCCCCGGGCCCTGACCTCAGACCCGGCCTCCATGCCGACCCTGCGATCGAGGGAGTCGGTGAGGTTGCGGGCGGAGTCCCAGGAAAGCGGAAAGGTCTCCGGGTCAAAATCCAGGGTGAAAAGGTCATAGGGCGAGGAGACCCAATCGAAGAAATCTGCGGCCCCAATGAAGGCCAGAACCTTGCCGTCGGGCGACAGGCGAGGGTTGTGGACGGGATAGTCCTCTCTGAGAACACGCACTCCCTCGCCGGTATCCACGTAGAATACCCACAGGTGACGGACCCACACCGGGTCGCTGTCGGGAAGATCCCGGTTGGCCGTACAGATCAGGTACCGCCCATCCGGGGACCACGACGGTGAATCGTGATTATACCTGCCGCCGGTCACCTCGGCATCGACGGTGAACAGGTGCCGGAACCGGTTGCCCCAATACCCGAGTCCATCCTGGCGATGATGGAGGGTCCTGACCACCACCGGGGCATCCTCATCGTCGTCCGGATCCCAATCTATGGAAGAGCCTTTCGGGGCCCCGGGATAGAACTCA
>PXCI01000220.1 GCA_003566675.1 Clostridia bacterium
AGCATCGTGGGCCCCGGCCTCGGGGTAGTCGAGCGAGACAATGAAACAGTCAACCTCACCGGCCAGATCCCGGGCCCTTTCGGGCAGGGAGTATCCATTCGTTATGACCGTCGTGATCATCCCACACTGGCGAGAAGCACGGCAGATCCTGTCCAGGTCCTGGCGCAGCAGGGGTTCTCCGCCCCATATCGCATTGGCGACAAATCCGGCTTCTTTCGCCCCCCGATACAGCGCCTCGATCTCCGGAGCCTGCAGTTCCTCCAACTCGTTGTCCTTCCAGATGCAGGTCGGACAGCGACAGTCACACCGCCCCGTGACCAGGTGAGAGAGGTGGATCGGCCCCCTCGCCCCGAGGCGACTGCCAATGATCGACCCAAAAAAACCCGCCGTCTTTCTCCAGCGCATGATGACTTTCGTCCCCCTCACCGGCGTCTCATCCTATGTATCCGGGCAGGCAACTCAAAACAGACCCCCCAGACCCATCTGCCAGGCCGCGCAGGATCACTTCCACACCTCCCCGAAAACCCGGAGGTAGTTCTCTCCCAGGATGTTCTGTATGTCGCCCTCCCCATACCCGCGCGCGGCCAGCCTCTCGATCAGGTTGACGACCTGGGGATAGGTGTTGAAGTCCCTCAGGGCGCGCATGGGAGAACGAACATCACCCGTCACAACCTCGCTGTAGTTCTCACTGAAAGGCGGATAATCCGGCTCTCCCCACGGGTCCTCCTCGTGCAGGGGATAGGTCCCAAGGCTCATGTCCGTGCCGATACCAATGTGAGCGGTGCTCCCGGTGAGATCAGCCACGTGGTCAATGTGGTCGATGAAGTCATCCAGGTCCGGCCACTCCTCCTGGTTCCTCTTCAACACAAAGGGGCCAAAGGGGGCGAGGCCAATCACCCCGCCTGCCTCTGCGCAGACCCGGATCTGTTTATCGTCAATGTTGCGGGGACTGTCCACCAGGGCCTTCGCATTGGAGTGGGTGAATACCACGGCTTGGTCGCTGCGGGCAGCGATCTCCATGCTGGCTCTTCGCCCAAGATGGGAGAGGTCCAACAGGAGCCCGAGCCGGTTGCACTCCTCAACCACCCGCACACCGAAACGGGTGAGCCCTCCATCGGTTCTGTCCAGGCAGCCGTCACAGATCAGGTTCGTCGCATTGTAGGCGGGGATCAGGATGCGCAGCCCCAGCCTGTAGAAGGCCTCGATGCGGTGCAGCCTGTCGGCGATGAAGTTGCCCCCCTGGGCTGCGATGATGAATGCGGCCCTTCCCTCCTCTTTGGCCCGCCGGATGTCCGCAGCAGACTCCGCGATCAACATGTTTGGATGCTTGCGGGCCACGAGATGCCACATCATCAGCCCCTCGAGGGCCTCGGAAAGGGAGGCGTGGGGCATCCAGCCCGTGACTGCGTAGGCGGTAACACCGTGGCGGTGGGCTATATCGTAGTCGGCATCGGGCCACGCCTGCATGCACGAGTCAATGAATAGATACGGATGCTCCTTCTCGAGGATCGGGTGAAACCCCTTATTGGCTCTGACTTCTGTCATCCGATATCCCTCCTGTACTGGCTCTGGTGGGATCAGGAGGCATCGGGGAACCGTCTCAACAGTCCCCCGGCCATCACCCCTCAGAATTCAATCAGGCACCATTCCCTATCTGCAGGCGCCGTGCCCATCTGGAGTCCCGTGTCATCCGAAACGAGAACGTTGTTGCCGTGGTTATAGCCGAAACCATTCTCAGGATCGTAAAGACCCGGTTCGTTTGAAAAATGCATTCCCTTTTGCATCACCGTGTAATCCCCCAGGGCCTGGTAGGGAGGCTGATGACCCTCCATACCCTCACCGTGGCCGGGACGGTGATAGATGACGTGGCCGCACCCGTTGTCCATCTGGTATTTCAACACGGCTTTGGCAACGTTGGAACACGTGTTGCCCGCGTAGGTCTGTTCGGCCTGGATGAAGTAAGACCGGGTGTGGACCTCCCACATGCGCTCCTGCCATTGACTCCAGGGACCGAACAGGAAGGACCGATACTGTTCCCCGCCATAGCCTCCGATCCGGACCACCCCTGCCAGCTGCAGGGCGTGCCCCCTTTCGATCTCGGCCCAGCGCACCTGGTTGGGATGGGGATAAGCCGTGGCCCTTCCGGTCCTGCAGCCCACCCTCACTTCAATGCCGACGGCCTCGTGGGGCCGGCCCTGGTGGGGAATATCCTTCATGATTCGATGCATCCCCCACTGGGCCGCAGCATTGGCCACTTCCCAATCCAGGGTCCCTGGGCCCTTCTCCAGCATGTAATTGCGGGCAAAGGCATGGATCTCTGAAAAATAGTCCATGGCCCTCTGGGTCAGGGCATTCTCCATGTCGTCCTTGACCATCCGGTTGCGAATGAGAATGTCGTAAACATCAACGAAAGATGCTTCCGGGATGGCCTCCGCCATCAAACCGAAGGTGCCGCCTACGGGCCGGTACGGAGTCGGAACGTCAATCTCAGCAAACATGTCCAGCCGGTCCGTTCGCTCCTGGCCCGGCATAATCCCGATCTCAGCCAACCCCCCGCTGTCAATCCCGATGGTCTTATCCCCGTATCCCAGCTTCGCCAGGGTTTCACCCCACCAGCGGAAGACGTTGACGGTCCGCCCTTGGTCCGTTCCCCCCTCGTTGGGAGCCGTGCCCTCGGACTGGTGATAATCGAAGTAACTGAAGCTGTCTGTGCACCACCAATCCCTGACGAGACTCTCATCCAGGTAGGGATGAAACCAGATGCAACCCTCGTCGTCATCCATGGGCAAGAAGCAGGCGAAGGGTCGTTCGGTCGTGCTGTGCAGGAGGCCCGTGGCATAGATGATGTTCCAGCGGTTGGTCAGAAGAATCCCACCGTCCACCCCCCTGGCTCGGGCTGCCTCCTTCATCTGCCTGGCCTTTGCCTTGTACCACCGGAGGGGCAGTCGATTGAAGTCTGCAGATTCTGGAAGATGCTGCCTCCGCTTCTTCTGTTCCCCTTGCAGCAGGGCGAAGCTATCTCGGTGATTTTCAGCTCGCGACATTGCTCTCTCGTCTGGACGCACCTCACAGGGTTGCTCGGTGACTCCTGGTTCACATCCGTCGGATGATTTCAAGGCTATTCCTCCTCCATGGATGAAATCTGCTGAACGGACAAGATCTGCGATATTTGTCCGTTCATTCCTTGTTTACCACGTTCTCCCCAACCATCCCCAATCCTGCCAGGACAGCAGAAGATGGAACAATCACACGGTGCATCGGAGTCGTGAGCATGATCTTCGGTGATAAGAGCCCCCCAGGGCGAATAAAGCTGCAACATGACAACAGGAGACCGAGCCTGGGGAGGGGCCTGATGATCGGTAGGCCACAGATGAGATACCTGCTCATCGCCAGCACCGTAATGCTGTGTGCCGGTGGGGCAGCCGCCCTGTGGTCCAATGTGCTCTCCACGTCTCCAGGCGCACGGGTTGGCGAGGCAGATCCTCAGACCTTCGACGAACTGATCCTTGTCGGCGGCACCATCGTTGACGGCACCGGATCCGTCCCCTTCGTCGCCGACGTGGTGGTCCGCGGAGAGAAGATCGTCTTCATCGGTGATGTTCCCCGGGAAAGCCCCGGGGTCCGAATCGCCTGCTCAGGGCTGCTGGTGACCCCGGGATTCATCAACAGCCACTCCCACACCTACGAGGTGATCTTCACCCATCCTGGTGCGGGGTCGGCCCTCCTGCAGGGAATCACCACCGAGATCGGTGGGGTGGACGGGCGATCCCCCTGGCCGCTGTGTGAGCATTTCCAACGGGTGGCTGCCCTGCCGCCCGGAGTCAACTACGGGATGCTGGTTGGCGCGGGTACGATCCGTTCCCATGTCATGGGCTGGGGACCGGGTGACCCCTCCGAGGCTCAACTGGAAAAGATGCAGGCAATGGTGAAGGTGGCCATGACCGATGGAACCCTGGGCCTGTCCACGGGGCTGGAATACCTCCCCGGCATCTACACCTCCACTGCGGAACTCGCGTCCCTGGCCCAGGCGGCATCCGAACTCGGTGGCGTATACGTCACCCACCTCCGCAGCGAGGCAGTCGATATCCTATCGGCCCTGCGGGAGGCGATACAGATCGGCGAACAGGCAGGTATCCCCGTGGGCATATCCCATCTCAAGGTGGTAGGAGAGGCCAACTGGCACCTGCAGGATGAGGTCCTGGCTCTCCTGGATGAAGCCCGGGAGGCGGCACGATCCGAGGGAAGGGAGCTGTGGTGCGACGTCTATCCCTACCTGTCACCCGACTACGGCATCAACGTCCCCCTGGCCGAAGCCGTCGGACAGCATGGGGCCCACATGATCGTCCCGAAACTGCTCCCCTGGCAGCCACCCCATTATCCACGTATCAGCAAGGAGGGCGCGGATCCTTTGCATCAAGAGAACACCCTGGCCCAGCTGGCCGAACATCATCACCTCTCCCCCGCCGGC
This sequence comes from Clostridia bacterium, assembly GCA_003566675.1. Taxonomy (GTDB): domain Bacteria; phylum Bacillota; class Sulfobacillia; order SLMV01; family SLMV01; genus PWUC01. Next base: position 4,469 of record PXCI01000220.1, read on the forward strand.
ATGGCCCGGGTTCTTTTGCAGGGGGAGCCCGATGCCAGGGCCCAGGTGAACCTGGTCGACCGACAGAACCTCGACAAGGTCATCGGCTGGCCCGGGACGGTGATCGCAAACGACGCCTCGGCCCGGGATCCATCGGCGGATCCCGTCTCGGACAATGCTCGCCATCCCCGCGCCTACGGCAGCTTCGCCCGGGTACTGGCGCACCACGTGGGCGAGGGATCTCTGACCCTGCCCGAGGCCGTGGCCAAGATGACCGGGCTGCCCGCTGCCCTCTTAGGCCTCGAACGCCGGGGACTCGTCCAGGAGGGCTTCTTCGCAGACATCACCGTCCTGGATCCAGAAGCCATCACAGATACTGCCACCTACACCCACCCGGTCTCCTATCCCGGGGGCATCGTCCACGTGATGGTCAACGGGCAGATAGCCGTCCGGGACGGGAAACTGGATCCCCGGATCCGCGCCGGCCAGATCCTCCTGCGCAGGCCCTCAGAGTGAGCTCCGTCCTGACCGGGGGGATTATCTCTCCTACTTTTCTCGAACCAATATGGTGCGACCCTGACTGAAGAATCTCCCAGGCTCCCATCATACCTGCCTTGAAATGGCACACATCCCTGCCACCGAAGATCGGCTGATCAGCTCGAGGGCCGGACACGGTGTCCCGTTACTGCCTACCCTGAATCCGCAAATTATCTCGCTGATGCGGCTTCCATCAACAGGAAGGCTCGTCACATGCGCGTTTCGGGTGGCGTAACATAAGTCAGAAACCGTTCCAATCTCAGTTTCTCCCGGGTATTGACCGGGAAATGGAAGGAGCCATCATGATTCTTGTCCTCGTTACCAGCGCCCATAGCCCGAACAGGCTTATCCGCAGCGTTGTGCAGGAGATCCAGGCCTCCGGTGAAACATGCCTCATTTCGACGGTGCCCTCCCTATTTCTGCTTTATGACAACTCGGGCCGCGCACAGATTCTTCATCATCAACAAGGCATGATTGAACCGAATGTCATTTTTCACTGGGTAGGGGGACGACAGGCCTACAGCACCCTGGATGCATTGGAACTCGGGGGCTATCGCCTCATTAACCCCCTTAATGCCTGGCGAATCGGTCGGAATAAGGCCATGCAACTGGCTCTGTTCGAACGAGAGGGAATTGCACACCCGTGGACGCTGTTTGCCCAGGATGTGAGCTGGGCTAGGATTACAGATCACCTGGAATGGGATGGCCAGGAATATGTGTTCAAGCCACACAATGCTGGCCGGGGCAGAGACGTGCAAAAAACCCGCCAGGAACGAATGGCGGCAAACATGTACTCGCGAACACCCCGTTACCGCGAAGGGGTCCTGATCCAGGAGTACCTGGACCACGCCCCCAAGCTTCGTCATCATTTCAGGGTCAATGTGATCGGCGGTGAACCCGTAACAGGTACCGAGATACGTGCCACCGGTGGAAACTGGCTGACCAACCAGGCCCAGGGCGGAGACATCTTGTCGCCTGAGTACGGCGTTGAGGACATACCCGGAGATGCCATACGATTGGCACTAAGGGCGACCAGGGCGATTGGTGCCGATTATTCAGGCGTCGATGTGATCGAGGGATCCGACGGTGCCTTCTACGTCCTTGAGACCAATGAGTTCCCAGGCTTCGGTGAAAGAACGGGCCCGTACCTCGGCAAACATATCGTCGAGGTTGCCCGGCAGGAATCGGCCAGGAGCCCGTCCTGACCCGTTGCACGCGAGACCCGATGGTGCCTGATCCCGTGGACACGATAGCCGCTTACGTCGATGGTTCAAATCCGCAGGATCAGGCATCTCAGTCCACCGGGGCATCGCGTGTCATGGGACTACCGTGACCCCCAGGATCAAGACACTGGCCCTGGCTGGCTTACGGCAAATCTCCGCCGGCTCCTCGCAATCGGCTTGCTCCTGTCCCACACGGAACCGACCCAAACCATCCTCAGCACAGGTGGCGTGTTGATTCCTCCTGACCTCCAACCAATTGGAAACGGTGATCCGATGTCGTCACCCTTTCCCGGGATAATCATATTATGTAACCATCAATGCCTTTGAGAAAGGAGACTGTCAATGCCAACCAACGACAACCAGGTGCTCCCAGGTCCCTTTGTACCTGGCGAGGTGCCGGATCCCATTGAAGCGGTGTGCATCCAGGTTGACAAGATCTACGATGCCTGCTCACAGAAGAGGTGTCCCACGGTCCAATTTGACCTGATCGATGACGCTTTGTGTCCACCGAAGAGCATCATCAGCTGCAGCACCCGTGACTTTGAATTTGACTGCGACCTCACTCAAATCCAGGACGATCCGCCGCTGGTGAGAGCTCATGTTACGTACTGGTACTGGGTCGACGTGGAGTATCAATGCGTCGCCAACGGCAACGCAACGGAGACCGTATCCGAACGTGTAGAGCATGAAAAAACCGTCGTCCTTTTCGGAACTGACGAGATGTTCTGCAAAGTGGAGGCGGTAATTGAATGCCTGGGCTGCGATATCATCAATGATCATAAGATTCAATGTGAGATCGGCGAATACGTGGTCATCAAGTCGGCCCTGCACGTACAGCTGCTGGTTCCTGCTTACGGATTCTGCCCGCCACCGCCAGAGTGCGAAGAACTCCCCACGAGGTGCGAAGAGTTTTTCGAAGCGCCACCTCCGCGCCTGTTCCCGCCACAGCCGTGGGAACTCAACAGCTAGGGTCACCGTGTACTGCCGGGGAAAGGCCACCTTCCTCCGGCAGTACCTCCATCTACCTACGAAAACTGCTACCCATAGGCGACGCACGGAAGAACACCCTGCGCAAGCTCCCAGGGCGCGTTCAATACTGGCCCAGGAGCCCATCTCGCCTGGCGACCTTCTCGCAGTGGCGGAAGACCACGATCCCACCGACCAGGTAGGCCATGCCGGTGAGAAAGGCAATCCCCACATCCGCCCCGGACAGCTCGAAAAGGGATTGTCCGTCCACCATGATCCGGCGCAGCAAGCTGTTGCCCATGGCCAGCGGAAGGAATCGAGCCAGGGGATACCTGGCCAGGGGAACGGTCAGAAAAGCCACGAACACGAACTGCAAGATCTGGAAGGAGGCCTGGATCCGCTTGTATATGAGGGCGAGCCCTCCCATCATGAAACCTGCTCCGTACGCCCCGGTGACCGTGAGCAGAAGAAGGGGCAACATGCTGAACACATCAATGACCAGCTGCTGCCCGCTGGTCACAATCATCAGGAAGAGCACCCCGCCCAACAGCACCAGCTGGATCATCAGGTTGGATACGAGGTACGCGGCATTGACCCAGTGAAAGCCGACCGGGGTCAGATACATCTGTTCCAGGGTTCCGACCTGGGCCTCGTTGAGTAGATGCCAGGAGAGATCCGAATAGGCCATGATGGCCAGCATCCATACGAAGTAGCCGACGACCAGCCCCTCCAGGGTATCCCCCATGTCCGCGGCACCCCCGAGGGCCTGGGCCCCGAAGAACAACAGGCAGAAAACCAGGTACATGGTGAACAGGCCGGACAGGGTGTTGAAGAGGTACCTCCTCATGGTGATCAGGGTCTTTGCGAAGGTTCCCCGAAAGATGGTCCAACTCATGCTCTCACGTCCCCCCGGGACTCGCGTCCCCCATCGACAATGCGGAGGAAGGCCCGTTCCAGGTCGGGTTGATCGCGGTAGATCCCCTCGACGATAACCCCCGCATCCCGCAGAACATCCATCAGCTCGTACAGATCCGCCGGCTCCGTCACCTCTACCTCGAGCTCGTAGTGCCCAGGCGAAGCGTTGACCCCTGCACGTGCAAACCGGGCCTGCAGCTGCCCCAGCACCGGCGCCGGCAGATCCGTCGGCATCTCGATCCGATACGCACGGGTGCGGAAGAGTGCGAGCAGGTTCCGCGTCAGATCGTCGGCCACCACGACACCGTCCTTGATGATGATCACCCGGGCACAGACCTCCTGCACCACCTTCATGTCGTGACTGGACACGACGACGGTCCTGTCTTCGTCCTCCACCAGGCCCCGCAGAAGGGAACGCATTTCGTGGGATGTCTGCACATCAAGCCCCAGCGTCGGCTCATCGAGAAATAGGAGGGGGGTCCGCCGCACCAGGGCACAGGCGATGGCCACCTTCTGCTTCATCCCCTGGGATAATTCCAGGACCGGACGGTCAACCCGATCGGTCAGATCCAGGCGTTCTACCAGGTGGTCATGATATTCCCGGTCTCGCCTGGGATCATGGCCCTGGATACTGGCGAAGAAATTCATGTTCTCCCGGGGCGTCAGACGCCAGTAGACATTCCGGCTCCCCTCCAGCACAGCTCCCATGCGCTTCAGGGCACTCCTGGGATCGCGCTGGACGTCATAACCATAAACCTGCATGTCCCCAGCATCCGGAGATATCAGCCCCAGGATGCACTTGATCGTCGTCGATTTACCCGCCCCATTGGGACCGAGAAGGCCAAGCACCGTTCCCCGGGGCACAGAAAAACTGACACCTTTTACGGCCTCGACCGACCCAACACCCCTGCGGCGGAAGGTCTTCGTCAGGTTCGACACCTTCAGAGCAAGTTCGTCATTACCCCCCAGATCTCCCGACAGCGCTATCCACCCCCCTGAATAATCAAACTTTCGGCATTAATTTATACTGATATATAGGCAAATACAGTCAAGCCATCAAGGCAGATCACCTTAAAGATGTTCTCCAACACCCCGCGCTCTGCCCATCGCGTCTGGTATATCCCTTGACAGGATATCTCAATGTGATATAAGTTGTATAGGTAGACTTGAAGAGACCCACTGGGAACTCCCTCTAGGGGGTTTTTTTTGTGGGCCCATAGTAGGCAGGGAGCGTGCTGACAAAGGTGATAGCCTTTGAGAACGTCTCCAAAGTGTTTGATGGTGAGCATGTAGCAGTGGATGACCTCACACTGGAAGTAGAAGAAGGAGAACTCGTCGTCCTGATCGGTCCCAGTGGTTGTGGCAAAACAACAACCCTGCAGATGGTCAATCGGCTCGTCGAGCCGACAGGGGGAACCATCAGGGTCAACGGTCGGGACACCAGCACCTTCAGCCCGGTGGAACTCCGGCGCAGCATGGGATACGTAATCCAGGAGATCGGACTCTTTCCCCATATGACGGTAGCAGACAACATCAGCGTTGTACCAGATCTGAAGGGATGGGACTCCAGGAAGAAGCGCGAGCGAGCCCAGCAGCTCCTGGAACTCGTCGAAATGGACCCCGCCATATACGCCGACCGCTACCCCCGCCAGCTCAGTGGAGGGCAGCAGCAGCGGATCGGGGTACTCAGAGCCCTGGCCGTTGATCCGAACATCCTGCTGATGGACGAACCCTTCGGAGCCCTGGACCCTCTCACCCGGGACCAGCTTCAAGAGGAGCTTATCTTTTTGCAGGAACGGGTAAAAAAGACCGTGCTCTTTGTGACGCACGACATGGATGAAGCCCTCAAACTGGCCGACCGGATCGTGCTGATGCAGGATGGGCGCGTCGTGCAGGCAGACACACCGAATGAGATGCTCGCCAACCCCGAGGACGACTTCGTCTCCGAGTTCATTGGAACCGAGCGGAGGATCACGAGTCCCCTCGATGTCTCCGTCAAAGAGGTAATGCTCAACAATGTCCCTGTGGTGAAAGTGGGGACCGATCTCCGGCAGAGCCTCGACCAGATGCGAAAGGGTCGCGGAGACTACCTGGCCGTTGTCAACGGTCAGAACCAGGTGATCGGGATTACCTCTGCAGACCGCATCCAGTATGCACAGGACAGCGGCGGACCATCCCACATCGAGGATGTGGACCAGGTATCATCAGCGGTCAGACCAGAGGCGAGCATCATGGAAGCGGTTCACCGCCTGGCGGAATCGGGCGACGAAGTCCTCGCGGTCGTCGACAACCAGCGACGCCTCGTCGGGACCTTCACCCGCGGTAGTCTGCCACGGATCCTGATCGATGAACTCTGGCCCCTCGACGCCAGCAGTGAAATCGAAGGGGATGAGATAAAGCTATGATACTTGCACAGATCGCACCCTTTGCTTTTGTCATGGAGAAGGTAACCGGGTTTATCCACTTGGTCATCAACCAGCGCGAGGCCCTCCAGGTCGCCCTGCAACAGCACATGATGTTGGTGGCGGTCCCGGTAGGTGCCGCGATCGTGGTGGCCATCCCCCTGGGAATCTGGGCCACGCGACACAAATACGTACAGGTGCTTGCCATCGGTTTTGCAAACATCATGCAAACCGTTCCCAGCCTGGCCCTGATCGCCCTCATGATCCCCATAGGACTGGGCATCGGCCGCAGGCCGGCCTATGTAGCCCTTTTTCTGTATGCAATCCTGCCTATTCTACGCAACACCTACGCCGGCATATCCGGAGTCGATGAGTCACTGAAGCGCGCGGCGCGGGGAATGGGCATGACCGACCTGCAGGTACTGCGCAAGGTCGAGCTTCCCCTGGCCATGCCCATCATTATGGCCGGGCTCCGAACATCCACCGTGATGATCATCGGAACGGCGGTCCTCGCCGCCTACGTGGCCGGAGGCGGTCTCGGAACCTTCATCATGACGGGACTGGGCCTGATCCGGGACGACCTCATTCTACTGGGTGCCATACCCAGTGCAGGGCTAGCCCTGGTCGCTGATTTTGTTCTCGGCCGGCTTGAGAACTGGGTGACACCGACCGGACTCAAGGTATAGCGCATTGCATTGGCTTGAGTTGAAGATGTGGTAAACCGGGGACTCCGGGTGAATCACTGGCGCCACCGGAGTCCACAACACCAGCAACAGAGCGCCTCACGAGAACCTCAAGGAGGAATTCTCAAACATGAAGTTATCAAACGGCGGACGAATCCTGTACCTGGTCGTCGGAGCTCTGGTGATCTCGCTGATGGCCGTCGGCCTGGCAGGATGCGGTGGCGACGACCGCACGATCACCGTCGGATCGAGCACCTTCTCAGAACCGTGGATTCTGGCCGAAGTCGCAGCCATACTGTTGGAAGACGCCGGTTTCGAAGTCGAACACATCCGCGGATTCCAGGGCGCAGCGCTGCAGCATAGTGCCATGATCGGTGGCGAATTGGATATATACGTCAGCTGGACCGGAACCCAGTTCACCGGTATTCTGGAGATGGAAGTCACAGAGGAATGGCGGGACCGGGATAGGGTCTACGACTATGTCTACGAGCAATTTAACGATCGATATGATCAGACCTGGTCACCCACCCTCGGATTCAACAACACCTATATCCTCGCGGTAAGGCGTTCCTTCGCGGAGGAACACAACCTGGAAACGAGCTCCGACCTCAGGGAGCTGGCCCCGGACCTGGTGATCGGCATGGATCCGACCTTCCCAGAGCGAATCGGAGACGGCTACAGCGACATGCTGGAACACTACGACTTCGAGTTTGCCGAGGGCGCGTCCATGGAATACGGCCTGATGTACCGGGCAGTGGCCGAGGGCGACGTGGACGTCGCCGTTGCCTACTCCACCGACGGACGCATCATCACCATGGACCTGCAGATCCTCGAAGATGACCTGGGGTTCTTCCCGCCCTACGACGGGGCCCTGGTCATCGACAACGAGACCCTCGAAGAGCACCCGGAGATCATGGACATCCTGGCCCCCATGTGGGGAGCCTTCGATGAGGATGTCATGGGTGAACTGAACGCCAGGGTAGACGTGCACGAAGAGGAATACGACGATGTGGCCCGGGACTTCGTAGAGGAAATGGGCTGGATCGACTAGATAGATGAAGGGGAACCCTCCCCCCTATCACCCTAATCTGAAGCAGCAGCCCGGCTGGTCTTTGCCGGGCTGCTGCCGCTTCTAGGATCTCGAAGATGCCGCTGCGATCTTCAGGCTCTGAATCACTGTGTCATGCGCGGGTCAAAGGTGTCTCGCAGCCAGTCTCCCAGCAGGTTGATCCCCATCACGGTAAACATGATGGCCAGGCCGGGAAAGGTGGCGATCCACCACTGTCCAGCGAGGTACTGGCGGCCATCAGCCAACATCCCCCCCCACGTCGGGATTCGTGGATCCACACCGAGCCCGAGGAAGGTCAGGGATGCCTCGCTGATGATGACCCGGGCGAACATCAGCGTCCCGATCACCACGACGGAGGACATCACGTTGGGAAGCATGTGTTTCAGCATCGTTCGAGACGGCTTGCATCCCGACGCAACCGAGGCCTCGATGAACTCCTTCTCCCTCAGTGCCAGGACCTGTCCCCGCACCAACCGCCCGTAGACCACCCAGCCGGTGATGCCCAGGACCAGGATGATGTTTCTGAGTCCCGAACCCAGCACGAACATGACCGCCACGGCCAGGAGGATGAAGGGGAATGCCA
>PXCI01000174.1 GCA_003566675.1 Clostridia bacterium
CTTACGCGGTTTTTCGACAAGCTCTCTGGTTAATGTCGCCAGCAGTTCACACTCCACCCGCGCCAAGGCCCTGGCGAACCCGCCATGCACCGTGCCAAAATCATGGGGCATGCGCCCGATGTTAACATTGTCTACCCAGTCCGCTCGCTCGTTTGTGCCGCGAAAGACAGCGACAACATGTTTAGGTGTGCTCCACACCGCCACATGGGTCGGCCCCTGATTCTTCCATTTCCATTGAACCAGCTCCAGCCCCCACGGTTTCGTGAGCACTTCAGTCGCCTGCCCGGTTTTCTTATAAATCACCCGCGATAATTCGGCAAAAGCCAAGGCGTTCTGAATATGAAACGCTGTCCCGTCCGCGGCGATCTGCCTGTCAAATGACTTAGTCGGCATATTGCGAGTCCTCCATCTTCTTCAGTCCCCTCAGCTTTATTACACCAGCTTCGCTGAAGGGGTTCAGTGTTCGGTGTTCGATTTGGGATTTGGTTATTGAGTGTTGGCTGTTGGGTGTTCGGTTTGGATCGGTGTCGGGTGTCGGGTGTCGTGGTGCTCGGTATGGCTCACGTTTTTCTAAAGGCTAACCAGCTTCGCTGAAAGTGTTCAGGGGTTCAGTGTTCAGGCTGATAGACCGTTGTCTTTCCTGAACACCGAACACTGAACACTTTATACACCAACAAGTTATAAAACCTACAGAGAATGTTCGACTCATATACTCAAACAATCTCCGATTAAGGAGCTAAAGGACACGAAAAGAAGAGCCTTATTTCGCGATTTTCGTGTGTTTAGTAGTTTCCTTTGAAACACGCATGCATCCATCAGGGATTCCCTGTTTTTCTTTGAAAACACTCTTTTCTGATTTACCGCCCCGCAGATTCCACGTATGATCCGCACGTGGTTTGAAGGGCAACTATGAGCATAATCAACCGCCTTTGGCCATCAGGCCTTTTGCTTCTCGCGCTGGTCTTTCCTCTCGGCTGGTTGGCTATTTCCTCTGAAACCTCCGAACACGCTTCGTCCATTTCCATTGCCGAATACGAGGAACTGATGGCCTTTGAGGTGACCGGCTTGGAAGACTTGGAAGATCTCATCCGGGATCAGCGGGATTGGTATGCGCTCATCACCCCGCCCGGATCGGGTATAGTCATAAAGCAGCCGCTTTTCCCTGTCATCCCCTTCCAGTGGAAGCATTTCCCGAAAGACCTGCTGGACCTGCTGGGGGACCGGTATGAATACGAATACAGTGTCCCGGTCTATAAGTTGCGCGTAGTTGAAGGCCGGGCCAGCCGCGCCCTGCATTTTCACGATCTGGCCGGGGATAAGCTGTTCTCCATACCCGCCCCGGCGGATTATGATCCGTTTTGGTGGCTTAAATCACGTTATCCCGGACTGTACTCCGGGCGCTACAGTCTGTCCGGGGTGGAGTCCGTTGAGGCGCAATACGACCCGGCCCGGGTAGAGCCGATTATCACGTTGATTCCCAAGGCGTATATAGAGAATTACCTTTATGCCAAAGCAAAAGTGAGGGAATACGCCTTGTCGCTGCAGGCCGGACAGGAGGACGGCGGCATGATGTTGATGGGGATGGGGACAGAGAGCAACATCGTCATTACCTCGATTTCGCCCGCTACAAACGGCATCCTGCTGGAGATTGGGTATCCCGATGACTTCACCAACCGGCTGGATGTCTTTTATGCCACGGACTTGGTAGAGCGGGACTGGCAACTGATCTCGCCGCCGCTGGAAACGACCGGAAGCACGCATGTCGTATGGCTCGATACCCAGCACGGGGGCGGACTGATAAGCTTCTACGCCGTTGGAAATCACGATTTGGACAGTGATGGCGATGGCTATTCGGATGCGCTGGAGTTGCTGGCTTTAGGCACAGATCCGCACGATCCGGCTTCCCACGGGATCTACCTCTCCGGCGAGGTCCTGTACGACGGCCCGGAAACTGGGACTATCTACGTACAGGCCGTCACCGAATCCGCCGCCAGTTGGTCCAAGACCTGGCAAACCGCCCTGACCGCGCCCGGCCCCTACACCAACCTCGTCGCCAACCAGCAGAGCTACTGGCTGAAGGCGTACATGGATGTGAACGGCAACCAGCGGCACGACGAATGGGAGCCATGGGGTATTTACAGCGCCACACCGCTATACGCGACTACGGATGTGTCCAGCTTGGATATCACCCTGGAAGACCAGCCCTCTATCTGGGGCTCGGTGGATTACACGGGCAGCGCCACCGGCAATGTCCATGTATTGGCCTCCTCCACCGCGAATTGGGACACCACCTACCACACAGTCATTCCCTGGGTGCAAGGCGAGGCCAGTCTGACCGGCGACACGGTGTTTGTGTCCTTCCCCGTGAATTACTCGATTTCCGGCCTGCCACCCGGCGATTACATCGTCCGGGCCTTCATCGACGAAGACGGCAGCGGCCAATTCACCCATTTGGAGGCTGGCGGGCAGTACGATGTAGACCCCATATCCGTCAGTAACCGGCTGACCGGCATCGATTTCGATATCGGGCTGGACACGGACAGCGACGGCATTCCCGACTGGTGGGAAATGCAGCATTTCGGCTCGGCTACCGGGGCTATTGCGGGGGGCGACGAGGACGGCGATGGGCTCACCAACCTGGAGGAATACGAATGGGGGACCGAGCCGCACAATTGGGATTCATCGGGAAACGGATTTTCCGACGGAGCTCTTGTTGCGCAAGGATTTAACCCCATCGACCCGTCTGCATCGCCACCTCATGATTGGGTATTGGTTACGGGGGACTATCCTCAAAACCAAGCGAAGCTGAATGAGAGAACCCATGTCATTCCTGCAGGAATGACTCACCGCATACAGATCGGCTTGCACAGCGAGGAATACCCCAGTTATACGGGCGATCA
>PXCI01000068.1 GCA_003566675.1 Clostridia bacterium
AGTTTCCCACCACCAACCACTACGGAGCCACCGACGACAGCCTGGTCATGGCCGGGCCGGCTGCAGGCTGGGTTTGCTCGACGCCACCCAGTTTCACCCCACGGGCGTTGCCCACCCGGAGCAGATCCTGGAGCAACTGGTGACGAAGAAAATCGGGGGCCGCGTAGCCAAGCTGGCCTACCCGGACGGGCAGCAATTCGCCCACTCCCTGCAGACCGTGATGCCGTGACCTCGGCCATCATCCCGGAGTGTGATGCCAGGAAACGGGGCTTTTAAGCCCAGGCAGGGCAGCAGGGTGGATACTCCATGATTGACCTGATCTCGGGACTCGGCGATCGGACCTCGGACCTCACCCATGCTCCTGCCCCAATACACCCGGTCCCGAAGCGATGGGCACCCCGGGGTCCCGGTGATTCCGAGGGACCTGTCCAGTTCGTCAGAGGCACTGGGATCTTCCGTCGAGGGTGTCTTGTGGCGTCCCCGAACCCCGTCGGATGATCCATCCCGGGATTCACCCCTTAACTGGCGATACCCGTACGGAGACAGGGTTCGTCCAGCACCTCCGGACAGGAAGCTACCGGGCCATTTGAACACTATGGTAGAATCGTTGGGGAGGTGAAAACGTTGTCTCAGCTTGCAAAATGGCTGTTAATCCTGTTGCTATTCCTTTACTGTCATATCGCATACCTGATATTAACCGTAACAACCCTCAGTGGTGGGAGCACCACAACGACCGTCCTGCCCTTCGGGGACCTCACACAAAGCAGGGTTCAGGGCGTCGCACATGTTGAAATCCTGATCGCTCTCCTGGTTCTGTTTGGCTTTTCCATCTCGCTATTACGCGACTCAAGATGACGCGAGACCCTGCATCAACGTGGTCTCGCGCCGATCCTGGGACTCAAATTGGTGTGGTTGGTAGGTTTTCAAGTACCGGGTGGGCACTTCAACCTGGCTGGAGGATCACAGCGTTGTTTCGCCGTTGTCAGAACCTGAGGTCAATGAATCGACGGTCTAAAGATCCACGAGCCGCGAAGCATCATCGATGTTACACACTTCAGATGAAGCACAGCAGGGGAGCAGGACCTCAATGTGTGGATTGCCTCCTCGCCCTGCGTCTACGGGGAGCTACTGTCCCCGTCATCACAGTCATCATCGTCGCCCCGCTCCTCAGAGGGGGTGCCCTCGTTCGTCCGCTCCGTCCAGTTCATCGACCTGAGGTAGGATGAAATAGACTCCCGGCCAGTTTCGATCCCGGCAGTCTGCACCTCACAGTGCTCTCCCCGGTGGAGCTCTCGCTGTGCCTGGGCGATCTTCAACGTCTCCTCCATCAGGGCCTGCCTGGTCATCCCAGCCAGCTCACGCCAGAAAGCCGCGAGCGCCGGACGGCGCTCTTCAAATCCATCTGCTATGCCAACGCAATATCCCTGCAGACCTCCAAGTTCGTCAACATTCAACCCTTGCAGCGACTTCATCATCGCTCGCCTCCTAACACCTTGCCTCTGTATGTATTCATCGGTTGGAAATCAGAAAATGAACATGTTCGCCGGATCGTGGAATTCTATCTGGCCGCAGGAGCAGACAACGCCCCCACACGAAGCGCAAAACGATCACATTGCAAATGCCACCCGGTGAATCCTGACAAAAATCTCCTTCGAGGCATTTTCGTTGTCTCTGAGACCTGATGTGGTGGGGCTTGGTGGACTTGTTGAGATTCATCTTACCCCACAGATCGCGTCATCTGTCGGGTTTATAGCCGATTTTGGGTTGAGGAGCGAAAATCGACCCCGAAATGAGAAAGAGCCCCGACCTCCTTGTGTAATTGGTAAGTAGAGACAGAAAGGAGGCCAGGACAACCAATGAGTACTATACCTTTTCGACAGTTAACTCTATTTTCCTAATGACAATGCACAGTCCACCAGGAGGTGTCGGTTCACAGACAGGCCTTGCAAAAGAGTTTACCTGGAAGACGTTGCTTGTCCTTTGTGTCCCGGAGGGCGCAGCGCGAAAGGCTCCGGACGCACCGGCGTTTACAAAGAAGAGGCACAGCATGGTAAGATGAATGGAGGGGTGCTCCGGAGGCAGCGGGGCTTTGCCACCGCCGGATGCATCTGAAGTGCACGGTACGCATGCCGAAAAGAGGGGCGTGGCAGCAAGTGGATTCAACTCATCTAAGGCGACATCTGGTTCTTGTTAGCATCATAATGCTGGTGAGCATGCACGCTGCGGAATTTCTCATCGTGGCAGAGGTAAATGTGCACTGGGCATTTCTGCTCGCGCTCATGGCCATATCCATCATGTCCAGCCTCTACACAGGCATGCTCGTCGGAATTGCCGGTTACCTGATCATCAGTTGGACCCTTGATGCAATAGGCGGGCAATTGGAGGAACTCGAGGTCATGAGGAATCATGGAATGGAAAACTCCGGTCTGTAACGAACGAGAGGTCTGATCCCGGAGAGCACCGTCCCAACCTGTGCATTGACCACAAACGGATTCGGCACATGGGCCCGGCTTGTCGAGGAGACCATTGGATCATGGACTGACACGGCAGCCGTGCACCGGGCATCTTATGCTTATGGGAGGCCCTTTGCGGGTTGGAGCAACTTCAACCCACTCTTTGCGACGAATATCTGGTGCTGATTTTGGAACCTGCCAGGCATTAGCCTGTGCAATGGGTGATCCCGGCTGGCGTGTTCCTCGTTGCCGGGAAGGCGGAGCGCCGGCAGGGCACAGGGAGCGGGATTGCAGAAGATCAACTGCTCCGACAGGCCCGGAATGCCCAGCTGCCGCCCGCACATATGCCCACTCGCCCTTTCGTAGATCAGATGCCCGAAGACACGATACTGACGTTCTAGCATTCTCCTGCGGGCCACAACGAAGAAGGCATCCTTCGGATCTGCCCTTGCTGAAGCAACTCGGATATGGTAGAATGCCGAAAATACAACACAGCTTCGGGGCAAGGTGAGGAGACCGTATGTCTTCAATTCCTGACCGGCGGTAATTCCCAGATGGGACGAGCCCGCGAGCCGAAAGGCAGGATTCCGGTGCGATTCCGGAGCCGACAGTACAGTCTGGAGGAGAGAAGCGAAATCGAGGGCCCTGAACCTGTGTTCAGGGCATTTTTTATGGAGGTCGAGATGCAGGAACAGTTCATGCACAGAGCACTACAGCTGGCGCGCCAGGGGTGGGGATTTACCAATCCTAATCCCATGGTAGGAGCCGTAATCATCCGTGAAGGAGCCGTGATAGGGCAGGGCTATCACCGGGCCGCGGGGCAGCCCCACGCCGAAATCGAGGCAATCACTGATGCCGGAAGGAATGCGCGAGGAACCACGATGTATGTCAACTTAGAACCCTGCACCCACTGGGGGAAAACTCCCCCGTGTACCGATGCCATCATCGATGCAGGCATAGACCACGTGGTCACCGCCATGGAAGATCCCAACCCACAGGTATCCGGACGGGGCATAGAAACCCTCCGCAGAGCGGGTGTGAAGGTGACGGTAGGACTGCTCGAGGAGCGGGCGAGAAAACTCAACGAGGCCTTTGTGAGCTATATGACGCAGGATCAACCCTTTGTCGTTGTCAAGTCTGCCATGAGCCTGGACGGAAAGATAGCCACACGGACCGGGGATTCCCGCTGGATCAGCGGACTGCCGGCACGAACCTACGTTCACTACCTGAGAACGGGTTACGATGCGGTGATGGTGGGGATCAACACCGTACTAAAAGATGACCCCCGCCTCACCTCCCGTCTGGGCCCTTTCCGCAAGAGAGATCCCACCAGGATCGTAGTAGATTCGACGGCCAGGATTCCGCTGGAGGCTAAAGTCCTCAGGTCGTCCGAGGCTCCCCTGATCCTCGCCACGACGACGCAGGCAAACCAGGAGAAGCTCGAACTTCTGAGGAATAGCGGTGTTCAGGTCAGGGTGTTTCCAGGCCCACGAGTACCCCTGGCAGATCTTTTGAGGGACCTCGCAAAGGAGAAAATCATCAGTATACTGGTAGAGGGCGGCGGGGCCATCAACGCGAGCCTCTTCATGGGGGGGTTGGTCAACAAGGTCCTGTTTTTCATCGCGCCGAAGATCCTGGGCGGACGATCTGCACCTTCACCCGTAGACGGCACGGGAATCGCACAGGTTGCAGAGGCCACCGAACTACGCAATGTTACCTTCAAGCCCTTCCCCCCTGACATGCTGATGGAAGGCTACCCTCACTACCGAAAGGAGGCGACAAAGACGTGTTCACAGGCATAGTTCAGGAGATGGGCAAGATTGATCAGATCCAGGGGCAGGGCTCCTCATTGGTCCTCGTCATCAGGGCAACGCAGGTGTTGGGGGCGCTTGACGAGGGAGACAGCGTTGCCGTCAATGGCGTCTGCCTGACGGTAACCGGTCTTGAACCCGGACGATTCACCGCTGATGTGATGCCAGAGACCTTTCGTCGCACGAGTCTCGGCAACCTCAAAAGGGGTGCGTTCGTCAACCTGGAACGAGCGATGAGGCCCGGAGACCGCCTGGATGGGCACATCGTCCAGGGTCATGTCGACGGAGTCGGCCGGCTGAAAGGGATCCGACGCGAATCCATTGCCACCCTATTCGAGATCGACGCCAACAGCGAAATCATGCGCTACCTGGTCCTGAAGGACTCTGTCGCCGTCGACGGGATCAGTCTGACCGTGGCCAAAACAGGAAGCAAAGGTTTCTCCGTCTCCGTGATCCCCCGCACCCTGGATGAGACGACACTGCAGTTCGCTACCGTGGGTGACCCTGTCAACCTTGAAGTCAATATCCTGGCTAAATACGTCGAGCATTTCCTGCAACAGCGAGATGAAACGGGTCTGAATCTAGAAACACTAACGAGGAAGGGGTTCCAATGACAAAAGTGATTTTCGATTCAGTGGAGGAAGCGATCGAGGACATCCGCCAGGGAAAAATGGTCGTGGTTGTGGACGACGAGAACCGCGAGAATGAGGGCGACCTGGTCGGTGCCGGTGAAGCTGTGACCCCAGAGATGATCAACTTCATGGCCCGGTTTGGCAGGGGGCTCATCTGCACTCCCCTCACCGAGGCCCGGGCAGCTGAACTGGACCTGTTCCCCATGGTCGCCGAGAACACCGACAACATGCGGACTGCCTTCACCGTTTCTGTTGACGGAATAGGGACCTCGACAGGGATCTCCGCCGGTGACCGGGCAGCGACGATACGGGCCCTGGTCTCTGCCGACACCAGGCCCCACGAACTCCGGCGCCCCGGACACATCTTCCCCCTGGTCGCCCGGGAGGGTGGCGTGTTGCGCAGGGCAGGTCACACCGAAGCGGCTGTGGACCTGGCGCGGCTGGCTGGGCTGGAGGCAGTTGGAGTCATTTGCGAGATCATGAAAGATGACGGCACCATGGCAAGGGTGCCTGACCTCCGCAAGTTCGCGGACGAGCACGGGCTGAAAATGCTGACCATCGCCGCGCTGATCCGATACAGGCGGAAGCGAGAGAAGTTGATAGAGAAGGTAGCTGAAAGCACCATGCCCCTGGAACAGGGAATCTTCAACATCCTTGCCTATCGCGAAGTACTGACAGACGATACGCACCTGGCCCTTGTCCTGGGCGATGTCACGAGCGATACGGCTCCCCTGATCCGCATCCATTCCCAGTGCCTGACCGGGGACGTGTTCCGATCCCTTCGCTGTGACTGTGGGGGCCAGCTCCACGAAGCCCTGGAATTGATTCAACAGCAAGGAAGCGGGGCCCTGCTGTACATGCGCCAGGAAGGAAGGGGCATTGGGCTGGTCAATAAGCTGCGGGCCTACGCCCTCCAGGACGATGGTCTGGACACCGTCGAGGCGAATGAGAGCCTGGGATTCTCCGCTGACCTTCGGGATTACGGCATCGGCGCCCAGATTCTGAAGGATCTCGGGGTGACCAAGCTTCGGCTGCTGACGAACAATCCGCGAAAGGTCGTGGGGTTGGAGGGCTACGGCCTGGAGGTCGTTGAAAGGGTGCCCGTACCATCCAGGATGAACCCCTTGAACGAACGGTACTTGAGAACGAAGCACAGCAAACTGGGGCACAGAGTTCACATCCACGGGAAGAACGGTGAGAAAAATGACTAGGGTATACGAGGGTGATCTTCTGGCAGAAGGACTGAGGTTCGGTATCGTGGTGAGCAGGTTCAACGAGTTCTTCTCCCGCAAGCTGCTCGACGGAGGCGTGGACCATCTCAAGCGTCACGGCGCCAGCGACGAGGATATCGAAGTCGCCTGGGTACCGGGAGGTTTCGAGATACCTCTGACAGCCGGGAAAATGGCGAAGACAGGTAAGTACGATGCCATCCTTTGTCTGGGTGCGATCATACGGGGAGACACGCCCCATTTTGAATACGTTGCGGCCGAGGTGGCCAAGGGAATCGCCAGCGTATCCCTCCAGGAAGGGATCCCCGTTATCTTTGGAATCATCACTGCAGATACCCTGGAGCAAGCCGTGGAGCGATCGGGAACCAAGGCCGGGAATAAGGGTGCCGACGCTGCGGAGACAGCCATAGAAATGGCAAACCTGGTGAGACAAATCGAACAGTGAGGGCGTTGCCGGGGACGGTCATCTTCCCTACCCGGCTGGCAAAGAGTCAACGGGCCTATTTATCATGTGGCCCGGCGAAGTGCTTCGGGAGGAGAGGATCGGGAGAATCATCCGCGGGCCCCCTCTCCCTTCGAACGCTCCGCCCTGCAAGGCATACCGCAGGGCCATGAGCCAGAGACTTGCTGGTGGGATACCTATCTTGGCCTGCCTATCCGCCCGGGTGATTGGGAGGAGACGTATAATCCCCTTCGCGCAGCTCGGCGCTGGTGACAACGGTGTCCTTGCCTCTTTCCTTCGCCACGAGGCACGCCTGTTGGGCCACCGTAATGAGATCGCTCATCCTCTCTCCATCATCAGGGCTTGTCGCCGTACCAATCGAAATGGTGATGGGAAGTTCCCAGTTGCGGGTCGCTTCCCTGACCTTCAGCCTCATCCTCTCGGCAACCTGCCTTGCTGAGTCCGCATCGGTGCCGGGAAGGACCACAAGGAACTCGTCTCCGACAAACCACCGGGCGAGAAAGTCCGAAGACCGCTTGCTGTTTTGCAGCGTCTCGGCGAGTGTCTTCATCATGACGTTGCCGCCACTGTATCCGTAACGCGTATTGTGTTCCTTGAGTCGGTCTCCGTCGATCAGAAGCACCGATAGGGGAAGAGTATCCCCGTCCCCGGAAGACAGTATCTTCCGCAGGTGTAGTTCCGCAGCGCGTTGATTGGGCAGTCCCGTAAGGGGATCCGTCATGGCCATCTCCCCCACATCGACAACGATGTTCAACGTGTCCAGAATCTGACGCCCGAACACCGACAGCATGCTGCCAGCTGGAGACTCCCGGTCACCAGCCCGGCTGGGAGGCAGCGGCCTGATCTGCACCGAAGTCCCCCCCTGGTCCCTGGCCTCATGCAGCGCCCGGTTGGCGCAGAGGATCACCTCGCCCAGGGAGCAGCTATGTGTCACTGCAGTCCCTCCGATGCTCAACGTGAAGGGCTGCTCGCTACCCAGAACATCCGCGCATCGATCGCAGAAGGTCTCTGCCAGTTCGTGGGTGAGCTGGTCCAGATCATCGGGAGACACCGTTCCCACGGCAGCAAAACTGTCGAGGGCAAAACGAAAGACCTTACCCTGGGTGCCGAGGGTGTCCAGCATGGCGGTCTTTGTTAGAAGCAGCAGCTGGTCACTAACACTCGGCCCCATCTGTTCATTGACGTCGCCGAGGGCGTCCACGTCTACCAGGGCGAGGAAGAACGGGTCAGACTCCGAGCCAGCGGCTGCACAATAGTGGTCGAGCTCAACCAGGCAGCTGAAAAGGTTCCCCAGACCCGTGAGGGGATCCACATACAGCTCCTCCAGATCTACAGTCCGAGAAGCGCCGTAGGGAAGATACACTTGATCAGGGCGAGTAATAGCGGTGCACCCCTTTCCTTTTGATGAACAACCTGCGGGCAGCGATCATTGCGGCGGCCCTTGATGGGCCCGATACCTATCTGTATCGGGTGCACCTGTTGGCCAATTCCAAGCATTCCTTATACTCTGAATGATTCGCCTATTTGTCTTCGCCGCTGTTACCAGATATTCCTTCCACATGACCGAGATAACGCAAAAGCTGTTCTGAAACACGCCGGTGGGTGTCATCCGCTTGCATGAACGGATTGCTTCTCACCCGGTCGCATTCCAATGTCCGATACCGACCTACGAAGAAATGAGCACAGGCGATCAATGACCCTTCTCTGAGAGTATAGTATACCCGGCATGATCCGGGCGCACATTATCTAAAGCGAGTCCACACCCCAGGGGCAACAACCTATCGGTCCTTTTTTTAAGGGTGGCGTGATGAGATGGTTTTCAACCAGATAAAAAGGGTACTGCACCAGACGGTCCAGGTCCGGGGTTGGATGTTGATCCTTTGCTCGATCCTGTTCTTCGGTCTCAGCTCCTATGTGGTCTATTACCTTGAACCCGGAAACTTCGAAAACCCTTTCAATGGCTTCTGGTACGTGATGACCACGGTTTCGCAGGTGGGATACGGGGACTACACGCCTCAAACCCCCCTGGGAAGGATCTACGCGGTTGCTCTGTATGTACTTGGGATAGGGCTCTTCGGTGTTGTGGTGGCCAAGTGGGTAGATGCCGCCCTGCAGTTCCGTCAGCGGAAGGAAGAGGGAAAACTGCGCTACTACGGCAAAGATCACATCGTCATTGTGCACGGGTCGCCAAGGGCGAGAAGCACCATCAAGAAGCTGCTGCTCGACGAGGCCATTCGAATTGTGATCATTGATACGTTGCCGACCTCTCCCTTCCTCCACTCCCGCGTTCACTACGTTCAGGGTCAGCCCACCGATGAAAGCGTACTTGCCCAGGCAAACATCCTTCAGGCGAGCGCGATCGGTCTCTTCGCCTCAGACGCAGCTGCGGACGAGGTCGGAATGGATGGCCGCACACTGCTGATCGGTTCCAGTCTCAGGCAGGTGCTTGTGGCCCACGACCGCGAAGTCTATACCGTGGCCGAGGTAGCCAATGAATCCCACGCGCGCCATTTTCGGAACC
The DNA here is from genome assembly GCA_003566675.1 of Clostridia bacterium. Lineage (GTDB taxonomy): Bacteria > Bacillota > Sulfobacillia > SLMV01 > SLMV01 > PWUC01. The sequence continues at coordinate 9,110 of PXCI01000068.1, forward strand.
TCGGAATCAACGACGTGGTTCTATCCAATCAGCCCTTCTCGAAAATCATGACCCAGTCCGTTCTCGAAAACGGGGACTGATCGGCGAGTGCCAACGATTCCCCCTATGGGCACCGTGTGCTTCCAGGCCCCTCTCCCAGCAATCCGTTCACCGCCCAGTCCCTTCCACCCACCAGACTGTCGCGCACCTCGCTACACCCTGTGCAGAGACGATCCCCCGGGGGCCTTTCTCACTCTCCGGACAACTGTGGTATCCTGTATGGGTTGGCTCGCAATTCCCTGCACCGGCGTTAACAATTTTGTAACATAGGGCGCCACATTCTGTCACAGGTGCCGGATATCCTGAAGTCGGAAAGAAAGGGAGGGATTGCTGATGTACAGAATGCGAAAGGTGCTGGTCTTGCTTCTCGTTTTCGGCCTACTGCTGCTTCCATCGGGTTGCTCCCTGTTCGCCGCTGAGGAGGATGGTCCTCCTGTAGACGCCGATGATGAGATGGAGAGCGTGAACGAGCAAGAAGAAGGAGCCGAAGAAGACTCGCAGGAAAGCGATTCCCGTTCAGAGCCGGAAACCGACGGGATTGAGATCGTCACATATATGCCCAATGCAGCGGGTCTGTGGCTGGAGCCGGACACGTACGTGGTGGCCGATGAGGGCCAAACTGCCGTCGAGTTGGCACTGCAGGCCTGGGTCCAGGGCGCCACCTTCCTTCCCACCGTTGAGGTGGCTGTCGAAACCGACGGGGGCCTGGCCTACGTATCCTTCTCCGAGGAGATCACGACCATGGAACTGGAATACGAGGGACTGGTGCTGCTATCGCTGGTCAACACCCTTACCGAGGTTGAGGGCGTCAACAGGGTGCGGGTCCTGATCGCCGGTGAAGAGGCCTATACCCTGGCGGGCGCCTCGTACATCGGTGAAAACCTGGAACGCGATGAGTCCCTCATCGCTCGCAAAGGTTTCAGACCCCTGGCACCCACGGATCCCCGCAGGGGTGAACGCTTCACGGAGGGGGAAGTGACGGAGGTGGATGTGGAAGCCCTCACCATCCGGTTCACGGCCTTCGAGGGACCCGGCATGGGCGGCCAAACGGTCCAACTGGCCGAGGATGCCGTCATCCACCGACAGGTCTCGTCCGAGGAGCAGGTGGAGATCACCCTCGATGACATCGATGAAGGTGAGACCCTGGGGATCATCCTCACCCCGGATGGACTGGCCCGGGGCATCATCCTCATGGAGTGAGCCCCGTCAGGCCGACCAGGGATCTCCTCCCCTGGTCGGCCGCGCTGATGCCCTGTCGTTGTGAGGCTATCCATGCCAAGCAGCCCATGATACCGTAGCAATGTCATCACCTTCATCACACCGCATTGGAGGACGAACCATGAACTGGCCCTGGTTTATGAGACTCTACTTTCTCGCCCTCTCCGTGGCGGTCATCGCCGGAGGCGTGCTGTTCACAAGCCAGGCGCAGTTCGGCGTGGCGCTGCTGCTAGCGGCCTGGCACTACGACTGGCTCGATGCGCTGCAGCAGCGACACCTGGTGCCGCCCTGCCTCGAGCGTTTCCCTGAACACAGCCGACACCTGCCGGAAGTGAGATACAGGCAACCATTCCGAGTGGTCCTGGCAATCCTCGGGTTGGTCAATATGGTGGGCGGCCTGTGGGGGCTCCCCGGTCCATCGATCCTCGAGATTCCTCCTGTCCTGTCGTTGTGGGCATCTGGCTCATCGTCGGCAGCATCTATCTCGCGGTGACTGAATTCGTGCGTGTCAGATGGGCGAGGGCCTCGGAAACCTTTGAACAGTATCACACCAACTTCACGGCCAGCATCCGTTGGATTTTTCTCTTCTTTTATACCGTGGCCATAGTCACCTCTTATGCGTATCCAACCTGAACAATTTTGCCCCCCAGCTAATCGCCGCCTCTCATTCCTGGCGCTGGCTCGGTTCTGTGTTGGTGGGGCTCTGCTGGGGCAGATCGGCGCGCAGCTCGTAAACATGGCCAACGAACATTGGTCTGGCAGGCACTGCCGTTTCCTGCTGGGCCGGCAAGCAACACAGATCGGCATCGTCGAGAACCGGGGTCTCAGACCTTGAGGCGAACCCATTTTTCGCTGTCCCGGTAGCGATAGGCAATCACGTAGGACCGGGCCAGCTGATCCAGTGCCATGGAGGCCCATGCTCCGACCAGCCCCCATCCCATGATCGTGACGAAGATGTAGCTGAGCAGTACCCTCGATCCCCACATGCCCACCATGGTGGCATACAGGGGCCAACGCGTATCCCCTGCTCCCCGCAGGGCGCCAGCCAGGATGAACTGGCTGATTTGCGGCGGCTGGATCAACCCAATGATTTTCAGGGCGATGGCGCCCTGGGCGATGACCGTGGGATCCGTCGTGTAAAGACGCATGATCCAGGGGCCCAGGAAGATGAACACCGCACTGACGGTCCACGCGAGCCACATGCCGAGCCGCCTGACCTCCCAGCCAACGGCAACTGCCTCATCCGGGCGCCCAGCCCCGAGATTCTGACCGACGAGGGTCGTGGCCGCAACGGCAAAGGCCATACCGGGCATGAAAGACAGGCTCAACACATTCAGGGCAATCTGATGGGCCGCAAACACCTCGGTCCCGAGGCTGGCCACAACCCGGACAAAGAGGATCTGCCCGGTCCGCATCACGAACTGTTCCATCGCCGTCGGAATGCCGATGCGGCTGACGCGGGTGAGGAGCTGCCAGTCGGGGCGGCAGCCCGTTGCGAACCGGATGTGAACAGGAACATTGCCCCGCACCAGGGCCCACAAGCCCAGGGCCATCCCCACAAAGCGGGCGACCCCAGAGGCAATCGCCGCACCGGCTACACCGAGTCCTCCAAAGCCAAGGAGTCCATAAATAAGGGGATAGCCCACCAGCACAACGCAGATGTTCGCGATCATGTTGACCCGCATGGGGGTCCGGGTATCTCCGGCACCGCGAAGCATGGCCGCGATGCCCATGGAAAGGGAACTAAAGCCGAAGGTCAAACTGATGATGCGGAAGTAGACGAGTCCGCTGGGAAGAACATCGGGCGCAGCCCCCATGAACAGGAGAATGGCCTCAGCATAGTAGTAGCCGACAATACTGAAAAACACAGCCAGGACACCGTTGACCAGGAAGCTCTGCTTGGCGGTCTCATCGGCCGTGGCGTATTCCTTCGCCCCGATGGACCGGGCTATGACCGCCGTCGTACCGACGTTGAGGGCAAAGGATAGGGCCAGGCCGAGCATGAAAGGCTGGTTTGTGAGCCCCACAGCGGCCACAGCAATGGGCCCCACCCTTCCCACCATGATCATGTTGAGCATCTGGGTCATGGTCGCGAAGAAGTTCTCCGCGAGAGCAGGGCCTGCCAGGTCCCAGATCCTGGAGCGCATGGCTTCGAGTGGAGTAGGTTTGCCCAGGTCAGAGGCAGTCGATGAACGACCATTGATTGCGGAATGAACACGAGACTTCAAGGCAGAACTGAAGGATTGCCTGCGTCTACCCTCTCCCAGGGCAGTGGGCCCTTCGGCAGATTCGTCCAATGCTTCACGCCTCCGACTCTCATCGTGGTCGTACCGACATCCGGGACCCCGAGAGCATGGTAGCACTTCGATACCCGAAACTATCGGGATTAGAACTAGACTATATCACCCCTCCTCCCCAGTCAACAGGTCCATCTCGCATCAATCCATCAAAATCCCGCACCTCTGGCATCCAATCATAGAATAGATGGCAGATGTATGCATGTTCCGCCGTTATCGGCGCTTTGTGAGGCCTAGCACCTCGGCGCCGTAGCTTTCAGGTGTTGGACATCCTGGGCGACCTCCTGATATCCGAAACCAGCTCGGTCGTTGTTGATTTGTCGGTGGTGATCCATGCTAACATGAAGTGCTAGGCCTGACCGAGATCACTACTGAACCATGGGTGTGATACTCTCGGAAGGTCGGAGAGGAGACATGCCATGAAACCGCCACAACAGGATCCAGAAGCATTCCCAGGCAACACACAAATCCTGGTATCGCCGCAGGGTGAGTTCATCCCATCAACCAGCCTGGTAGACCTATTTGTCCAGGGACGCGAGGCGTATCAATGGCGAGATTCGCCGTCCTCGAGTCAGCAAAGTGTGCTCGATGTCGAGCAGGAAGTCTCCAACCTGATCAAGAATCTGACGCCCGAAAGAGCCCGTGCCATTGTCTCGGTGGTATCGCACTGGGAAGCGAATAATGCCAACTCGCAACGGACCATGGATGATGCAGATCCGGACATCTGTGTGAAAATGCAGGACGGCATCAAGTCCTTGCTCCGAGCACGTTCCACCGCTGGCTCACTGGATCGGCTTTGCCAGCTACCCGGTCTCAGCTTGATGATGGCATCCAGGATCTACCGCTTCTGCTGTCCCGGCGATGGTGCATCGCTCGACAGGCACTCGTCATATTTCTTCAACTCCGTGCCGATACGCTCATGTTCTGCGCGGTCTGGATTTGCGACCGAGTTTCGCAGAGAGTGGTCGACTGAAAAGCGCACAACGAGCCGACTGGCAATCGATCGGCCGAACCTGTACAGAAAGAATCTGACGGAGTATGTGCAGGTCTACTTGCCGCTACTTACGCGCCTTGCACAGTTCCTCAACGAACACAAGGTTACGTACAGCTGCGCGGCTACCGGCCAGCAAAAGCAATGGCGTGCCGCAGACGTGGAGATGGCAGGCTACCAATGGTGGTCGGAAAACGGGAGGAGCTAGGTGAAGATGATATCCAAGTGAGAGAACCACTCTGACAGCCCCTTCCTGGTGGAACGGATTATCGTCATGGTAGGTCCACCAGCTCCTCGTTCGGGTTCCGGGCAAAGCCATCCACGAGCTGAGACTCATTGCCGACAAAATCGAGCTCCCACGCACCTAGATCATCCAGGTTGGATCCCTCTTCTACCGCGGAGGGGCGCCCCCTCCAGGCAACGCGGAAGGTTGGTCACCCAGCACCACCTGCTTGAACTCCCCGGTCGCTCAGGTGACCTGGATGGTACGAATCCCTACGATCACGCCATGGAGTATGCGGCCTGTGACTGCCAGGGGAAGGAAACCTAAACGGGTAGCCCCTTCATCGATCAACCCCGGGCCAGCCCGTCCTCAACCTCTCCCATTCCTCTCTCAGCATTCCATAGGCCACCGAATCATAGCGCCTGCCTTCAACCACCCGGGCCTTGCGGAAACGCGCCTCCACCGCGAAGCCGAGCTTGCAGGCAACCCGCAGCATCCGGTGATTACCCGACCACGTCCGCAGCCCAACCCGAACCAGGTCGGTCTCCGAGAAGACGTGATCTGTCCACAGGGCAAGAGCCTCCGTGCCGAGCCCGCAGCCCCACAATCCTGCCTCGGGCAGGTTGATGCCAACCTCCAGCCAGTCCGTTTTCCGGTCGATCCAGTAGCGGCTGACCCAGCCAATATGCTGTCCCTCGGCCGTGTCTACCTCCATGGTGCGGCGGGGAAGGGGAAGGTCCTTCGGCGATCTCGGGGCAAATTGCATGATCATCTCGGCCTCATCGACCACCGGAGAAAGATCCTCCCAGGGAGCATCCCACTTCTGCCATTCGCCGCCCTTGAACCACCTGAGATAATCTCCCAGATCCGAATGGTCCCGATCCCTGAGAACCACCCTGTCACCGTTTATTGCAAGCAATGCCCACACCCTCCCCCTCATCGTGGTATCCGCTGCACGAGCTACTGCACCGCAGTGCCGCAGCAAATCGACAGTACCATCCGCTGTGTCCGTGGAAACTCCGTGAAGAGGATCGCGCTCCCACACCGTGTCACCCGAATCAGCCAGCCATAACCGGCCGTTTCACCCTATCCGTGGTCCCAGGGGAGACCCTCAGACCTGTCCCGATCGGATACGGTCCAGCAGCTCCTGCATGTCCTCGGGCATGGGCGCCTCGAAGTCCATTCGTGTTCCCGTCGTCGGATGCTCGAAGGAGAGCTTATGGGCGTGCAGGGCCTGCCCCTCCATACCCCTGGAAGGCTGATCCTGGGCATACAGAGGATCATCAACAACGGGATAACCTATGTAGGCCAGATGGACCCGGATCTGGTGGGTGCGGCCCGTATCCAGCTCGCAGCGAAGAAGGGAATGTCGCCCATCAAGAACATCGAGGACCCGAAACCACGTCACCGCCTTCTTTCCACCCCGGGTCGCAACCTTCATCTTGAACCGGGTGTCGGGATCCCGGGTGACGCGGGCATCGATCTTCCCCGTCTCGACGTCGACGGCTCCATAAACGAGGGCAAGGTAGATCCGTTTCATATGCCGCTTCCTGATCTGGTAGGAAAGATGCAGGTGGGCCGTGTTGTTCTTGGCCACCACCATCAGACCCGTGGTGTCCTTGTCGAGCCGATGCACGATCCCGGGCCGCATGATGTTGTTGATGCTGGAAAGATCCGAGCAATGGTAGAGCAGGGCGTGAACCAGGGTTCCCGAAGCATGTCCAGGAGCGGGATGGACCACGAGCCCCCGCTGCTTGTTGATCACCAGGAGATCCTCGTCCTCGAAGACAACGTCCAGGGGAATGTCTTCTGGCTCCAGGGCCGTCCTGCGAGCAGGGGGCACCATCAGGGTCACCGGATCGCCGGTGTGCACAAGATAACTGGGTGTGTCCACCATCTCACCGAAGACCTGGACGTTGCCCTCCCGGATCAGGTTCTGAATGTAGGTGCGGGAGTATGCCTCCGAGGTGCGACGGGCCAGAAACACATCCACCCGGCTGCCGCTGTCCTCCTCCTGGACGATCCAATCGAGCACCTGGGTCCCAGGAGCTAGTTCGTTTTCTTCCCACTCTGGCTCATCAGAGAAGTCTTCGGCCATCTTGCCCTCCCAATTAATCCGCTGCCATACGCCTATCCTACTCTTCTTTTGCACTCACCCGCCACAGGTGAACAGCCAGCAAGATGGAGCCAACCACAAGGCCGATGTCGGCCACATTGAAGACCGGCCACACCCGAAAATCAATGAAATCCACCACATAACCCCAGGCCATCCTGTCCACCAGGTTGCCCAGGGCACCGCCAAGGATCATTCCCGCGGCCGGCCGACTCAGAAGGTGAGCATCGCGGGAGAAATAGTGCCACCACAGGATCCCGGCAAAAAGTACCACGTTAGCCACAACGAAGAACAGGAAACGGCCGCGAAGAATGCCGAAGGCTGCTCCCGTATTTTGCACATAGGTCAAATGCAGGACATCCTCGATGACCGGCAGCGACTCTCCCAGGGAAAGTCCCTGCACGGCCAGGGCCTTGGTTACCCGGTCTGCGACAAAAACCAGCACCATCCACAAATACACCCATTCACCCTCCGCTCTGCTATCTGGGCTTCATTTTAGCACAGCCTGAAACATATACCAAACTCAGACGAGGGGCCAGGGAAGAGCGAATGATACCATTGGGGGACCTCACTGGTGCTCCCCTCCGACCAGATAGCCGCCGCAGATCACCGGTTACGAGGCCACGGCAACGCCCTCCCGATGGCAGATCCTCCATCGTTGTGCGCGGCGCCCAGTGTTCGCCATCCTCCGGTCAGTCCCCGGAGGTGATCGGCATTCCCGATGTCCTTGCCAGCTCCCGGTAGTCCTCGATCATCTTTGCAGTGATCGGTCCCATCTGCCTCGTCGTCCCGATCTGCCGCCCATCACATTCGACCACCGGCATGATGTCGCAGGCCGTGCCGGTGAGGAAACACTCGTCGGCTGTATGTACATCGAACCTTGTGAAGGGCTCCTCCCTGACCACCAGGCCCCTCCCACGGGCCAGGTCCATTGCCGTATCCTTCAGGGCACCGGTCTAGGTTGGGGGCGTGAGCGTTCACCTTTCACCACAAGAAAGATGTTGTCCCCGGTGCACTCGACCACGTAACCCTCTGGTTGAGCATCAGGACCTCACTGTAGCCAACGAGATTGGCCTCGATCTTGGCCATGCTGTTGTTGAGGTCGTTGAGGGACTTGATGCGTGGATTTAGGGCCTCGTGGTGATTGCGCCGGATGGGTACGGTCATGATCCTCATCCGGGATTCGTAGAGGGCCTCGGGCTAAAGCTGAATGGCATCGGCGATCACCACCACCGTCGATTCCGCGTACTTGCTGGGATCGAGACTCAGGTGTCCGACACCACGGGACACCACCACCCGGATGTATCCATCGTGGATTTCATTTCTCCGGCACGTCTCAACGATCACCTCGGTCATCTCCTCCGGGACACGAAAACGACGTCCGTCATAATCACCCCGGCAGATTGGTAGAGCCGCTCGCCGTGCTCAGCCAGCTTAACACCCGCCCCGTTTTGTGGGCCCTGATACCCGTACAGACAACCCCGGTCAGAAGCCGAGACCTTCGCCTCATTGCTGGGGACAAACTCCCCGTTGATCCACACCCACAAAAGAAAACAGATCTTCTTTTCCAATCCCCCTGGTTAACCAATCCGGTCGGCGAAGGCTCCCGCGATCCGGCGCCCCATCTCGTCGGTCGACAGGGGGACCACGCCGGGCCGAGCCGTATCGACAGTGGCGCAGCCTGCGTCCAACACCTCATCGACGGCGGCCTGTAGCTGCCGGGCCAGGTCACCCCCGCCCAGGTCTTCAATCATGAGTGCAGCGGAGAGAATCATGCCCACGGGATTTGCCATCCCGGTTCCGGCAATGTCTGGCGCTGAGCCGTGAACCGGTTCATACAATCCCGGGCCGCTCTCGCCCACGCTGGCCGACGGCATCATCCCAATCGACCCCACCAGCGCTGCTCCCAGGTCACTCAAAATGTCGCCAAAGGTATTCTCCGTCACCATCACGTCAAAGGCCTCGGGATGAAGGACCATCTGCATGGCGCAGTTGTCCACGTAGAGGTGCTCCAGCTCCACCCCGGAGTACCCAGGGGCCATCTTGGTGACAACCCTTCGCCACAACCGCGATGAGGACAGAACGTTGGCCTTGTCGACGCTGGTCAATTTCCCTTTGCGCCGAAGGGCGTACTCGAAAGCCCTTTTCACCGCCCGCTGAATCTCACGACGCTCGTAGACCAGCGTGTCAACGGCCCGGTCCTCGTCAAGACGCTGTGGGCCGTAATAGAGACCACCGGCCAGCTCGCGCAGGATGATCATGTCCACGCCCCGTCGAACCACCTCGGGTTTCAGAGGGCTCTGCTCTGACAGGGCAGGCCTGAGCCGGACCGGCCTGATATTGGCAAACAGGCCCATCTCCTTTCTCAGCGCCAGAAGTGCAGCCTCGGGACGGCGCTCGTTCGGCACATGATCCCACTGGGGTCCGCCGACAGCACCCAGAAGGACCGCATCGGCACCCAGGCACGCCCCCATGACCTCCGGGGTGATGGGGTGCCCGGTCTCGTCAATCGAGGCGCCGCCGATGGGTGCCTCTTCCAGACGCAGCGGCATGTGTTCCGCAACCAGGTCCAGGATTCGCTGCGCCTGGCGGATCACCTCGGGGCCGACACCGTCACCCGGAAGCAGCAGCACCCTTCGGGTCGGGTCCGTCATGTCTCCCCCTGTCCAGCGGCATGGCGCATCCGCGCATACGGGATCAGGCCGCCCGCAGAGAGGATCCCCCGAAGGAACCGGGGAAAGGGAGTGGCCTCATAGACATCGCCCGACGAGATATTGGAGATCAGGCCGCGTTCCGCATCGATCTCAACGGTGTCGCCTGTGGTGATCCCATCGACCGCCTCCGGGCACTCAAGGATGGGCAGGGCAACGTTAATTGCATTGCGATAGAAAATCCGCGCGAAGGAACGTGCGATGACGCAGGAGACGCCGGCAGCTCGCAGGGCCACGGGAGCGTGCTCCCGGGAGCTGCCGCAACCGAAGTTGTCACCGGCTGTGATGACATCGCCAGGTACAACCTCCCCGGCGAAACGGCCGTCGAGATCCTCCATAGCGTGTTGCGCAAGCTCCTCGGGATCCGAGGTGTAAAGGTACCGGGCCGGTATGATCAGATCCGTGTTAATATCATCACCGTATGTCCAGGCCCGACCCTGATAGCGGATTCGGTGCTGCTCCTTCACGATCAGACCCTCCCTTCCTGGTCGCGCGGCGCGGGCGTCAGTTCACCGGGATGGCAAAGGTGGCCCGCCACCGCCGAGGCTGCGGCCACCGCAGGGCTGGCCAGATAAGTCTCAGAATCCGGATGCCCCATCCGTCCCACGAAGTTACGATTGGATGTGCTCACACAGCGTTCGCCCCTGCCGAGCACGCCCATGTGTCCTCCAAGACACGGGCCGCACGTGGGAACACTCACACAGGCCCCCGCTTCCACGAAGATCTCCAGCAGGCCCTCCCGCAGGGCCGCCGCATACGTCGCGCGAGAGGCTGGGATCACCATCATATCCACATCGGGGTGAACGCTGCGGCTCTGCACGATCCCCGCGGCGACTCTCAGATCCTCCAGCCGCCCATTGGTGCAGGAGCCCACGAACACCCGATCCACGGGTAGAGCTCCGGCCTCATTGATCGGATGGACGTTGTCGGGCGCCGGTGGCAGGGCAACCTGGGGCTCGATAGCTCCCACATCGAAGGTTACTTCCCGGGCATACTGGGCGCCGGGGTCTGAGCAGAGGGGTGTGAACGCTCGCTGGGCCCGCTCCTCAACGTAGTCAAGGGTCTGTGCGTCCGGGTTGAAAATGCCGTTCTTGGCACCGGCCTCCACCGCCATGTTCGCCATGGTCAACCGGGCACTGGTGGACAAGTCTCCGAGGGCCGATCCGGCAAATTCGAGCGTGCGGTAAGTGGCCCCGTCGCATCCGATCTGCCCGAGGGCGTGAAGAATGAGGTCCTTGCCAGTCACCCAGGGTTGAAGGCGCCCGGTGAAGGTACAGAGTATGGACTCAGGCACCCTCATCCACGTCTCCCCTGTGGCGAGGGTGTAGGCCAGGTCCGTACTCCCCACACCGGTGGACAGGCAACCCAGGGCGCCGTAGGTGCACGTGTGCGAATCCGCTCCCAAGACGATCTCACCCGGGAGGACCAGCCCCTGCTCCGGCAGGAGCACGTGCTCAATCCCCTCCCCCGGCCCATAAAAGTGACGGATTCCCTGCTGCCGGCCGAACTCCCGCGTGACCCGTCCCAGTTCCGCGCTCTCGATATCCTTGGCGGGAAGAAAATGAGACAGGACGAGGGCAACCCGATCCGGATCAAAAACTTGCTCCGCCCCGATCTCCTCGAAGGCACGGATCGCAAGCGGAGCCGTGATGTCGTTGGCCATGGCAAAATCAACCCGGACCGTCATGAGTTCCCCGGGTTCGACCCACGGTCGGTCGGCGTGACCTGCAATGATCTTCTCCGTGATGGTCATCGGTCGGGCGCTACGATCCATCCGAATCACTCCCCGATAATCTCCCTGGTTCCCCTTGCTGCTCCTCGGTTGATCCATCAGCCTGGAGGCCCCGGTTTATGGCGTTGACGTAGGCGAGGGCGCTCGCCTCCAGGACGTCGGTGCTGAGCCCCCGGCCCAGGTGAACCTGCCCTTGAACGTCCACCCGGACAATCACTTGACCCAGGGCGTTGGCACCATCGGTGACCGCCTCGATCCGGTAATCCACCAGCCTGTGGCTTCTGTCCATGGCCCCGTCAATGGCGCGGAAGATCGCGTCAACGGGCCCACCACCGCAGGCCGAGAACTCGGGACGGTCCCCGCACAGATTGAGGCGAACGGTGGCGGTCGGAATCGCGGAGTTCCCGCTTGTGACCAGGAAGTAGTCCAGACCCACGATCTCCTCGACTCCGCCCAATTGGGTACCGACGATGGCCTCGATGTCCCGATCGGATACGTGGGGCTTCCGGTCGGCCAGGTGCTTGAAGCGGGCAAAGACCTCCGTGAGCTGGTCGTCACTCAGTTCGTAGCCCAGGTCCTTCATCCGAACCCGGAACGCATGACGTCCCGAGTGCTTGCCCAGCACCAGCTTGGACTCCCTGAGCCCGACATCCTCGGGCTTCATGATCTCATACGTGTTACGGTCCTTGAGCATGCCATCCTGGTGAATGCCAGCCTCGTGGGAAAAGGCATTGGCGCCGACAACAGCCTTGTTGGGCTGCACGGGTATTCCCGTCAACCCAGAAACCAGGCGACTGCTCCGTAAAAGCTGGCTGCTGTCAATTCTGGTGGTCACTCGATAGGCATCCCCCCGGGTGCGAAGACCCATCACGACTTCCTCCAGTGCACAGTTGCCCGCTCGTTCCCCGATCCCGTTGATCGTGCATTCGATCTGGCGCGCCCCTCCCTCAACGGCAGCCAGGGCATTGGCGGTGGCCAGGCCCAGATCGTCGTGGGTGTGAGTACTCAGCACGGCAGGATTGAGGCCCGAGACGCGGGCAGCGAGGGACTCAAACAGTTGCCGGTATTCGGACGGCGTGGCGTACCCCACGGTATCGGGCACGTTAATCGTGCGAGCCCCGGCCTCGACCGCGGCCGTCAGGATCTGCACCAGGAAGTCCAGGTCGGTCCGGGTCGCATCCTGAGCCGAAAACTGAACATCTTCTGTGAATCTCCGGGCGTAGCGGATGGACGCAACAGCAGCCTGCAGGGCCTGTTCCCTGCTCATCCGCAGCATCTGTGAAAGATGTACATCGGATGTGGAAATGAACACGTGAATCCTGGGACGTTCGGCCTCCCGGATTGCCTCCCACGCCGCGTCAATATCCCTTTCGTTCGTACGAGCCAGGGCGGCGACGATGGGCCCCTCAATCACGCGGGCTATGGCTGCCACGGAGGCCTGCTCTCCCTCCGAGGCTATGGGGAAACCGGCCTCGATCACATCTACCCTGAGCGCCGCCAGGTAGCGGGCAATCTGCAGCTTATCCTCCATGCCGAGACTGACGCCGGGGGACTGCTCTCCATCTCGAAGCGTCGTGTCAAATATCAGTACATTGGACATATAGATCCACCTCGCGTTCTATGATTAACAATTTGCGTCATGAGCCCCCGGGCTTTGCCTTCACAACTCACCATAAAAAAATAAACCCGCCCCAAATTAGAAGGGGCGAGGATCGTCTCAATCTCCCCGCGGTACCACCCTGATTCGCTACCACACAGAAGTGGCAGCCTCCACGAAGCGCAAACAGACTCCGCACTTCTTTTGGCTAACGGCCGGCCAGATTGGGCCGCCGGCTGGGGCTAGGGGGACATTCCCTTCACCGCAGCAGCTCGAGGGTGAGTTCAACGCCGTGATGATGCCGGCTCTCAGCTCCTCACCGGATCTCTGTGAGCATCACAAAGCACTTACTAATCCCCGTCATCGCGTTGAGATCTGATCTGCAAAACACGTCCCAGGCTCCACATGTTTGCGCATGATGACTGTCATCGTTGCTGTCCCTGCCGATCCGGGTCAGCTCCACCGCACCCATACGATCCAATCCGTCCAGACGTGCGATAATGATAACAGAAATTATAGCAGGATTCACCGCAATTCTGTCAACCTCTTACTTTGCCCATAGACGCCAAATAGTACATAATATGAAGATGCTGTCAAACTGGTTCCTAGTAATCGGGTGGGCACTGGCCCCCTACCCGGGATGGAAGGGTTCAATGCGGGGTGCATCCATGACCACATCCAGATGGATCGGCGCCCTGTTATCGCCGCCGTAAAACACCGCATCTCCGATGCCGAAGTGACAGGTGCCAGCCAGGCACTCATCGACTCCAATGTGGCCCGTCTGCTCCCCTGCACTGAGCCCAACTCCCAGTTCGACCACCTCGGCGCAGGATGGCGGGCAATCGTCGAGGAGCTTCGCCAGCCTCCGGGCGATGTCACCGCCGTCAACACCGATGATCCGACCGTTGCGGACGGTGAGCTGCACCGGGCAATCAACCGCCCCCAGGGGATCCCAGAGGTCCCCCTCGTACACGAATTCGCCCACGGTCAGATCGACCACCACCTTACCCTGCGCACTTCCCGGGGAAAGGGAAGTGTATACCTCTGCGGCGGGGAGAAAGGCATGGGGATTTGCCTCGAAGGGGATCTGATGAAATTCACCGGTGGAAAAGATCAGATCGGTGCCCGCCGACGATAACACTCGGAGCCATCCATGCCGACTGAGATCCATTACCGAGACCGCCCTGCGGCGAATGCTGTGAAGATCGTCACACAGCATCCTCAACAGCGGTTCCTCGGGGATCCGCGGCCTGATGTGGGCAGACCGGCCGGAAAAGCCGGGAGGAGACACGAAGGGGGGAAACAGGGAACGCCCCGGAAACCCGGACAGAAACGCCCAGGAAAAAGCACTGATCATCACATCGACGGGCTCGGCACAGGTCAGAACCGACCGGAGACCTTCAACGTCCACCTGCTGGGTCAGGTCCGTCGGGATGACGGGCACGGACAGGTCCTCCGCTGCTTGTCTGAAAGCGGACGCCAACCAGCTCCTGCCGTCGTCATAGAAGATCCTCAACCGGCTCCCCTCCTCGATGGGAACAAAGGAGGTCAGGACATTTCTCGCAGCCCTTTGCAAAAGCGCCTCTTTCACTGCGACCCCTCCCCTGTGATTTGCCGTGATCGTCTCAGGAACGGCGGCAGCTGTCAAGGGATCCCATACGATGGCTGAGGCTTTCCCCATTAGCCGGGTGATCTAAGCCCTTTTCTGAGCATAGAATATGCTGGATTCATCCTTCACACACCGGTGGACGAAATACAGACACAGAAAGCGAGGTGAGCGCCCTGACCCGGTACCGCCAGCCGACACCCCGAGACTGGCTGAAGACCATCGCCGCCCTAGCCCTGTTCGTCGCAGGGGTCACAGCTGCGACCCTGCTTCTCATGGTGATCTTCCCAACGGACACGGCTACATCTGGGCGCTGGCCCTGTTCTTGAGCCTGTTCCTGTTGGTCAGATGGCACGCGGGCTATACCGCCTACCGATGTATGCACTGCCAGTACGAGTTCGAGATTACCGTGGCAACGGACCTCGTGAGCCCCCACGGTCCGGGCAGGGTCCGAACCTGGAAATACCTCAAGTGCCCCCGCTGCGGAAGGCGTTCGAGGGCGACAGTGCTGATCAAGATCGACGATTAAAGCGCCCCCTTAGACCCCAGCTGAGCCACCGCTATGTACATATATCTCCCCTTTTGATTATAATGTTAGGTAATCGAACTATTAGATAAGAAAGGTTGTTTCTATGCTCCTTCGCAATCCTCGCTTTGCCCTTCTATTCGGTTCCCTGTTCCTGGTTATGATTGGCTTTGGCCTTGTGATCCCGCTACTTCCCTTCTTTGCCCGGGACCTGGGCGCATCGTCCTTCGACATGGGCCTGTTGACCGCAGTATGGGCGGCCGCTCAATTCCTCACTGCCCCTCGCTGGGGCAGTATCTCCGACAAGTACGGACGCAGGCCCACCCTCATCCTGGGCCTGGTCGGTTTCGGACTCGGCTTCTTCCTTATGGGCATGTCCACACAGCTTTGGATGCTGTATGCAGCAAGGATCATCGGGGGGCTGCTCTCGGCCTCCTGCATTCCCTCGGCCAAGGCCTACATCGCCGACATCACCCCCCGCGAGGAGCGCGGGGCCAGCATGGGACTTCTGGGAGCAGCCTTCGGTCTCGGCTTCATGCTCGGACCGTCCATCGGAAGCCTCATGGTACCCCTCGGGGTGAGATTCACCTTCTTCACCGCCGGAACCTTCGGATGCATCAATGCCTTGCTGGTCTACTTCTTTCTGCCTGAACCCGAGGAACGCTCCGAGAGCAGTCTCGACGCCGGGTCGATGTTCTCGGCCATGGTCAATGCAGCGCGAAAACCCCACGCCGTTCTTTACTGGACTGCCTTTTTCATCACCTTCGCCAGTTCATCCATGTTCAGCATGATGGGGTTCTTCCTCATAGATAAGTTCACAGCCACGGCGGTTCAGGTGGGAATCGCCTTCACGGTGAACGGGGCCATCGGGGTTCTCGTCCAGGGGGTCCTGATTGGAGCGGCTATAAAAGCCTTCGGCGAAGTGCGTCTTCTCCGAATCGGGATGATCCTCTCCGCTACGGGATTTGTCCTGTTCACCCTATCTCCAAGCTTCCCGTTGGTCCTGGTCTCGGTGGCACTGGTCGCCACGGGGATGGGCCTTGCCCGTCCCGTCGTGACCTCCCTGCTTTGCAATGCAACCGACCTTGGACAGGGCGTCACCATGGGCCTACAGACCTCCTACGACTCCCTTGGGCGTATGCTTGGGCCTCTCTGGGCGGGGCTTTTATACATGGTGACGGTTGAGACGCCCTTCATCTCCTCTGCCGTGGTGTTTGTACTCGCGGTTCTTTACATCGAACGGGCGCACGGGGGTCTGGAGAATTGTCCTGTTGAAAGCGACGCCCCGGCCCCAGTGATATCCCCTCAACGAGCAGCTATCCACCAGCGGAGTGGATCGGCGAAGGACTGAAGAGACGGCAGCGATGAACATCCCAGTTAGGCCTAGTAGGCGCCGCCGGTTGGGGGCTTCCACTGCCCCCGCTGGACCTGCGAAGAGAGCCGGGGCATGGTCAGTACCCGGAACCCCTCCGCGTAAGATCTCTGAACAGGGCGGCCCCGCAATCTCCCATACAGCCGAATCAACAGCGAGTACAGGGCAGGCCAGGTCTGCAGTTGGCTCCGGTGGGCGACCACCGCATCAACCTTGTCCCAGATGACACTGGAGATGTCCACGATCACGCTGGTGTCGGCCGTGCCGTAGAAGTAAACCGCCGGCTCCGGATCGTGGCCCCCTCTGAGGATGTTCAGCACCACTCGTCCTGCGGTCAGGTGGTCGGGGTGGGCCAGGTAGGGCTCAGGAAAGGAAGGATCAAAGGTGAACACCACTTCTGGCCTGACAGAGCGCCATAGGTCCAGCAACTCGGGCTGCAGCTCATCCATCCGGGACAGGCTCAGATCCCGGAAACCCAAGTGATACACGTTGCAATAACCGAGGATGTTCCCGGCATGCTGCTGCTCCACCTGGCGAATCTCAGCAAGGTTGCTTCTGCCGTTATCCTGCTGACGGCCGTCGGACAAAACTACAACGTCAATCCGACTGCCCGCCAGGGCCATTAACCTCAGGGCGCCCCCCGTTGTCGCCTCCAGGTCGTCGGGATGGGCGGTGACGGCGAGGACCCTCTTTGCTCCCCGGACCAGGTGATAGCCCTGGAGTAGGGCGAGTTCCGCGTTGGCCGGCGTGTACTGTCTCATGACGCTGCGCCAGCCCATCCACAGGCACGGTGCGACGGCAAGCAGCCACCTGGGCATCGACCTTTCACGGGTCATCCCCTCACCTCCCTGGAGCACATCAAGCATATGGCTCTAGGGTCTCACCTCGTTGAGAAGATATGCTCTCGATGGGGGACAGATGAAGGAACATGCGCGGGCCACCCAGGTACGCGGCACCCGCGAGGCGCTACGCCCCGAGGATACCCTACACTAGCCATTAGCCGATGTACGTGGGAGCAACCCCGTGGGTCGTCCAGGCGGTCAGGGAACAATCACAGGGTCTGCCCGTACACAACCCACCTGAGCACCTCCCACGGCTCTGGAAGGGCAACCTGGGCGCTCATGTCGTGCGGGTTCCACACCGGAAAGTCCATGTGGGCGCTCTCGTGGGGTCCCTCGTGTTGCTCCAGCAGGGCAGCCAGGAGTCCCCTGCTGTAGTGGGGAGCCGGGCGCAGAGCCATCATGTGAAGGTCTTCCGGATGAGCAGCCCGGTTCACGGCATACAGGATCGGCCCATCCGGAGAGGGCAGGCGGTGAAAAGTCAGTTGGCCGAGATATTCAGAGGAAAGCCCCTGTTCCGGCCAGGGTATGAGGGCATAGGGCGTACGGGGCAACAAGCGGGTCTGGGAGTAAGCATCCGCCAGCAGCGCTGCCTTCTCCTCGGAGGCCATGGACCAGGATGTATTCTCGCCCTTCTGCTTGCGCAACCTTCGATGATTGTGACAGCTGAGATGCCTGCCCACAAGTTCAAAATCGAGTCTCTCGGCCGTCCGCCTTGCTGGTACGTTTTCCGCCTCGGTGGACAGTCCGATCCACCGGTATCCCCGCTCACGGGCAAGGGCGATGAGGTGTCCGCACAGTGCTGTGGCAACACCCGATTTGCGGTAGCGGCGATCCACGCGGGCTGCTCCGAGATACGCGTGCTCATCGGTGAGATGTTCCAACATCATCACGCCCACCATGCGGCCTCGTTCCACCGCCTTGTACAGCGCATGGTTCGCAGCAAACTCGCAGAAACAATGGGCAATGTGATCATCCTCGAGATCCAGGTCCATCTCAAGATAGGCTTCCAGGTCTTCGGGACATGCAGGCAGTAGGTGCAAGGCACGTCTCCTCTCCGAGCTCATGAGCATCCCACCCATTCTACCCCAGAAGGTCCGCCCCCCGACAGAGGACCTCAACAGATCTTGCAGGATAGACCTCGGAGTATCTATACAATACCGCACCGCGACGGGTATAATTGTATCAATGCGTTGATACAGTGATACAGACAGGAGCGAGCCCACCCATGTGGCTGACCATCAACCCATCGCTTGGCAAACCGATCTACCTTCAGATCATCGATCAGATCCGCCATGCTATGGGCAGCGGCTACCTCAACCCCGGAGACAAACTGCCCTCCGTGCGAGACATGGCAACGGAGCTAACAGTAAGCCCCAATACGGTGGTCCGGGCCTATCGGGAGTTAGAAAGCGAGGGCCTGATCGCCACCCGACAGGGAAGCGGAACCTTCATCGCCCGAAAGATGCAATCGCACACGCCTGAACATCAGTACCGCATCCTGAAACCCCTGATCGGGCAGCTGGTGACCCGGTCCAGGCTGCTGGGGCTATCCCTCCAGGAACTGGTCGAAATGGTGCAAAAGTGGCACAGAACGGAGTGTGAAGATGACCGAAATAGCAGTGAAGATTGAGAATCTGACCTGCCGCTTTGGTGACGTGACTGCCCTTGAGAACCTCAGCCTATCCGTTCCTGCAGGTTCCATCTATGCCATCGTTGGGAGAAACGGGGCGGGTAAGACCACGACGCTGAGAACCCTCATGGGGATGGTTCGACCGACCAGTGGACGGGTCGAGATCCTGGGCCTCGATGGCACAACCGCGGGAGAAAGAGCCCGCCAGCAGGTGGGCTATCTGCCGGAGAGTCGCTCCCTCTACGGCTACATGCGGGCCGCGGAAATCCTCCGCTTCGCCCAGTCCTTTCACAGGGACTGGGATCATGGGCTGGCCCACCGCTACCTGGATCTCTTCCATATACCCCAGGGGCGCCTCATATCCCAGCTCTCCGCGGGAATGCTGACCCAGCTCGGATTAATTTTAGCTCTGGCCCACAACCCCCGCGTCCTCATTCTGGACGAACCGATCGCCCACCTCGATGCGGTCAGGGTCAAGGAACTTCTTACGGTTATTTTGGAGGAGGCACTCGCCAAAGAACAGACCGTCGTCCTGTCATCCCACGCCCTGCACCAGGTCGAACGAGTGACCGATCACGTGGCGATCCTTGACCGGGGACGTCTGGTGGTGGAGAAACCCCTCGAAGACATGAAGATCGACGAGAAGCGCATCAGAGTCGCCTTCCAAGTGGACCCCCCTGGGGATCTCTTTGACCATCCAGACGTGGTGAAAATCGAACGCGATGGCAGGAAGTACCTCGTCACGGTGCGCGGTTCCGTGGACCACATCATACACAAATGCTCTCGGATCCCCCACTTCGCCCTAGACGTCATTGATATGAACCTCGAGGAAATCTTCCTGCAATACGCTCAATCTTCTGAGGAGGATCACACCCATGAGGCTTAATCGAGGCCTTCTCGGCAAGGAACTCCGAGAGGCCCGCTGGAAATGGATCATCGGGGGAAGCGCACTCCTCGTCACGGCCCTGCTGCTACCTTTCGGTTTCGATATCCTGAGATCGTTCCTGTCCGATGCACCACCCCTGCCGGAGGCCTGGGGATCGCTGGTCTCCTCGCAGCTGGGCGACTACACTAACTATCTCTGGATGAACTGGTACGGCAAGAACCTCTTCCAACTGGTGGTGGTCATCGCGGTACTGTTGGGCGCGGCACCCCTCGCAGGGGAGCGATCCCGGCGCACCATGGAATTTCTGCTGTCTCAGCCGATCAGCAGGGCCACTTTGTTCCAGACCAAGTACGTCGCCGGCCTGGCCCTGCTGTGGGGCATGATCATCATCACCACGCTCACGATGGGACCCTCATCAGCAGCGGCAGGGCATAGCCTGGACCTTCTCAGGTTCATCCGGGGCCTGCCTGTGACCCTGGCGGGCGCTGTCCTCTTCTACGCAATTAGCTGGGTGTATTCCGCTCTTCTCAGCGAGGAGATCAAGGCTGTGCTGGCAGGCGGAGCCACGTGCGCGGCGCTGATCGTCATCGGTTGGATCCCGGCGCTGAGGCCCGTCTCCCTGAGCAATCACCTGGCGGCGGCCCAGACCCTTCAGAGCAACGACATCCGCTGGGACGTGACCCTCGTCCTTTTGGGACTCTCCCTGGTCTGCACCGGCGTTGCTTGGCGAATCTTCAAGTCGCAAAGAAGCATGATCTGAAAGGAGATATAACGAATGCTCCTAGCTACAAGTGATCTTCGCACGGAATATGAGGTATTGGGACTGGTTCGTGGGAGCTGCATGCAGGCCACTCACCTCGGGCGGGACATACTTGCCTCCCTGCGCAAGCTGGTCGGAGGCGAAGTTAGTGAATACGCTGACCTGCTCAAGCGTGCTCGGGATCAGGCCATCGCCGAGATGATATCTGACGCCGCTGACCTGGGAGCCAACGGCGTCATCGGGGTGCGTTTTTCAACGGCCAGCATCACCAGCGGTGCCGCGGAGGTGATCGTCTACGGCACAGCCGTCAAGATCTAGGTTAACAATGGCATCGGCCAAGTCCAACGCGTTAATATACGATCCCCGCGGGCCAGGTTCTTCCCCGCGGGGACTACCCTTCAAGGCAATGCCGATCAGGAACGGACCCTTCTGACGGACCAGGCAGTATTCCTTTGGTCTCCCCGGTTCGCCTTTGCAGAAAAGAGGGTCTCAATGGTGAGTTCACCTCTGTCTCAGGGGGCATTGAACGCGTCCGCAAAACCACTCGTTGGGACGCCGTATCAAGGGTTTAGATTCAGCAAGCAAAACCCTTTTGAAGTGCCGGAGTTCCCGCCCCAGATGCCTAATATCTGGGACCGGCCAACACGGGATCGTAAGTGTGGAATCGCCCGACTGACCAATAAGCCCTTGAATTGAGCCCACCGACAGGGACTTATGGATACCAACCCTCCGGTCGTCAGGCTGGGCGAATCATCCCCTACGATTCATCCTGAGAGTCCAGCAATACTCGGACAAACTGGGTCATGCCTGTCGGCACACCCGGCAGATCCAAAAACTCAGCAAATAGCCGGGCACACTCCTGGGCCATCACGCCTCCGGTGAAATCAAAGGCGGCACCGCCACATCGCGCAACCGTTGTGAGGTCGTCCAAGAGATAGGTTCCCCCGTCTATCGGAGACGGCAGGCCAAACACCACCCGCCCTATCCCCTCCGTCATCAAGGCTGCCGTGCACATCACGCAGGGCTCCAACGTGCTGTACAGGGTGAGGCTATCGCGCCTGATCCCGACAGCGGGACTGTCCAGAAGCAGAAGCAGCTCGGCGTGGGATATCCGATTCCGACGCTGACGATCGGTGGCATGGGCCCGGGCGACGATCCCCTGTCCGGGGGCGACCATTACGGCCGCACAGGGTACTTCCCCCTGCTGCAGGGCTTCCCGGGCCGTCTTCAAAGCTTCTTTCATGTATCCAAGATCCTCTGGTGATGAACCATCCATTGCGGTTCCTCCTAAGGCCGACCGACGGAGCAGTATACCCTCCTGGTGGCAATCGTTGGCGATATCGTTATCTTCGCCCCTTTGCCGCCCGATTCCCCCCCACCGATCCATGGACATCAGCTGGCGTCAACAGGCATGCGGTGTGGTTGATTTGCCCACGTCGTGCAGATTATGTGATGCTGGGATATAATCGTACCCGGAAGCATCACCGATCCCAACACGATGGAGCACAGGGGCTTGCAATAAGGATACAGGGTAACGTTTGTGACGACTGGTGCCATGAATATGGTGATACGGAAGAACTGTTGGGGTTTGAGAGCCGTAACAGATCCTATTTCGAAGCAATGGTACCTAGTCGCAGAGAGAGCTACTATGTCCCTGCAGCATTTGGGGTAAGACACAGGGAATTGCTGAAAGAACAGGATCATGACCTGGCGCATTTTTACCTGATAAGAAACGACGCCCATCGCATTGCAGGAAGAATTAACCTTGTTGATATCGATAAAGCTGCCGGTACTGCTCACATTGGTTTCA
The DNA here is from genome assembly GCA_003566675.1 of Clostridia bacterium. Taxonomy (GTDB): domain Bacteria; phylum Bacillota; class Sulfobacillia; order SLMV01; family SLMV01; genus PWUC01. Next base: position 31,463 of record PXCI01000068.1, read on the forward strand.
GGGTTGGCGAAGACTTTGCAGGAAAAGGTGTGGCGGGTAAGGCCACGAAACTCCTGTTGGAGAAAATCTCAGACGTAGGAGTGGCACACGTCTACGCCAAAACAACGACGGAGAACATCGCGTCACAGAGAGTCCTGGAGCGAAATGGATTCAGCGCGGTATCCATAGGCGACGAAGTCGTTCAAGTAAACGGTCGGGAGATGCGTTTCATCAACTACATTTGGAAGGCCCCGCTGTAGATCGTGATCAAGGGAGTTCCTGGATTGTCCAGGACATTGCGTACCATCTGACCCATGCAGCGGAAACCTGTACCAGCAATTACGCAGCACAGACTTTCATTTACAAGCGGGGCAAGCATCACTCCCGCAGACATCGTAATGGTGGGCCTGCCCACTGAAAACGACGAACGACGGTAGAGTCTCCCATGTTGACCATCAGAGTCCTAGGTGACAGGGGGCGCTACGATGAGCATAAAGAACCCCCCATTATCACGGAGGTGACCCATGAGCGCAAAGACACTGGAAGAAGCCCTGAGGCCCCTGGACAGACCGGGCCGGGTCTGGTCTACGGGAGCCTATGTGACCGTGGACGAGGGTTTTCTATTCGCCGGGGTACTTTCACCGGAGGCTCTCCTGGCTTTCGCTGTTGGAGGGCGCCGGGAGCAGGGTGAGAGCCTCCTGGAGGCTCTCAGGCGCGAGGGTAGAGAGGAAGCCAACGTGGACCTTGAGCCAACCGATGCCGCCCACACCTGCTTCCTGATGGACGGGACCGCCCCTGAGCGGGTGGTGCTGCCTGAATCCATGGCCCCCCGGCCAACCCTGGTGTGGACCGGACCGATCCCCTTCGAGGGAAGATACCTGGACTACCTCTGCGTGGCCTGGAAGAGCCGCTTCCAGGGTCGTCCCCGACCCAGCTCAGAGATCGACCGTCTGTTGTGGATCGACGCTGAATCCCTGTGCCGCTCCCATTGGGACCGGGCCAGGATCCTGGGAGAACCAGTGGCCCCCGGTACACCCATAAAGGTAACGGGAACCGCAGCCCGCGCTGCCACGTGGTTAAACATGCAGCAAGACAAGGCCTGTCCCGGCGTCCGTGACGCTCTCAGCCGAGCCCGTAAGATCCTGTCTCGTCACGGGGCATCCCCTCGCCTGGTGAAGCACTCGGAGAAGGTCACTTCGGTAGCTCTGGCCCTGGGACGCCGACTAAGGGCCACCGGGGCCAACCTGGATCTTCCCCTGCTGGCCACAGCGGCCATGTGCCACGACGTGGGCAGGACCCATGCCGACCCCCGGGTGGCGGCCGGCCTGGAACACGCCAGGGCCTCAGCGCTCATCCTGAACAGCGAAGGGCTGGACCACCTGGCTCCTGCAGTGGCAAATCACATCCTGCCTGCCATCGTGAATCCGGGCCTACGGGATGACCTTCTTGAGAGGGTGCTCTTCTACGCCGACAAGGTCGTGGGCCTTGAACACATGGGAATCGGGGCCCGCCTGGACGACTTCGCGGCCCGGAGGCCGGAGCTGACCGACGAAGTAGACAGGACCAGAGACCCCCTTGCCAAGCTGCAGGGCCACCTGGCCTCGGCCGCCGGTCTGACCACGGAAACCCTGGAGACCCTATGTTACGTGGCGGCGCTGTCGGAAACCGTGGATCCCTCGGGATGAAAGCCGTTGCCCAGTTCGCCCCTTTTGCTGGCCCCCACCCCTCTCCCCCACTCCCGTCACCGAAATTGCAACCATCATCCCACGTTGCGCAGGATCAATCGTCGAAGAAATCCAGTATCTCCACTCGGTTGCTGTCCACATCAATCAGAAGGGCAAACCACTGATCGTAAGGCGGCAGGTACGACAGCTCCTGCTGTAGCCTCTGCCTGCTGCCGTCGGGAAGGATCACCGTGAGGACAGCCAGAACCGTCTCCTCCGTCTCAGGCCCGAAGAAGAAAGGAGAGACCACGAAGCGTCCCCGGCTGAAATCCCATCCGTGAGAGACGTCGGTCTCCGGGTATTCGCGGAACACAAACCATTCCTCGCCGTCGTCACCGTGGCCGATGTCCGGGGAATCTCCCAGGTCGAAGGCCGCTCCCAGGTAGTCGTACTCATCGGACCAGATCTCCAGGTCGAGATCCACGTCTCCTGCCCATTCCAAGACCACGGCCAGATCACCCGCGCGGTGTTCATAGAACCCGGTGGTCGCACTCTCACTGCCGTCGGCAAAGGCGTCCAGCACCTCCGCGTCGTTTCGGTCGACATCAATCAGCACGGCGAACCACTGGTCATAGGGCGGCAAGTACGACAGCTCTTGCTGCAACTGCTGTGTGCTGCCATCGGGAAAGATCACCGTGAGGACAGCCTGGACCGTCTGCTCCGTCTCGGGCCCGAAGAAGAAAGGTGAGACCACAAAACGCCCCCGGCTGAAATCTCGGGGCAAGTCGTATTCACGAGAAACACTCGTTTCAGGGTACTCGCGAAACACAAACCATTCCTCGCCTTGGTCGCCGCGACCGATGTCAGGAGAGTCTCCCAGGTCAAAAACGGCCCCCAGGTACTCGAACTCATCGGACCAGATCTCCAGGTCCAGGTCGAGATCTCCCTCCCACTGCAGTACCACGGCCAGTTCACCCACCTGGTGTTCATAGGCCCTTTCTGTGCCCCGACCGTCTCCGAATACCGCTGCCACCGTCTCCCCGGAACCGACTTGCTCAAGGAGCAGGTGGATCTGGTCCACGGGGACCGCGAAGTTCAAATTCTGGCCCCTTACATAAGTATAGGTGTTGACCCCAATGACCTCGCCCCACATGTTCAACAGGGGGCCTCCACTGCTGCCCTTGGAGATCGGGGTTGTGGTCTGAATCAGGTCGATTCCCATTTCCTCATCAAAGCGCAGCGCACTGACAATACCACTGGAGACGGTTCCCTCCAGCCCCTCGGGATTGCCCACAGCCATGACCTCTTCGCCCACCCGGACCACATTGACACCGACGCCCAGGGGCAATGCGTTCAAATTACCGCCGTCAATCTTCAGGACTGCCAGGTCCCATTTCTCACTGGCAGCAAGGACCGATACCACATCATAACGGCCACCGTTCAATTCAACATGGGCCCCATCCGATCCCTCCAGGACGTGAAAATTGGTGACAACAACTCCCTCGGGCTGGATGACAAACCCGGAGCCAAAGGCAAAGGGAATCCCTCCTCGCGAAGCCTCTATGTAAGCTGTGGCGCCGCCAACCCTCTCAGAGAGCTCGGCGATCGTATAAGGCTCGCCAGAGTCCACCTCCTGCGGCGTCTCCGGTTGTGTCTCCGGCGGCGCCTCCTGTCCTTGTTCCACGGGACCGGCACACCCCCACAGAAACACGGCGATCAGGACAACGGGGACCAGCATCGCAAGTCTCAGGAACGATCTGGTGTTTGTCAATCTCAAACGCAACACACCCATTCCTCCTCACAAGTAATAGGCCGTATTATTGCCGGGTCATCAGCGGGCAGGCTCGTTCACATTGGCACACCCATACCCCATGCCACCGTATGACCACGAACCTGGAGTTCGATGCTCTAATCGCGGCAACAAGACGGCCCCTCGCCGTCTGGCGAACCGCGAATCGTTCCGCATCACCGGGAGGCTTCCCCACCCTCCGGGAGATGCCTTTTTGCTACTCGGCGAGCTCGTCCACGTAGTCCTCGACATCCTTCAACAGTGCTTGCGCGTCGAAGAGCACCCCATCCCTTATGGTCCACCTGACGCCCCCCGTCTGAACCTTCGTAACCCTGTCATCCATGAACCCTTCCATGCCCGTCCCATACATCACCTTGAAGTTGTCCAGTGGATTACCGTCAACGATGGCCAGGTCGGCAGCATAGCCCTTCCTGATTCCCTCCGACAGATGGGTCAACCCGAGGGACTTGCTGGCGTTGGTGGTGGCCATCTTGATGATGTCAACAGGATGAATGCCCGCCTCCTGCAGCAGCTCCAGCTCCCGAATCATCGAAAAGCCAAAGAGAGCATACAGAAACCCTGCATCGGAGCCGACCGTGATGGTCCCGCCGCGATCGAAGAAGACGCCCAGGTACTCCATCCAGATCCGGTACTTCTCCTTCCAGGCGATCTCGTCTGCTGTCCTCCAGTTGAAATGGTAGGAGGCGTGAAGCCCCGGGCTCGGTTCCCAGCTCTTCCTCAGGGCCGGTGCCCCAAACCTGGCATTGGACGTGAGGTTTCTGCCCCGCTCCAGGTCCCGGTTTGATTCATAGACGGCCATGGTCGGGTTCCACACCACCCCTTTTTCAATCATCACGTCCAGTACATCCAGGATGCGCTCGGGGTAATCCTCCGCCTCGATCCAATTGTAGGCAGACTCACGGAAACGGGCCAGCTCGTCAGACTCGTTATAGTCGAGGGGGAAGGATTGAACGCCGCTGAGTGCTGCCTCGGGGATCCCATAGGTATGCTCCAGGGTGCGAACACCGGCTTCCGCCGCCATGACGGCATCCACCTCGCTGTTCAGGGCGAGATGAACGGCCACCCCCCCATCCATATCAAGTTTCCTTGCTTCATCACAGATCGCCTCGAGAACATCTGCGTACGCCCCGATGAGCTTCACACCATCCGCTCCGAGCTCCCGGAACCTCTGGACCTGTTCCCGGGCTTCATCGGGTGACAGGTCGTTTGCACCGAGACATCCATGCATGACGAAGAGACGCGGAATCGGGAGCTCTGGGCTCTGCGCACCGAGCTCCCGCTGGGCATACAGCATCTCCTCCACACCAAAACCGACGGTGCGAAGGGTCGTAACACCGTGGGCAAGCCAGAGTTTGAAAGCGTAGTCGGTGCCCAGCGGGCCACATTTTTCGTGATTTGGTGGAACGTGGGCGTGCATCTCGATCAGCCCCGGAATCACGCACATGCCCGTTGCGTCGATGACCCGATCGCCCCCAGGCCTTTCCCAGTCGGCGGGATACCGGTGCAAAGAGATCGGATCCACCTTCACAAGATCGGTGATCACACCTCCTTCAATCACCAGATCCATCGGGCCCTCTGCGGGAGTTCCCCTTCCGCTGACCACGGTTGCGTTGCGAATTACCAGGCGTGGGTATTGATTTCCCATTATACCATTATTGCTCATTATGACCACCTCCTGAGAATTACACTATCCTGAAAATCGGATAAAGCCAAGAGTATTCGTCAACACCGGGGGTCACCCCCGGTCCTCCGGGTAGAATCCGCCCACAGGTGACCAGCGTGTGAAGTGTGCGCAGACATGGCGTAGGCTCTCCTTGCGGTGGCCCCCCAGGGCACTATTTGCACTCACATAGGGGCTGCCAGCAGGACCTAATTCCTGTATGTTCTACCATCCCAGCAGTCTCCATTGATCGAGGGCTCGTTCGTTGCTTAACATGTACACATGCAACTGAGCTTTATGAATTTGATAACATGCTGCGATCTGGCACGCCGAAGAGGTCCCAATCTATGCAGTATCCACTTCGGCACCATAACCGGAGGGAGTATCGAATGCATTTAGAAAAAGCCACAAGGTCAAAACTACTGTTGATTGGCCTGGTAGCGCTCTTTGCCCTTGCTCTGGGTATCTACAGCGCAAACGTTGACGCATCCATTCTCCACTCTAGCACCGAAGGTGACCAGAATTGGGCCTTGGTTCATCACTCTGGCAATCAGGCTGTTGACCCCGATGCCGGGTTGACCGTTGAAGTGAACTATGGCGATTTTAGTCTCGCCCACGGCACCGCGGAGCAGCTGCAGCAGGTAGAGGCCATCGGTTACTTCGTGCAACCGCTTCCCGACCGAACCCGAATCTATCTCAACCACGCATCCTTCAGTACCGAAGAGGGCGAACCCTCGGTTCCCTCGACACTGCGCACCGAACCCGCCAGCGGAGAATCCGCACACTATTTACTCCAGTTCATCGGTCCGATCAGGGACGCCTGGATAGCCGCACTACAGGGTGAGGGGATCGAGTTCCTGGCGTACATCCCCAACTACACCTACGCTGTCCGCGCTACACCGGAACAGATGACTGCAGTACAGCAGCGTCCAGAGGTGCAGTGGCACGGCCTTTATCACGAGGGACTGCGCATGAGCCCCTCGGTACGTCAAACCCTGGCTGGCGGTGCCTCCGATTCAGATGCGGACCAGAAATACGTCATTGAGTTCTTCGGGAGCGAGTTCCCCGAGCAGTTTGAGACGCTGCTCCAGGCAGTCGGGTTGATGAGCGATGAGATCACCCGTCTTGCCGGGTACCCCGACTCGGAGCCGCGCTATCGCGCTGTTGTCGAGGCACCCCTTGCGGCCCTGTTCTCCATTATTTCCGATACAGGATTCTCATACGTCGCACCGGCCGCCTCGATGCAGCTGTTCAACAGCGAGGCCCGGGGAGTGATCAACAGCGATACAGCTCACTCTCACCAGTTGTCAGGCAAAGGCCAGACAGTGGCCGTCACCGACAGCGGCCTTGACCTCAACCACGAGATGTTCTTTGATCGGGACCAACCCGATGACTCCGGTGGTGGGGGATTTCCCGGTTATGATTTGCCCTGGTGGTGGGACCTATTGGACCAAACGGACACGGACCAGGACATCAATGCCTCCGAGCATCAGCCCTTCCCCTTCCCCTGGCCCTGGCCCGTCACTCCAGACGGCGAACCCAGGGTTGGAGACGACCACCGCAAAGTCCAGGCCTTCATCGACCTGGCAGGTGACTCCACGAGCAACGACCCTATTGGCCACGGCACCCACGTGGCCGGAACTATAGCCGGAAACACAGAGCCCTACGAAGCGTGGGCCAAGTACGATGGACATGCCTACGAGGCCCGGCTCGTCATCATCAAGGCCTTCAGTGCCGCCGGAGGCTGGGGGGCGGGTTTCGACTTCTACAGCGTGTTTGAAGAAGCTCACAATGCAGGAGCCAGGATCAACAATCAGAGCTGGGGCGGCCAGAGCAGCAGCATAGATGACGGATACGGCACAGTGGGACGAGACGCTGATCGTTTCATGGCCGATTATCCTTCCAACCTGCTTGTGATCGCATCCGGTAACTTCGGAGATGAGAGCGGACTCACCATCGCCACACCCGGTGATGCCAAGAACGTCCTCACCGTTGGAGCGGTAGACACTGACAATCCCGAAGGGGTCGCGTTCTTCTCATCGCGCGGACCCACAGCCGACGACCGTCTGAAGCCCGACCTGGTAGCCCCGGGGAACCCGATCATCTCGGCGGATGCAGACACGACAGATAACTACGTCGGCCTCCAGGGTACCAGCATGTCAACCCCGACAGCAACGGGCGCAGCAGCCCTGGTCCGTCAGTATTACTCGGGCGGCTACTATCCCACGGGAACTGCGAGCAACGCCAGTCTTGAACCCAGCGCAGCCCTGGTCAAGGCGACCCTGCTCGCCGGCGCCCGGGAGATCTCCGGGCCGGACTCGGACCGCGACAATGAGAACAAGTACCCCAACGCCTCCCAGGGATGGGGACTACTCGATCTCGACGGCTCACTGTACTGGCCTGGTGACGAGCGCGCCATGCTGGTCTGGGATGACCCCGCAAGCCTGAGTACCGGTGACGCGTGGGAGCAGGAGATCCTCATCGGGGACGGTTCCCAGTCTCTGCATCTGCACCTGGCCTGGACCGATCCCGCCCCCGCCCAGGGAGCACAACGCCACCTGGTCAATGACCTTAACCTGGAACTCGTCGCGCCAGACGGAACGATCTACCGCGGAAACAACCTCACCGGTCTGAACCCTGGCTACACCGTCGCCGGTGGAGAGCCCGATTCCATCAACAACACCGAGGGAATCCGCATGCTGCCCGGCTACAGTACTCCCGGTAACCTGCCCGAAGGGGCATACACGGTCCGTGTCGTGGGAGGAAATATCGCCGAAGGCCAGCAGTCCTTCGCCCTGGTCGTGCGCGGTGGGCTCACCGAGGAATGGACAGAGCCTCCGGTAGACGATGAAGATGACAAAGATGAGATCGTTGTGACGATGACAATCGAAACCGATGCATGGGCTGACCTCGAAGATGAAATCATGGCCTATGATGCGATTGAAGGTGTCGAGGTCAGAGTCGCCATGCCCGGTGAGTGAACGCGGAACCGCGCCTGAACAGACTCAGCAGCCACCAGCGCCCGGGCTCCATGCGCCCGGGCGCTGTGATGGTGTGCACGCCCTTACAGATGCTCGTTGAGGCCCCATGTTGGCAACGGGAGACCCGGTCGTTCACTCCCCAGCAAAGACCTCGAACTCACAGCCCATGCCGGTATCGCTGCGGTACGCCTCCAGCACGACGCTCTCGGGATGCTCCAGGTCCTTCCACTGCAGCCCGGAGATCCTCACCGTCACCCGGCTATCCTCCGGCAGCGCCTGTTCAGAAGAGATCGAAAGCATCATGGCATCCAGGTACGAATCGTACTCATAGCGGTGCGCCAATTCAGCCTCCGGGTCGTCACATGAGATGATGAAATCACCTGCATCGAAAAACCCCTTCTCAGCCCAGGATTCGACCGGAGCCCAATCTCCAACCTGGATTTCGTGTTCAGAAGCCAGGTTCCATCCCAACACCCTGAAGGTGACGAGGAGATCATCCTCGGATCCCAGTATGGGTTCGACGGTCTCCACCTCCAGGCCTCCCCAGGGCATGACAACATACGCCAGGGTCAGGGGTTCTTCGATCCCATCCACCCGTACCTGCATCTTGTAGGTCCCGGGAGGAACCTCTTGATGAAAAGTGACCAGGAACTCGGCGGTGTTGTGGAAGATGGACTGCTCACCGACATCATAACCCTCTGCATCGACGCTGCCGGGACTGATGGTCACGTCGAGCACGCCAGGTTCCGACGCTTCACCTTCGAAAATCAGGAGATGGGCTGATGTGCCGTCTTGTACCCTGAAGGTGTTCACGGTCACCCGGACAGAGAC
>PXCI01000239.1 GCA_003566675.1 Clostridia bacterium
CCGAGGCCACGCCCCCGATCCTCTCAAGCCGGGCCTCTACTCGATCGGCCATATACGTCAGCTCCACCATGTCGTAGGGGCCAGAAAGACTGATTCGCATAATTGGGAGCATGGAAGGATCTGTTTTGATGACGACCGGGGTCCCCGCATCCTGGGGAAGGTAGTCTCTTATGTAGTCCACGCTCTCCCTGACCTCGAGCGCAGCCACATCCATATCCACGCCCCAGTTGAACTCGGCCACGACGAGCGAGAAACCCTCCGAAGATTCCGATCGGATGTGCCTGACGTCACCGGTTGTGCCAAGGGCCTCCTCCACCAGGCGGGTGACCAGACTCTCCACTTCGTGGGGCCCGGCCCCCCGGTACTCCGTTATGATCGCAATGGCGGGGAAGTTGATCTCCGGTAGAAGGTCCGACGGCATGTACATGAGAGCGATGGCCCCTAGAAACAACACCATGAGCACCAGCATGACCGTCGCCACCGGTCGCCTGATCGCAAGGGCAGCAAGACCCACAGTCTATCTCCCCTCAATAACTTCGACGACAGTGCCATCCTCCAGGAAATCGGCGCCGGACTCGACCACACGTTCGCCCTCACTCAGTCCCGTCGTCACTTCGACATATTCGTCGTCGTCTAGCCCAATCTCGATCCGCCGCCTCTCTGCTCGGCCATCGACGACCACAAACACGTGATGCCCAGTCCCCATGGCAATCACGGCACGTCGCAGCACAGCCAGGACGTTCTCTGCGCCCTCGGTAACGAAAACCAGCTCTGCCAGCATGCCCGGCTTCAATCTTCCCTCAGGATTCTCGACAGCGACTCGAACGGGGAACATGCCGGATCGGGGATCCGCTGCAGGAGCGACCTGTTTCAGGATTCCATCAAAGGTCTCTGAGGTGGCGGCGACTTCCACCTTGATGACGTCTCCCTGATTCAGAAACCCAATCACCCTCTCGCTGACTGAGGCATCCATATACACAGGGTCTGTGTCAACGAGCCCCAGCACACCCATCCCGGGGGACACCATGTCCCCGGGATCGACCAATACATAGGCGATCTGACCACTGGCCGGCGCCCGGATGACGGTGTCTTCCATGCGACGACCTACCAGGTCAACGGCAGCTTCGGCCTCCCGCAGCTGCGCCCTGGCCATCCTCAATGCCTCCTCGGGAGTTCCGTCCAGAGCCATCTTCAGGTTCATCTCAGCCACGGTCAACTGGGTCTCGGCCGAACGATACTGAAGGGTGGCCTCTTCCATCTGCAACCGTGATACGGCTCCTCCCCTGTATAGCTCCTCCATCCGTTCGTAAGACCACCGGGCCATGTCCACTGCAGCCTCAGCCTGATCAAGGACGGCCCGCAGCTGGGCAATCTCCTCCTCGGTGGCCCCCTTTTCCATCTGCGCCACCTGCGCCCTGGCCATCTCCAGGCCCGCCTCGGCCTGGGCCACGTGCGTACGAACATCACCATCATCAATGACGACCAGAACATCGCCCTCCTCCACGTGGTCTCCCATCTCCACCCGCACCTCGGTCACGGTGCCAGAGGTTTTCGGTGTCATGTCAACTGAGAGGCGGGCATTCACCTTGCCAGCCACCCTGACGATGCGCCAGATATCGCGATACTCCGCCGGGACCACCTGCACGGCGACGCCTGAATGGGCGTCCTCGGGCAGATCCTCCTCGCCGGGTTCAGGGTAGGCGAAGGCCCAAAGGGCAACCATGACCAACAGGGCCGTTGCCGCAATCAACCACCAACGCTTGTGCTTCATAAAGGACCATAAACGGGATAAAGCAGGTTGAAGCACTATGTAGGCCTCCTTGCAGAACTGACCAGTCAGTTTTGTCTTCTAAATTATAGCCTATGTAGGTGGTCTATTCCTAGACAGCATAAGATTGTCACCGAAATGATGTACTAGGGTGGTTGAGATATGCTGTATCCACAGGTGCTGATTGGTCTGCGCTTAACCCGGGATGAAATTTTCGGGCAATGTTGGGCGTGGCCGGGCACCCCTCGGATATGATGGTCATTTAGATGATCTTTCAATCGTGCTATAGGGATAACCCCGATCCAAGACCGTTCTTATCCGGTAATCTAGATTACCTACGCTGGATTCCAACAAGAAACAGGACAGGGCGTTCACATGGCGAACCATTGTACATAGGCCACACACCAGTTTGTGGAAGTATGCTGAAACCTGTCGAATTGCCCATTGGGAACTCGTATCACAACAACAGTGGGTGTTCTACTACACTATCGACCCCATTGGCTCAGAGTGGCTTAAAGAGTCTATCAGGCAATCATCGTTGAAAGGAGGTGTGCATGTGCCCCGTTTTCTAGCTGTCCACACGATGCCACTCAATGAAGAGGAGTGGTTAGAGGGTGCCAAGGTGATGGCCTCGCAGCTACCCGAGGGTTTTAATTGGGAGCGGACCTATTGTGACTTCTCTACAGGCAAGTTCTTCTGTGAGTGGGATTGCCCGAGCCAGGAGGCACTGGAGCAGGCCTTTGGTGCTGCAGAAGTCCCGTTTGAGGAGATCCATTCAGTGCGGTTATTTGATGCGACTGTAGGGGAATGGGCAGGCCAGTAGAGGCTTTGCAAAATAATAGAGGAGCGGCTGCCTAGTGTTCCATCTTCGAACCAATGCATCGGCGTCTTAGTGGACAATGCAACCGACCCCCTAAATCCCTCCAGCTATCACGTATGCAAACAAACTGCCCAGATGGAAGGCACCAGGGGGGTGTCCAGCAGCCATGCATCTTCTTTTGTCGGAGGCGCTAATATTGCCGCTCGCTTTAGCCCGAAACCAGAGCAGCTAGCCCGGCCCCAGGGAAGGCCCTCCCTTCAACAGGTGAGGGCCGCAAGGAACACCGCAGATCCAAAAGAAGCACTCCCTCCAGTTCCAGTACAGCCCCTTTCACAGAAGCCAGTCCTTGGAGAACAGAAAAATCTGCGATGGATCGGTGGAAACTCAGTGAGACGTCGATATCGATCACCCAAGCCCTAAAGCCCGTTGAGAGCCATTGTTGTAAGCGACGGGATGGATGCTAATGTTCCGAACCACAGATGGTGCTCACGTTCCAGAGGGGGGACCCCAAAGGATCCCCCGTCGTAACAATTTTCCATGCCTGGGTTTCTCATCACAGGGCCAGGGAGTAGATCCGCCCTCCGAATATCAACACCAACCGGTTCCCGATGAAGGCAGCATCTGTCACGCTCTCCAGGCCGCCGGGCCCGTCGTCGAACCGATCCCAGTTCACGGCATCACCGGACCGATAGATGTTTCCGTTAGAGCGCACCGCAAGATACCCGTCGCCGTGCACGAAAATCTTTACAAAGCCACCACCGGTGTTGTCGCTGTCGATCTCCGTGATGCGGTTTCCCTCCCAGTGATACAACCGGTACTGCGTGTACAGGAGGGTCTTGCTGCTGCCGAAGAGAACCTGCCCCCCGCTCACAGAGCCCAATCCCTCGGACGTGTGCACCGTCATGTCCTCCATCTTCGTACCGGACTCGATTGCACCGTCCCTGATCCACCAGTACAGTCCATCGTGGTAGGTGAAAAGGCCCACGTCGTCCAGGTAGATGTTCTGGAGGCTGTGGTATCCCTCGACGGCATACCCGTAGCGCTGCCAGTTATGTCCGTCGTCGGATTGGAGCGCGTGGTTCCGCTCACTTCGGCCCACGTACCCGTCGTGGGTGTACATGATCGACACCAGGGGATCGTGGGTGCCCATTTCGAACTGGGTCCAGCTCGAGCCGTCGCCCGACGTGTACTGGTGGGTCCGGGAGCTGGTGAACCCGAAAAACCGACCGTTTGCCCAGCCGAACCGGGTGGGCGCCACGTTAAAGTCTGGCTCGTGCAGGGTCCATTGTTCGCCGTCCCCGGAAGAAGCGATGCTACCCCGGTAGTTAACGGCCAGAACCCGGTCCGAGCCCCTGATCAACTGGGAAAACCCATCCTCGGGCTGGGGGACGTCGGCCACCTGCCAATTCCCCGATGCGGCACCCGGCACGAGTTCAGCCCCGGGGAGGGCCAGCTGACCGTCGGTGATGACGAGGCGCGAGGCGTGGGTATCGAAGTTGTTGATAATAAACTCCACGACTTCCTCAGCGTCCTCGGCGGTGAGGATGACCTGGTATTTTCCTGCGGACCAGGCGACTTCGCCGCGCTGGAAGGTGAAGTTCGCCCGACCGAAGGTCCCTTTTGCCCGGACCTCCTGGACATCGAGGGTGGTGCCCACGGAAGAGACCAGTTCAGCCTTCAGGGTGTCGCCCTCCAGGTTGTCGTAAGCCACCCAGGCGTGGAGCTCCTCGACCCCCCAGTTGTACGAGACGACGTGATCTACTGGGACTCCGTTTTCGAATTTCGTGGTCATCATGCCCTGGAGAAGACGCGGTGCACCTCCCTGTCCAAGGGCACCGTATCTACGAGCGAGGGCATCCACCATGGCGGTTTCCTCCGCTGTGGATCCAAATTCGGCGACACCTCCTGAGTCAGCGGATCTACCGCATCCACCCAGGATCAAAAGCGAGATAACTACCAGTGAAAAGATACATCTAGGCTTGAGCATGTTATGTTCCTCCTTCACGTCTCGGGACCGCAGGGGAGCCTTGAGTCCGGGTTTCTATAGATACGTTCCCGGGTGCTTCGTGTCGCGACCGCGTGCCATTGGGAAGGTCCTGGCCGGGAACAAGGCGAGATTCCCGTTGAGGGGTCATGGATCCCTGCCCTCAACTGAACGCTCCCACCCGTATCCCGAGGATGTGCTAAGAGGGCCTGCCAACCGGAGAATCATCGCCCGTTGCCCCCACGGGGAAGTCGCTTGCCCCGCACATCGCACCCGGCGATAGACCACAGCTCATCTACCAGTGCCTGGAAGATCCCAAGTTGCCCCTGATGACAGCCCAGTTTCGATCATAAGGTGGGGGGCATTCGGGTGTCAATCACCCCTATGGGTGATTCCCGGCTCCGCCTTGGTGACAGCTAAGACCGAGAATCTCGAATATCGCCGAGAAAAGGAGCAACGATCTCGGGCCGGCTGCTGCCTGATGCCGAGACCCCTGCAGTGATCTCCAGCTGAGATAACTCGATCCCTTGCCGCTCCATCAACGAGGGTGGTATCGTCACTTGAGGATCTGGGAGTTTTTGCTCCGATTAGGCAAGCGCTTGCAAAGGCCATCTGGAGTATGGGAGGTCATTGTTCCTGGCTGGTTTGAATGATTGAGGGTGAAGAGCAAGGAGAGGCGCTCCATCTTCGTCGTATTGGGCGAACGACAGCAAGGGAGCCCTCCAGCACGAGTGGGTGTGTCGCACCCTGTGCTCGTGAGATGGCACCGCCACGGGTACAGGTCCCATGGTGCCCGACGGCACGGTGTACGAGCTGGAGGTGCTGCGCATGTACCACCAGCCGAATGGCAGAGTCACCCACATCCTGCTTCCCCGCTTGTCCTGCCCCACCCCACCTACAGGGCCCGCACTGTCATGGAAGCATTGCGCCCTCACGCAATAAACTGCGGTCGTCAAGGGACCTGCGACGGGAACGTCCGGTGCCGCTGTCCCCGCCGGCGGCGAACTTCACCCGGGAGGGGCAGGCCACATGGATCGGCATCCCAGGATGGACCCTTTACCTTCTTCGCTTTCGACGCTTCTCCGCCTGCTTGTTCTTCCGCCACAAGAAGCCGAGGGAATAAGTCCCCAGCATCAGGGCGTAAGCTGAGAGATTGAGAACAGTGCTGCCGATATTCGATGCACCCAATATGCTGGTGAAAAAGACACTACTCACGGGCCCAGCAAGGAACACGTATAGCTGGCCGAGCAGGGAGAAAAGCGGGCTCCGGGCCGCAGGCGCTGTCAGGGCAAACTGCTGCAAGTACAGAAGGCCAAACAACAAGGTTGGAGCACTGCCCCAAAGAAAACTGGCCCTTGTATCTTCGCCATGGCCGAACAGTGAACCCACCCAGAACCAGTATGCGAGAAACAATAGCCCCCAGCTCAGGGGCGAAACCAGCCAGGCGTTGGTCACAGGGGCTATGTGCATGTCGACAACAAGGTAGGCCAAAAGGGACGGCAGGATGACCAGAAGGCCAAGCTTTATCGATTTCATCCAAGTCCTCCTATCTCCTATCACGGATCGTATGATCCTCCAACACCAATCAACATGGGATGGCTTGGGCTCCTCTGACAATGGATTCCCTGCAGGGCCTCGACCATGCCACCTTCTCGGCAGTCATTCATGTCGGCGTTTGTTCATGCTTCCTATGATCAGCATACACAACACAGGTTCGCAAGGGTAGCATTTTCGCCCCAGCCGTGGTGGATCCCCTCATTTTCATGAAAAAGCCCGTCAAACGCGTCTAACAATGAAACCAAGACACACGACGAATGGTCAACAGCACCGACACGGGCATCATCCGATCACCCCCTCACGGTTCGAGATCCGTGGCGGATCGGTAGCCCATCTCCTGATGGCCACGATGCCCGAGCAACCTAGTTGTGTTCATGACAATCCACCGGTTGATGACATCCCACGAAAGCAACCTGACGCTACAGCGCCATGCAAGCCTTCGATCACGGGTTGAAGAATGATGGGAGCCCTCGGCACCCACCCTGCCAGGTGATCTCCACCGACCCAACCAACCCGTCCTCCATGGAGGGTTATTACGTTCCCATAGAGCGCGCACACCATTCCAGCCGTGGCTGCGCCCGGAGCTGCAGTTTACGTCCGAAGGCCCAGATGCTACGATGACAACATATGGATCACCCGAGAAAGGACTGATGCCTCGTGCCTCTGCAGCCGGTTCCAAGATCAGGGGAGATCTGGGCGGCCCGACGTCGGCTCCGCTCTCTTCTGCATCCCACCCCCCTGGTGCGATCGCCATGGATCGAGGAAACCACCGGGGATGAATGCTACCTCAAACTGGAGTCCTTACAGCCGACGGGCTCATTCAAAGTCCGCGGGGCGTACAACAAACTCATGTTGCAAGGACACTCCATGGGCCCCACCATCCTGACAGCCTCAAGCGGCAATCACGGTGCAGCCGTAGCCCTGGCCGCCTCAGAACTGGGCCTCGAGGCCCGCGTGGTGGTACCGGACGGAACTCCCTTTGCCAAGATTCACAACATACAGCGCTTCGGAGCCCACGTGATTGAAAAGGGCAGATCCTATGATGAGGCCGAGGCGTTCGCCTTCCGTACTGCCGCGCTGGATCAACTGCCATTGATTCATCCCTTTTCCGACCGAGACATCATCGCCGGCCAGGGCACAGCAGCTTTGGAAATCTTTGACCTTCTTGATGCACCCCTCACCTTTGTCGTACCCGTGGGAGGTGGCGGCCTCATCAGTGGAATCGCGCTCGCAGCCAAAGCAGTCAGCCCCCATAATGCCGTCGTCGGTGTGCAGCCTGCTGCCTCTCAACCCATGGTCCAGTCCTATAACTCTGGAGAGTTCATCGAAGTCTCCCATAGCCCCACTCTTTCTGAGGCAACCAGTGGGAGTATATCACCCGACACCCTGGGAATTGTGATGGACCATGTGGATGCGATGATCGCAGTGACCGAAGATGAGATCGCAGGGGCCATGCGGCAGCTCATCCTGCAAGAACGTATGGTTGTTGAGGGGGCAGGGGCCCTCTCCACCGCTGCCGTTCTGGAAGCAAAGATACCCGCTGAACTGCCCCGTCCCCTGGTACTGATTCTATCCGGACGCAACGTCAACCCAGATGTGATCATTTCTGTGATGGATGACAAGGACGAATAACTCAGAAAACGGATCACTGCAGGGCAAACGGTACCCGAACAAGCTGCCGAGCTACCACTGCTCACGTTGGGTCCACACGCTCAGCCGATGGGTGGCGTTCTCGATGGACAGGCGAATCCAGAATTTCAGCAGCCTGCGTGTATCTACACGTCGGACAGCCTGTGTAGCCCCAGAACGGAGCTCTACGCCCGCTGCGTGTCACCCCAGCGTCCCGGTGCATTTGGGGCAAGTCGGCCATCCACAGCAGGTGAAACGCTCTCGGTGCTCCTCTGCTGGGCCTGTGGATTCTTCCCTTTTGCCATGAGATCCCGGTCAGCCTCCTCCGGTTTTAAAGTTCAACAAGGCTCCCCCTGGCAATCTCCCGGGCAGGAACACGTCTGGCCACGTTCCTGGAAAACAAACTGGCCCCGCAAGCACGGCGAAACCGCATGACAATCATGCAGGCGTCTCCAACCGGGGGTCGGTCCTGTGAGGCACGAAGATCTGACTACTCACGCCACGTTATATCAAAACCGGCTCGTCGTCCTGCTCCATGACGCGGAGACTATCCATCAGTTCTCCGGTGGACCTGACCTTCGTCAGGGCATGGGGCGCGCGTGCCATGATATTATCATGGGCATCATAGCAAAGCCCTGCACACCCATCACTAACCAGCAGCGGCCGGATCCCCCGATCCTGGGCCGACAGGGCGGTGGCCCAGATCCCCATTTCTGAGTGAACACCGGTCAGGATCAGGTTCTCAATCCTGCGTCGCTGCAAATGGTCGCTGAAACCTCCAGACGCGAAGGCAGAGAAGCCGGTCTTGACGTACAAAGGCTCTCCCCGGGTGGGAGCAAGATCGGAGATGATCTGAGCCTCGGCATCCTCCGAGGGAAGTACAATGCCCGTTCCCAGTTGAAGGGCGGAAATATCCCTCTCATCCTCGTAGGCAAATGACGTGAAAATCACGGGCATGCGCAGCTGATGAAACCTGTCGATCAGGTGAAGGATATTCGCCCGCATCTGGTCGATAATCTGGAAGTACTCGTTGTACTCGTACAGAATACCCCGCTCAGCTGCAACCCGGGCATACCCGCCCTCGCGATCCGCCCAGTACATCTGCATGTCCTGCACCAGAAGAGCCGTGTTCTCCCGCCGAATTACAAGGCGGGCAATGGCCTCAGTGGCCAGGGTAAACAGGTGACGTCTGGCCATTACTTATCCCCCATCCCATCTTTCACCGCGTGAGCGTCAGGGCCCGCGCGGGGTTTTCCTCCATCATTACCCTGATCTCTGAGTCAGTGATCCCTCCGTACTTACGCAACACACCGAAGAAAAAATCAAACAGGTAAGTATAGCCGACCCCTCCTTGCTCACGGTACAGCTCTGTCTTGCGACAGCGGTCCGTACCCAGAAGAATCCTATCAAGGTAGCCACGGGACTTCAGCTCGCTGATCAATAGGGCCCGGGTCTCATCCAGGAGCCAGTGGAGTTTCCCAATGACATCAAACTGGATATAGCACCCCTCCTCGGCAAGATCGCTGAGAACATTGATATCGGGCCGTTCATCGACGTGCCCGACGATCAGTCGGTGGGCAGGTGTTCCTTCTTCTTTAAAGATCTTCAGGTGGGAAGGCCCCATATTCCCCCCAGGGATCTCGTAGCGACGGGAACCGCCGGTGTGGGTGGTCATGGCTGCGCCGGTCTCCTGGACCGCTCTGGCCACCGCACGGAGGGCCTTCAACTCCGGCCCCTCGATCCGACCCCGCCAAATTCCCGACTTGTATAGCCCCACCTTCACACCGTGCTCCGGATCACCATCGACCA
Source organism: Clostridia bacterium (assembly GCA_003566675.1). Taxonomy (GTDB): domain Bacteria; phylum Bacillota; class Sulfobacillia; order SLMV01; family SLMV01; genus PWUC01. The sequence continues at coordinate 9,568 of PXCI01000239.1, forward strand.
TCTCGCCAATGAGCACCTCTGTGATCTCGCGTATGCTCAAGGTATCAACCCACCTGGGAACGGTGGGCTCCGTGTAGAAGCCCCCAGCAATTACGATGTGAACCCCGGATTGCTCCGAAAGCTCGCGCAGAGTAGCCATGTCGGGACGCCAGTGGTTGGTCGTGACATCCACCAGGGCCCTTCCACCCATGTCGTAGTAGGTTCTCAACTCCTCGAGCATCCGCTCCTTCTCATCGTAGATCATGCTGCCCTCGTCACCTCTTGTGACACGACTTCTGATGTGATCCCTCTCGGCAAGCCGAATGTCACACCACACGTGCTCATGGGCATGGCAAAAGCCCAGTTCTTCCGGGCAGATCTCACCGCGCACAGTCTGAATGATGCCCAATACTGTTCACTCCCTACCTGACGATTCGAGAAGAATAGGGGCTAACCGCTCAGCCCCCATACCCAGTGCATTTCTCCGGTTTGGGCTCGGATCCTGCCTTGCCTGGAAAACGTAAGACAGAGACGAATAACCGGAGATCTGCCCTTGCGTGGCGAGTCCACAGAGGGTACAGACCATGGATGTCATCAATAAGTGGGATGTGGATCATTCAAGCCCACCTGGGAGCAGACCTGCCATCGGGGGATTCCGAAGGCCACCAGTCGCTGTGAATCAGGGTTAATGCGCTCCAGAACGATACTCTCTACTTCCAAAGCTGCGGTAGACACCAGAAAGGCCGGGAGTTCACCATCTTAGCAATCTACGGCTTCCATCACAATGCAATCGTAGTCGTCCAGACGAAAACCCTTGCCCAGTAGAAAGGTCTCCATATCCTCGTGAGATGGAGGGTACATGCACTGTATGCGCCTGACTCCCAACTCCATAGCTCTTTGCAGCGCAAAGGTCAGCCAGTGCTCCATGTCACCGTGGGCAAAGGCTATATGAAGGGCCTGCTCGGGCATGAAACGTGCCCCCAGGGCAATGACGCTACCGTCGATCTGGTCCTCGTATACCTTGCCCTCTGCTGCCCAGGTGACACAAAGATCAGGGGTCAGGGAGTAGAAGGTCCGATTCATTACGACAAACCCAGTCCACTGCTGGTGGTGAGGCATGAGAAGGTCTTTGGCTCGTTGGGGACTGCGTACCATCTCGAAGCCAATGGGATCTGAGACACTGGGTTGGCCCTGGAGATCCAGCGAAGCTCCACGATAGGTGGCTACCCTTTGGAAGCCAAACCGTTCGGCAAGGCCTTTACTTGTTGCGTTACTGATGTTGGTGTACATGCGCATGGTAGTTATCTTCTTGCTAGCGGCGGCCTCAAAGAAGCGTTGGTAAAAGCGCTTGCCGACACCGAGACCTTGATAATCCGGAAGGACCCGAAGCGCTTCCAGCCAGGCACTACCATCAGCTTGGACGGTAAACTTGCCGCAGGCAACTAACTGTCCATTCATCTCTGCTACACTAAATTCGCCTTCCTGGTCATTGAGAAACAGGTCAAAGACCCTGGCAAGGTATCTTAGACTGGGAGTGGCCTGACTCTCAACGAAAACCACTTGGTCCAGGTCCTGTTGCACTGCTGGGCGCAATCTCATCTCATCTGCCACAGCAACCTCCCCTTTCACGTGGGGTGGGTACGTCCGTCACCGCCGACCCTATCTAGGGACAGGAGGTGCGAGTATCTGGGGCGTCTCCTGCCTTCCTGCAGGGGCTTCTAGCCCTGAGAAGGGCCTTGTCTTGCGTGAAGATCTACCCTTCCGTTCGGAACCAGGTGGCGACAGTCGGATTAGCTAGGTTCATCATCAGGAACAGCTTCTAGCAGCGGGCGCATCCCGTCAAGTGGGGGGATTCTCCAGGGTCGTGTGCATCGCAATCGTCAGCCGCCATGAATCGATCCTGGACTGTGTGAACCGATGGGCCGACCGCCCTAAACCACTCCCAACTCTGTCCCCAGAGTCGTGCCTCTCGGAAGCCAAGATTGCGTCCCCGACGGGTACCAAGGACACGCCAGGGGGAGCGAGCCATCTCGCGTATCGATTATAGGAGAAGGGCTGGCCCTGGATGAATCCCATATCGGCACTGCGGATGATGCGGCACCAGGGTATGGGGAATGAAAATTGAGATGTGCTCCTGGACTCGAACCACCTGGACGGCTATCATGAGATGTGTAATTGGAGGAGTTGGTTGAACAGGATAAGCGGCTTGAGACCGACTCCCAGGGGCGTTGACTTGCTCATCCCACTAAAATCCCGTAACCTGATTGAGAGATACTACCTTATCTGTGCGATAGGAGTGAGAAGAATGTGTGGTCGCTTTTCCCTCTTCAACCTACCCGAACTGATCAACGAGTACCAACTTGATTTTTCCGACGAGATCAAACCACACTACAATATCGCTCCCTCCCAGGCCATTCTTGCGATCATCAATGATGGCGGTTATCACGCTCGTCAGTTGCGCTGGGGCTTGATTCCATTCTGGTCCAAGGCCATATTTGCCGGGCTAATTAACGCACGAGCCGAAACCGTGGACCAAAAGCCTAGTTTCAGGCAGAGCTTCGCCAAACGCAGATGCCTGATTCCTGCGGACGGCTTCTATGAGTGGAAAAAGGAAGAGAACCGCAAGCAACCCTACCGCATCACCCTCAAAGACCGACAGGTGTTTGCCTTTGCCGGGCTGTGGGAAACCTGGACATCTCCCAATGGTGATACGATCAATTCCGCTGCTATCATCACCACAGCGCCCAATGCAGCGATACGTCCTATCCATAATCGCATGCCCGTCGTACTACCGAAAACGGCTGAGTCGGTGTGGCTTGATGATGATGCTGATCATCCGACCTTGAAGAGCCTGCTGAAACCCTATCGTTCCGAGCAGATGGAGCTGTATCCCATATCGAACCGGGTCAACTCGGCACGGAATGATTCTCCGAGCGTTCTGGAACCCGTGTCCGGCGCCTGATCCCTGGCCGAGCGTTGATACGCATCCATGCCCCACTGCGGCCTTCTGTTTTATGGTGTGATTCCACAGAAGTGTGGATCACGCCTGGGGTGAAGGCGGCCCTGTCCCACTGATGAACGGTTCGCGTCCCCTTCGTGCGTTACGTTGTCGGCATGTATCGAGTCATCTAGTGCATCCTGCCACAAGTTCCTTCCCTTTTTGGTAACGATGATTGGGCCTTGATGATCTGCGAGTCTGCTATCGGGTTAGTAGTCAGCGAGCACCCAGGAGAACTGTGTTATGAGCATCTGTATCA
>PXCI01000260.1 GCA_003566675.1 Clostridia bacterium
AGCAGATGAAGGGCGGGCAGCGCGTGCTCCGGCGTGTGGTCGGTATCAACGCCGGGCTCTGCCAGGGATGCGGGGCCTGCGCCGTGGCCTGTCGTGACGGAGCGATGAACATCAAGGGATTCACTAATCAACAGATTCTGGCGGAGGGGGAGGCCCTATGTCTGACTCCTGGCAGCCGAGGATTGTAGCATTTGCGTGTCGCTGGTGCACCTACGCGGGCGCCGACCTGGCGGGCACCAGTCGCAAGGAGTATCCTTCCTCCGTCCGGCTGATCCGCGTTCCCTGTTCGGGGAGGGTCAATCCTTCTTTTGTGATCCGGGCCTTTCAGAGGGGAGCCGATGGGGTACTGGTCTCCGGATGTCATCCCGGGGACTGCCACTACATCGAGGGCAATTTGCTCACGAGGCGCCGCTATTCCGTCGCGAAGAGATTCCTCGAATACCTGGGAATCGAACCGGAGCGATTCAGAGTTGAATGGATATCTGCCGCCGAAGGAGCGCGTTTCGCTGATCTGATCACCGAGATGACCGACGATATACGGGAGCTCGGTCCCAACCGGAAAATGAGGGAACAGGTATGAGTCTGAAAGCGCACGAAAAGGCACTTAAAGATCAAGTCAGAAGCTTGCTGGAGGACGGCAGCATACGGGTTTTCATCGGCTACGAGCGGGGCTTCGAACCTGGCAGGCCGATTCCGGCGCGGATCCGGGATCCGGAGCGTGCGCAGGACCTGGTACTCGACGAGTTCTGCGGGGCAGGACTCACCCGGTATGCCCTCGACGAGGCATCTCGGGTCGGGCTGGGTACGGATCAGCCTCCCATTGGCATACTGGCGAAAGGCTGTGACAGTCTCGGGCTGATGCGCCTGATCTACGACAACCGCCTGGATTCCGAGGATCTGTATGTAATCGGTGTCCGGTGCCAGGGTGTTGTGGATCCAGATCGGGCCCGTACCTGCGCAGGAGCCCCGGTCCTGGAGGCCGAAATCCGCGATGACGAGGTGATCCTCACGACAGCGGAGGGATCGGAGCAATGCGCCCCCGGAGACTGCCTGATGGACAAATGTCTCACCTGTCAGGATCCCGTTCCCCAGGCCAGTTCGGTGATGCTGGGTGAAGACGGCCCCGGAGAGGCGGTGGGGCACCGAGATTTTGCTGGCGTCACGGCGATGGAGGCTCTCTCTTTGGATGAGAGGTACGATTTCTGGTCCAGACAGTTTGACCGTTGCCTGCGATGTTTTGCCTGCCGCAATGCCTGCCCGGCCTGCAGCTGCGTCACCTGTTCCCTGGATGAGCCCGAGTGGCTCAGCCGGGACACCGACCTGTCTGAACAGTTCATGTTCCACTTCACCCGGGCATTTCATGTGGCTGGCCGATGCGTCGGTTGCGGGGAGTGCAAGCGAGTGTGCCCCGTCGATGTGCCCCTGATGTTGCTCAATGAGAAGCTCATGAAGGACATCAGCGACCTGTTTGACGAGACCGATCCTCACATGCCCTCGGAGCTTGAGCCCCTGGGTATGTTCAGTCCTGAGGATCCAGAGGGCTGGCGTGGGGGTGATGAACAATGATGAAGCTGAGGTTCAGCGAGATTCCCGGTATGTTCGAGATCCTTGCAGAGACGGCCGAGGTATATGCTCCCGCCGACGAAGACGGCCGGGTCAGGCTGACAAAATGGCAGGGAGGACAGCCGGCCCAGGACTATATCAACCCTGGCAATTCCCTCAAGGACCTGCTGTATCCGCAGACGGAGGAACTTGCCCGTTTCGAGGGAGGTTACGAGGACCTATCGATCTCGGAGCCCACTGTACCCCCCGACCGAGTGATCTTTGGTGCCCGGCCCTGCGATGCCCTCGCCCTGGCACGGGTTGCCCGGGTCTTCACGGAGGGGGATTTCACCGATGAGCGCTTCAGCAAACAGCGGGAGGCCGCGACGGTCATCACCGTCGCCTGCGAGCAGTCCGGTCCGGACTGCTTCTGCACCGCGATGGGAGGATCACCAGCGGGAACGCGTGGTTCCGACGTCGTCGGTTACCCCCTCGATGACAGCCTCTATCTCGAGGCAGTGACAGAGCGGGGAGTTGAGGTCCTTTCGCAGCTAGAAGACCACCTGGAGGAGGCATCGGATGAGGAGGCTGGGAGGGCCAGGGCGCATTGCGGGAGCACGGAGGCGAGCGCAGCGGATGACCTGCCCGTGCGGGAGTTTGGCGAGGATCTTTTCGACCATCCTCTTTGGGCTCATCTGTCAGAGCGTTGTCTGAGCTGCGGGGTCTGTGGCTACGTGTGCCCCAGCTGCTACTGCTTTGCCATCTTTGATGCGGTCCGGGGGACCTGCGGCAAGAGGATGCGTGGATGGGACTCTTGCCAGTTCGAGGACTTTTCCCTCATGGCCGCTGATCACAATCCCCGGCCAACGCCCGTGGAGAGGGTCCGGCAGCGATTCATGCACAAGCTGGTCTACTTCCCAGAGAGCTATGAAGAGTTTCAGTGCGTTGGCTGTGGACGCTGTGTGACAAAGTGCCCCGTCGGCCTTCACATGCTGGCGGTCATAACGGATCTGGAGGAGGTGATCTGATGGGTACCAATCCCCTCATTCCCCAGGTCGCGACGATCCAGAAGATCGTCACCGAGACCGATTCGGGGGATGTGAAGACCTTCATCGTCGAGATGGATGGCCGGCAGACGTTTTCCTATCAGCCGGGCCAATGTGCCATGCTCTCTGTCCTCGGTGAGGGAGAGTCGATGATCTCAATCTGTTCGAGTGACAGCCGGAAGGGTCCCCTGGAGTTTAGCATCAAGCGGGTGGGTCGGGTCACCACCGCCCTGCATGAGGCAGAACCCGGACACAAGATCGGGGTGCGGGGCCCCTACGGCAACGCCTTTCCGGTCGATGAGTGGACGGGCAAGAACCTGCTCTTTGTCGGGGGAGGGATTGGGCTGGCGCCTCTCAGGGCTGTGATCAACCACTGCCTGGATGCCAGGGATGATTTCGGCCACATCGACATCCTCTACGGGGCTCGTTCTCCGGGCGATCTTTGCTTCAAGCGGGAACTGCGAGACAATTGGCCGTTGATCGAGGATGTGGACGTCCACCTCACCGTCGATGAATCCGATGGAAACTGGGACGGTGCTGTGGCCCTGGTCCCCCATCGTCTGGAGGAGATCGCGCCCACGTCCGCCAACACGGTGGCAGTCACCTGTGGCCCGCCGATCATGATCAAGTTCACGATTGAAGCCCTGAAGAGACTGGGCTTTACTGATAGCCAGATTGTGACGACCCTGGAGATGAAGATGCAGTGCGGTGTTGGGATCTGTGGACGTTGCAACATTGGTGGCAGGTACGTCTGTGTGGATGGACCTGTTTTTACCTACGAGCAACTACGGAGCTTGCCCGCAGAGTACTGAGGAGGGGGGAGGAGAATGGCTCAATCAGAAGACGTTGTCGAAGAAGGAGTTCCAGAGACAGTTTCTATCTATATCATGGGGAAACGCCACGAAGTTCCGGTAGGACTGACGATTATGAAGGCCATGGAATATGCGAAGTACCGCCTCGTACGGGGTGCAGGCTGCCGCGGGGGATTCTGCGGTGCCTGCGGAACCGTCTACCGCAAGGAGGGTGACTACCGCCTTCATGTGGGGCTGGCCTGCCAGACGGTGGCCGAAGAGGGTATGTACCTGACCATGATCCCCTTCTACCCGGCCAACCGGGCTCATCATGACCTGGAGGGACTGGACCCTGATCTTGGAACGCTGATGCGCCTTTACCCGGAGCTGTCGAGGTGCGTGGGATGCAACACCTGCACGAAGGCCTGTCCCCAGGACCTCGACGTGATGGATATCATGGCCCGGGCAATGCGCGGAGATATCGCCGGGGTTGCCGACGAGTCCTTCGACTGTATCATGTGCGGCCTGTGCGCATCGCGATGCCCATCGGAGCAGGTTCCACAGCACGTGGCCATCCTGGCCAGGCGGCTTTATGCCAAGTACGTTGCACCTCCCACAGGGCATCTGCAGGACCGCCTCAGGGAAATCGAGGAGGGTAAGTTCGACGACGAACTGGAGCACATCATGAACATGGACACAGAAGAGCTGCAGGAGCTGTACAATGCCCGCGATATTGAACAATAGGGAGGGTGACCGCAGTGTATACTGACGAGATGCGCGAGTCGATTCGGAAGGTAGAGGAGACGCGCGCCCGAAGGCTTCAGGAGAGGCATCCCTCTCTTACCCCGGATGAGAAGGAGACCCTCCTTCGCGGATTCCACCCCGACTACCGGGAGGATACGCAGCGTCCGGTCAAGATTGGTCCGAATGCCGGCGACCGGATGCCTCACGAACTGGTGGACTGCCTCGAGGGCAGAAGCCGCATTGACCCCGATGACCTCTCCCTGGACGATCCGGATTACGATGTGGACGTCCTGATCATCGGCGGTGGCGGTGCGGGGGTGGCTGCGGCTCTGGCGGCTCACGAGCAGAAGGCGGACATACTGATGGTTACCAAGCTCAGGCTTGGTGATTCCAATACCATGATGGCGCAGGGCGGCATACAGGCGGCGACCAAGGAGAACGACTCTCCTCTCACCCACTATCTCGATGTACTCGGAGGCGGCGGGTTCACCAACCGGGCAGAACTGGTGAGGGCCCTGACCCACGATGCGCCGCTGATCATGAACTGGCTCGAGGACCTGGGCTGCATGTTCAACAAGGATGCCGACGGGACCATGGAGACCATCCACGGAGGCGGGACCTCTCGCAAGAGGATGCACATGGCCCGCGACTACACAGGTGCCGAGATCATGAGGACTCTCAGGGACGAGATGAAGAATCACGCCATCCCGGTCATCGAGTTCTGCTCCGTCGTGGAGCTGCTCCTCGATGATGAGGGCCGGTGCGGCGGTGCCGTGGTGGAGAACTTCGAAACGGGCGAGGTACAGATCGCCAGGGCAAAGACCACGATCCTCGCAACGGGAGGCTTTGGCCGCCTTCATGTTTCGGAGTTTCCGACAAGCAATCACTACGGAGCGACGGGAGACGGCCTGGTGATGGCCTATCGCGCCGGCTGCAGGCTGGCGTTCATGTCATCCACCCAGTTTCATCCCACGGGGGTCGCCTTCCCGGAGCAGTTAGTTGGACAGTTGGTCACCGAAAAGGTTCGGGGGATCGGGGCGCAGCTGGTCAACGTCCACGGGAAGCAGTTTGTGAACTCCCTGGAAACCCGCGATGCCGTGTCCTCGGCGATCATAAGAGAGTGTCTCAGCCGGGGCAGTGGATACGTGACCGTGACCGGACAGCCTGGGGTTTGGCTGGACTCGCCGATGATCGAAGAGATCCACGGGCCGGGTTCGGTCAGGGCCCAGTTGCCTGCCATGTTCCGGCAGTACCAGCGGTTTGACATTGACATGAGCAAGGATCCGATCCTGGCCTACCCAACGTTGCACTATCAGAACGGTGGGATCGAGATTGACGAGTCGGGTCAGAGCCTGCAGGTGCCGAACCTCTACATTACGGGTGAGGCTGCAGGGGGGATCCACGGGAATAACCGCCTGATGGGCAACAGTCTACTGGACATTCTGGTCTTCGGTCGGAGGGCGGGCCAGAGGGCAACCGCCCAGGTGGGTGGCATCGAAACCGGTAAGCTGAGTGTCGATCATGTCAGAGACTTCAATGACGATCTGGCGGAAAAAGGCCTGGGGGAGAGAACCTCGCCCATGCTGCTGCCGGATTACGTGACCCGATAGATACAGGGCTCAAAGTACCCTGTCGCTGTGACAGTCTACTGCTGTCATGATGCTTGCGGTGACGCAGAGCGCCCGGGGATCTCTCCGGGCGTTTCTGTTGTCTGTTGACACGGGGATCCTGTGCAAGGGTGGAACTTTCGCCGGTTCCGTGCGTCTATGCTGGGTGGTGTAGACAAGATGCAATCCCATGCCTTAGGAGTGGTAGCGTGAGACATCCCTGGTTATACGGAGTCCTGGCTTTGGTCAGTATCCTGGTCTTGATCCTGGTCCACCAGCTCATCCATGTTCAGGCGGACGTGGAGCACCTGTCCCAGGTCCTCGACAACCAGTTCCATCAACTGAACCAGCAGGTCATACACTTGCAGAGGGAGTTGGAGCGGATGGAAGAGGCTGCTGCCTGGTACGCCCAACCCAGGTTTGAAGTGGTCGGAATCAACGAGGCTGGCGACGTCGTGGAGGTAGCTTTGACATGGAAATTCAACGAGTTGTCCGCGGATGCTGAAGTGGGGTTGAACTACCAGCTGGTCGACGGTACGTGGGGGGAGGCCGTGGTCGAGGAGATTTCCAGCCTCACCTACTATGCCGAGTTTGAAGTATCCCTGGCAGGGAGCAATCCTCCCATTTTCATGCAGTTCACGAGTAGCACCTCCAGCGGGATTTCCCATGAGGGGCAAAGCGAAAGCCAGGGGCCCATAGTGCGCTATTTCATCACCGCCCGGGACGGGGATCAACAGAGAAGTTCCGAGGAGGAAACCATAGATCTGTCCAGGATCATGGGCATTTACTATTTGAACGTCGCTGCAGACGAAACATCCGAAACCTACCATCTTAAGGTGGACCTCGTTCACAGGCATGCTGCCTTTGAGGTTTTCGAGACGGCTTCTGTCGAGGTCGTCCTTTTCGATGACAATGATCGGGAGATCAGCCGCCTTCAACTTGAGTCGCCCAGCGCAGAACAATGGCATGGCCTCCTTGAGAGTCCAGAGGCCCCCGCCTTTGTGCAGACCCTGATCACCTTCATCGGTGGATCAACCGCAGAGACCACGTTCCCCGTGGCACATTTCCGGTAGTCCACAGGGGCTGCTCATTCAGCAGCCCCCCACTCATCTGTCCGTGATCACGAAACCAGGACGAATCCCTGCCCCCGCTGCGAATTGCCATCACATGCTGGCGGAGGGTCTGACCGGACCGCGCGGCACTGGTTTCAGCGTTCAAGGTGAGGGCCAGGTGGACGCTGGGGAGGCATGGATGCGAGGTCCCCCGGATGCCCGAATGAAGGCGTTTCACGGCCTGGTGATATCCTTCCCAATGCCACGCCCGTGCCCCTATGCCGAACATGGATCGACCACCGGGCCCCGGCCGATTGTGATTCCACAGTAATCCGGTCACCTGTGCTTGGTGTCCGTCGTATCGTTCCGCGATGCGTCCTGGGGTGCCAAGGGATAACCCGCCTCACGATGGAGACCATGAGAATTTATCCCAGAACACGAAAAGGACCACGATTGCGATGCACAGGATCGAGGTCACGGTGAACGTGGATCCGAATCCGTACGTTTCAGCCATACCACCCAGCAGGGGTGCGGTGATCAGCAGGCCGATCCGGCTGAACGTGCTGCAGATGGCCATGCCAAGGGTGCCCTGCGTCTCCGGTACCGCATCGAGGGCCATGAGGTTGATTCCGGGAGCCAATGCACCCGAACCCAGACCCACAACCAGGCATGCGGCCGCGATGGCCAGTGGCTCATGGGCCAGTGGTATGATGAGATTTCCAATGGCCATCATCGCGATGGAGATTGACAGCACACCGGGTAGGGATATGAAGCGGCAGATACGGCCGAACAGGACCCTGAAAATGATGGATCCGAACTCGCGGACAGCAATCAGGGTTCCCACCATCATTGCGATCTGAGCGAAGCGATCCTCGATGTATAGAGGGAAAATCGTGTTGCCCAGACCCTGCCACAGTGTCACCATCAACGCGACAAAGACGATCGATGTTCTTAGTCCCTTCTCCGTCCTGATGAGGGCCAGCGCCTGCCGAAAGGAGGAGTGCGCCACCTTGTAGAAGGGCCCTACCTCGGTTGGTTCGGTCCGTTCCAGCGGCCGAAGTTGCTGACATAGCAGGTATCCGCAAAGTGACAGGATCGTATAATAGATGAACACCCATTGCAGCCCCTGGTAATGCCCAATGACTCCCGCCACGAAGGGGCCTGCCATGAACCCCACCCCCTGGAAGGCCGTGTTATAACCCTGCATCGCCTGCCGATCAGCAGGTGTCGAAATACGGTAGTAGTAGCTGATCAGTTGTGGAAAGAACAGGCCGAGTGTCAGTCCAAATACTACCTGGGGCACGATGAGCATGAGGGGTGTCGAGGCGACGGCAAAGAGAATGCCCGAAGCGGCGCCCGTGAGAAATGCCCATTTCATGAGACGGGTCAGACCGATGTGAGAGGCGGATGCCCCTATGGGTATCTCAAAGAATATCGCACATAGCGGTGTCGCAGCGACCAGCAGTCCCACCCCGAAGGTGGTCGCGCCCAACGAGCTGGCGTAAAGGGGCAACATGGGCACCACCATCGTCATGGTCAGTGCGAAGTTGATGGCGATTGCTGAGAGTACGACGAAATTCCTCGTGTCTTCCAATTCCGGCCTCCTGGAGGAGCATTTGAACAGTTCTCAGGGAGGAGTGCCACCAAGATGGGCGATCCTCTTTATGCTCTGCCGTGTGTAGAACCATCCAAGTGTTGTTTCCGCCTGTTGCGATGGGCCCATCTCCGGGAGGTCCTGGGAGCATGCTGAAAGCTACGGTCCCTCGGACGTTATGACCGGGTCCGGCGGCACGCATAGCCCTGTGAGCAATCTTAATACCATCACAACAGTCATGCTAACATGCGGAGAATCTTCGCAACAAGCTGCGATTGCTGCGGGGAACTCCCCGGATCAGGATACGGCAAAATGAATCCTGACAGGTGAAAGGCTCCTGAGAGGATCCTTCGTTGCGATCCTCTTGATGAACCGCTGCAGGCCTTCCACATTAATCCGGTCAGGTCGGCCCAAGGGATGAACGAGAACACGATCTCACCGCAGTCAGATCAGTTGTTGGTGGGAAGCTTGCACAGCGCGGTGACCTGGAGCTTCAACGCTTTGGCGCATCTCCCTGGAAAGCCGTGATGCAGGAGCTCCAGTCAGAGGCCAACTCCGTCCGGGGTCACGAAGCATATCCTGTACCTCCTAGCGGTCTCTCGTACACGAACCTGCAGGTCCCATTGTATTCCCAGTATCTCTCGAATCCTACGCATCGGTGAGCACCTCCATCTTTCTGTCATGTCCACAGCTCCCCGGGTCACTGGTTCCATGGGAGTTCGGGGACAGCTTATCGCTCTCTAGATACCCAATCACCAGGCATTGGTCCATTGGGACCCAACTCATCGGATCGGTGGTCGGGCTCGATTCGAGTTGGGGTCTTATTTCAGAAGATGGGCGGACGATGCAAACATCGCAGGGGCCACTAGTTTTCAACCCCTTGACAATATGACAGGTGTGTCATATCCTGTGCTTAGGAATATGACATGGGTGTCATGTTGTGCGTAAGGTTCCAGTGGTCAAACGATGTCGAGAAGGGTGATCAACGTGCCGACGCCTACGTTCTTCAATCTACCAGGTGAAAAGCGTGACAGAATCGTGGCAGCCGCACTAACCGAGTTCGCTTCCAATTCCCTTGACAATGCCAGCATAGCAGCGATCGTAGAGGCGGCGGACATCCCGCGGGGTAGTTTCTACCAGTATTTCGATGGCATCATGGATGTCTACAAGCACGTCTTTCATCTCATTGCGGAGAAGAAGCTCGAGTACATGCGCGGTGTCATGGCAAACCTGGAGAATATGGGTTTTTTCCCGTTGATGAGGGAACTCAATGCTGCGGGGTTCCGCTTCGCCAGTGACAACCCCGAGATGGCTGCGATCGGAAATCGGTTCTTCCAGGAAGACCAGGCCGTGCGACAGGAAATCCTTGGCGAACTAAGAGAGGTGTCGAGGGGATTTTTTGTGCCCCTGTTAACCAGGGGTCAAGACAGGGGAGAGATCGACCCGAGCGTGGATGTTGACGTGGCCTCGTTCATGCTGACAGCCCTGAACACCGCAGCCATTGATCACTTCCTGGAACAATCGTCGATGCAGGACCTCCTTGACAACATGGATGATTTCATCGGCTGGACTGAGCAGATGTTGCAGATCCTCGAGAAGGGGATGGGAACGGGACAGGGTTAAGTGGGGGCTGAAACCCCCAGCTGGGGAGGAGACATCATGTTTCAGGTGAAGGATCTGGCATTCAGATACCCAGGTAATGACGAGGACACGCTCCGTGGTCTGAACTTCGAGATCCAGACCGGTGAGATCTTTGGGCTGTTGGGGCCCAGCGGAGTGGGGAAGAGCACCACCCAGAAAATCATGGTTAAACTGCTTGACCAGTACGGCGGGCAGGTGACCTACGAGGATCGGGACCTGAAGTCCTACGGCCGTGATTTTTACCAGGAGGTCGGTGTGGGCTTCGAGATGCCGGTGCATTTTTCCAAGCTCACGGCGAATGAGAACATCGAGTTCTTCAAGAAACTGTACCGGGCCAGTGCCGACACCGATGCCCTGATGAAGAGGGTCGGCCTGTACAAGGACCGGGACAAGAAGATCAATGAGTACTCCAAGGGCATGAAGATCCGGCTCAATTTCGTCCGCGCAATGCTGAACTGCCCCCGGGTACTGTTCTTAGATGAGCCAACGATGGGCCTGGACCCAAAGAATGCGCGTATTGTCAAGGATGTGATCCGCGAGTTCAGGGAGGATGGCGGGACGGTGCTGTTGACCACCCATCTCATGAACGACGTAGATGAGCTCTGCGATCATGTCGCCTTCATGGTCGATGGGAAGATCGCCGAGATTGATAGCCCGAAGAACCTCAAGGTCAAGTATGGCCAGAGAATTGTAGAGGTTGAGTACCTGGATGAACACGGCGCCGCCACGAGCGCTTCCTTCGACATGGATACCCTGGGCCAGAGCGAGGCCTTCCTGGAGATCATACGGCAGAGGGAACTGATTACCCTTCATAGCAAGGAGACAAACCTGGACGACATCTTCATTCGGGTGACCGGGGTGGACGAATTATGAGTAACTACGCGGTCCTATTCGCCGGCGAACTGCAGCGCATGGTCAGGTACAGCATCATCGGTGCCAGTATCGTGGTGTCCGGCCTGTGGATCCTTGTTCTCCACTTCACCGAGGTCCAGGATGTTGGGGCCATCTTGCCCCTTCTTCTCTTCGTTGATGCGGTCTCTATGGCCATCATCCTCATCGGAGTGACCCTTTTCTTCGAGAAGCAGGAAGGTACCCTCAAGACTCTGCTGGTGTCTCCGATCACTAAGATGGAATATGTGCTGGCCAAGACCTCCGCGAACACTGTCTCTAATGTGTTGACTCTGGTGATTTTGTACTCGTATGCGTGGCTGTTCCGGGAGGTCAATCTGAGTTTCGCCGCCCTTTTGGGCGCAGTGGTCGTGATCGCAGTCTTCCATTCCCTCGTCGGTTTCTGGTTCTCCTACTATTCCTCGGAGTTCACGGACCTATTGATCAACATGTTCAAGTATCTGCTCGTCTTCTCGGTTCCCATCTTCCTTGAGGCGGCCGGGCTCATCACCAACGAGTTCGTGTTAAATCTCATGCATGTTCTGCCAACCAAGGCTGCCATGACCCTGCTTCAGGCGTCAGGTGGCGAGGCGGCCTTCGGGACGGTTTTCTTCTCCGCGGTGTACCTGGTCGGAGGGGCGGCGATTTTGCTCCACGTTGTCCTCAATAAGTTCGACGAGTTCGCTGTAAAGGAAAGTGGTGTCTGAGATGTATATGACCTTCTTGACCAGTGAGTTCAAGAAATGGACACGGGACCCGATGATGCGGTTCATGCTTTACTACCCCCTCTTCTTTGGTCTCATCGGCAGGTTCGTGCTTCCATGGGCCGCCGAGACCAGTGACTTCAGTTTGGATCAGATCGCCGATGTTGCTGTCGTGGCACTGACTTTGATGACGCCCCAGGTCTTCGGAGCTCTGGCGGGTTTCTCGATCCTCGATGATCGGGACGACAGGATTCTCACTTCGATTAATGTTACCCCACTCAGCATGCACCAGTTCCTGTCTTTCCGGCTGGGAGTCGTCACCGTTTTGACCTTCGTTTCCTGTACGTACGTAATGTGGTTTTCTGACATCGGTGGGATGCCCCTGTCGGGTATACTGGCCGTCGCTTTTCTGGCTGCCCTTTCAGCTCCGATGACGGGACTTCTGATCAATGCCTTTTCAGACAACAAGGTCCAGGGGTTCGCGGTGATGAAGGGATTCGGGATCCTCCTGCTGTTCCCCATTGCCGCCCTGTTCTTTTTCGACGCGACGGAGCTCTGGTTCTCTTTTGCACCCGGCTTCTGGCCGGCCAAGGCCATCAGCGGCCTAATCCGGGGCGATGAAATGCTGTATCTCAGCTACAACCAGTACTACTTCATCGGGCTGGCCTACGCCCTCGCACTTAATGTCCTGGTATATCGGCTGTTTGTGAAAAGGACGAGGTTGTAGTTGTCAACACCGCGTACCTGTTCCATAATTCGTTTCCGAACCTTGAACCTGCGTCTGTGGGCTATGGACAACGGACCTCCAGCAGCCCCCCAGAGGTCCGTTTGCTTTCTCGCGCGCCCCTGCGTATCGGACGTTGCCCCCGTCCTGGTTGATTCCTCGATGCTCATCCGACGAGGTCGGTGCAGGCGTCCCTTGATGGATCGTGGTGCGACAGTACGGATGTCCTGAGAACTATCAGCGGGCCTTGCTTATGCAGGAATCATCAGTGAATCGGATGTCATCGTGGGTAGATTTTGAGAAGTGACACATCCTGAGCCGGGAGGTCTGTCTGTTACAGTTTACGATTCATATTATCGGCATGGCTGCCTGACTCCATCCCTTGAAAACCTCCCATCGGGTCGATGATCCAATTTCCATGTATGCAACATGGAAGCGGCGGGGGGAGTTCACCCCGCC
>PXCI01000346.1 GCA_003566675.1 Clostridia bacterium
ATGCATCGGGTCTCCGGGTCTCGTTCCGCGACGGTGCCGCCAGCGCCAAGGCCCTATCGGAGCCTCAACGACGGCTTCCGTGGTGTTCGGTCGTTGCCGGTTGCCGTTGGGGGGTAGGGTATAGGGGGTTTGGGGGCGAAGCCCCCAACGAAATTTAGGCGGAATTTTCACTAATTATGAGAACGATCAAATAAAGTAGTATGGCGATAAAAATCAGGAATATGTACGAGCGGGTTTATGAGCCGGCCAATCTGTACCGGGCGGCGCATGTTACGCTTCTGAAAGGTCTTCGTTTCAGGCCCAAAGGGGCGGAATGGAAAAAGGATATGGAATACCATGTGCACGGGTTGTACCATAAGTTAAAAAACCGGAGCTACCGGCACGGCAGCTATGAAGTTTTTAAAGTCTATGACCCCAAGGAGCGTGTAATATTGGCGGCCCCGCTGAGCGACCGGGTGGTACACCATGCCGTGCATGATCTGATTGAACCGGTAATTGACCGCAAGTTTATAGCGCACAGCTACGCCTGCCGGCGGGGCAAAGGGCAGCATATTGGGTTAAAGAAAGCCCAATCTTTTCTGCGGGGCTACGATTACTTTATCCATCTTGATGTAAAGAAATATTTTTATAGCATACACCGCCCGACCCTAAAGCAAATTATGCGCCGAACGGTACATGACGAAGGAATCGACTGGTTGCTTTCAGAAATAATAGACTCCTCTACGCGCCATCCGTATTCAGAGCGTACGGCATTAGGCACACAAACGGAACTTTTTGCAGCACCTCCGGCAGAAATCCCCAAAATCACGAATGATGTACGCGGCCTGCCAATCGGGAATTTATGTAGTCAGCTGTTCGCCAACTGGTACCTGAATGAACTGGATCAGTTCGTCAAACACCAGTTAAAGCACCATCCCTACCTGCGCTATATGGATGATTTTGTGCTGTTCAGTAACGACAAAAGACAGTTAATGGCGCTGGAACGGGAAATAACCGATTACTGCCTGCATGTTCTTAAATTATATCTGCATCCATCCGGCGGGGCATCGGTTTACAGAAACGGTCTCACTTTTTTAGGCTTCCGCATCTTTCGGGATCATATACGGGTAAAGCCTGCCTCAGTACGGCGCTTTACCAAACGACTGGTTAACGACGTAGCAACCATTCCGTACCGAAGTCCCGAAGGTTTTGAACAGCTGTACCGTAAGGTGCAATCGTGGAACGCGCACGTGCAGCACGCTGATAGTTTTGGCCTGCGAAGGCAGGTGTTAGGCCGCTATAAAGTAACCGCTTTTATGCACCGTCTTGATTTTGACTATAAACTCATGCGGGGTGTACTGTCATGGAACTGAACAAGCCCGAATTCAAGCAGGAAGTGCGTGAACAACCGCCGGAATTGCCGCCCCTGCTGGAAAAGCATCAGGAATTTACGGTGTGGGTGCTGGCCAAAGTGCGAAAATTCCCGAAAGACCTGCGCTACAGCTTCGGCAGCCATTTGGCCCAAAACAGCCTTTTTATTATGGATTTGCTGACCGAGGCGCTCTACATAGGGAAAGGGGGCAAACGGAATGCCGTACTTCAAAACATCAGCATACGCATAGAGCAACTCCGCATTCAACTTCGCATGGCCTACAGCCTGAAACTGATTAACGGTGGCGCACTGCACTATGCGGTGAGTTGTATAAAAGCAGAAGGCAGTATGCTCGGGGGCTGGATGAAAGCAGGCCGACGGTATGCAGGTAGTGAATCAGAACAAATGTCGAATAAAGCCGGGCACTACAATGGATAAAGAAACCGGCACACCTATGAAGCTCGCTGTTTTGCACATACCCGTTCACGGACGTGTATGCATGTTGCGGGTACATTCCCCGGCAGTGGGTCCGGCAACCTCTGGCTACAGCAAGAGCAATAGCTATGGGCTGCAAAAATCAAAACGGGCACAGGCATACGGTTTAAACCGCTTGCCGTTGCCAATGCTTCACCCAGCGGGAACACTGCTCAACCCGGCTCCGGCTTCCGCGGGGGCTCCTGGAACAACAATGCAACGAATCTCCGGGTCTCGAACCGCAACAATGCCGCCAACACCAATACCAATCGGAACAACAACAACGGCTTCCGTGGTGTTCGGTCGTTGCCGGTTGCCGTTGGGGGAACAGAATTTTTAAATCAACAAAAGCATAAATAATAGCATTATGAAAACACGACTTCTAATCATCGCAACAGCATTACTACTTTTCGGATGGGATTTAGCCCAGGCCCAATTCACCGGCGGCATCGGCCGCGGAGACAGTATGGGGACACTTGAATTAATCGACACGAGTATTGATCAGCAAGAAGCTCCCATTAGCATGAAACTTCATCAAAACTACCCCAACCCGTTCAATCCTGTAACGCAGATACAGTACGTGTTGCCTGAAGCGACCGAAGTGCGGCTTGAAGTGTTTAACCTTATGGGACAACGTGTAGCCACATTAGTTAATACAACTCAGGCAGCAGGAACGTATAGCGAAACCTTTGACGCATCTTCATTATCCAGCGGAATGTATGTCTATCGCCTTAGCGCTGGCAGTTTTGTGCAAACTCGAAAGATGGTGTTGGTGAAATAATTCAAAAAAAATCTCGCAACGCCGGTTAAGCATACAGAACTGTAGTTATGTTAATTTGCGGAGCCACCGATCCCGTTGAGGTTGGTGGCTTTGCTGTTTTTTATATTGACCGCATAGACCGCAGATACAGCTGATGAAACTGATTTACGCGGATTTTAAAAAATCCGCACGTGCAGTGCCTCCCGGCACGCGCGGTATTTTATGGCGTCCGCGCCTACCGATGCAGTCAGGCAACCCCGCCTAAAGCCCATGCCGTAACCAGGGCGCAACCATCAGGGTTTCG
>PXCI01000105.1 GCA_003566675.1 Clostridia bacterium
ACCGATGCCCGTCATGTCTCCTCCGTCGGCGGCGAGATATCGGTCTCCCAGGATATGGTAACCTCCGCACACTGCCAGCAAAGCAACATCCTTATCCACCGCCTCGCCCAGGGCCTCCCCCTTTTCCCTGAGATCGCGCCAGATGATCTGCTGTTCGCGATCCTGTCCCCCGCCAACGAAAATCACATCAAAATCCCCGGAAGAAAAGGGCTCTCCAACGATGACGGGTCAGCAACCTCAAGGTCGCGCCAGCGACATCTCTGGTACAGCGCCTTTTAGTGGTTACGCATAACACGGATGATTGCTGTTTGTGCAGGCCATGCGCGGCCTGGAGATCCCTTGATTACGTGTTGCTAATGGAGTAGGCCTATACCATGGGCGTATTTACAAACCAACGCTGATCCCACTGTGGCTGATGCCATCCTTGATCGGTTGATCCATCGGGCCCATAAGATCATCCTCCGGGGGAGTCCATGAGGAAGGTGGCAAATACCAGCACGGATCCACTCCACACTACAACAACGACTGACGAAGACGACAACGAATGACGTCCCCAGGCCTGGACGATCTCAGCAGAATGCTGGAAGAACTCCATCGGAACGATGGTCGTTCTTCAATCGGAATCAGTGGACGAGGTCATCGAAATAGCCAGGTGCACCTCGCCTCCGCCTCTGCGGCCTCGTGATCGCTAGACAGCAGTGGTACCAGTGCCTCCTCCATGTGCCACCCGTCGTAGCGAGCCAGCATGCACAGAAAGACGTGAGCCCTCACCCGCTCCTCCCTTTGGTGACGAGCGGGATGTGCCTCCAGGGCAGACCCCTTCATGACCCGGAATCCCTGCTCCACGTCCGCGAGATCCTTGTATGACCGGACCGCCCTCTCTGGACCCAACTCCTCCCCGGAGACACTCGTCCGTATCACATAGATCCAATCCAGGAGGGCCTCGGCCTCTATGGAGTCCTGATTCCGCTCGAAGGTGAAGAAGTTCATGGGTGATCCGGTACCAGAAGTGCTTGGCGATCCTGGAGGCACCGAGCACCTTGCCAACCTGAACACCGATTTCCGTTTCCCCACGAAGGGGCCTAAGCTTCTTCGGTGAACCTTCGTCGAACCTTCTCCAACCCCCTTCCGTGGCCGTCAACAGTTCCTCGCGGGTACGTGCCCGATCAGCCACCAGAGGTGGATCCGACACTAAGGATAAATGATCTCCGCCAGATTTCACTCATTGAACTGAGAAAGCTGCAGCGGACCCTCGTTCATCAGCTTTCTAATCGTCTGAGACCTGAGCGATGTGATCCAGTCCACAGTCGACCCGTCATCGGCCACCGGGCCCACGAGGCCCTCGGCCGGAAGCCAGGGCGGGCCCGAATCTCCTATTCCAGATTTGTCTTTGATGTCATGCAATCCAAATAGCAGGAATCCAAACATGATTGTCGTAATTAACCATGTAATGATATAGGTTCGCAAAAGGGAGTAACACGAAGTCGGCAGCCGCAAGGCGAGCTGGGCAAAAACTGCTTCTCTCCAGTAATGCCTCAGGGTCTTGCTGCTCCAGACACAACCTCAAGACCGAAAGGAACGATGATGGTTGAGAAAGGAAAGGCTGAGGAGCAAAAAGAGGTCTCTCGAGCGGCTGAGCACAAGAACACTCCTGACGGAGAGAGTTCGGAGTTGGGCTTTCCCATCATCGGCATAGGCGCATCAGCTGGAGGACTGGAAGCTCTTGAACTCTTTCTAGAGAACGTTCCGGAAAGGGCGGGCATGGCTTTTGTTGTAGTGCAGCACTTGGACCCGACGCGCAAGGGCTACCTGGTGGACTTGCTCAAGCGCAAGACCGCCATGGCGGTCTCCCAGGTTGAGGACAACACTTCTGTCCAGCCTGACTGCGTGTACATAATTCCGCCGAACAAGGACATGTCCCTCTTCCATGGGGTGCTACACCTTTTCGAGCCGGCAGCGCCACGTGGCTTACGCCTGCCCATTGATTTTTTGTTTCGCTCCCTGGCTGATGATCAGCAGGAACGAGCGATCGGCGTCATCCTATCAGGCATGGGCACCGACGGGACTCTGGGTCTTAGAGCCATCAAGGAAAGAGGAGGAGCGGTTCTTACGCAAGAACCGGCTCAGGCGAAATTCGATGGCATGCCCAAGAGCGCGGTTGACACAGGCTTGGTCGACATTGTGGCGCCGGCTGAGGAGCTGCCCTTGAGAATCGCCGCCTACGTTAAACACGGGCCCCTTAAGAAGCTCGAACCAGACCTGGCAGACCGTGACCGCAGGGCTTTCGAAAATATTATCGTCCTGTTGCGCTCAGAAATGGGCCACGATTTCTCACTTTACAAGAAGAATACTCTCTACCGCCGCGTCGAACGGCGCCTGGGCATCCACCAGATTGACGACCTCGCAACCTATGTCCGCTTCCTGCAGGATAATCCCCAGGAACTACAGGTGCTGTTCAAAGAGCTATTGATCGGCGTCACCAGGTTCTTCCGCGACCCAGAAGCGTGGGAGGAATTAAAAGAACAGGCCATATCTCCAATTTTTGGAGACCACCCCGTCAACCAGCCGATACGGGCGTGGATAGCCGGTTGTTCAACAGGAGAGGAAGCCTACTCCCTTGCCATTATGTTCAAAGAAGCTCAGGAACGTCTGGAAACGATCACAGACTTATCGCTTCAAATTTTCGCCACCGATCTTGACAGCGATGCCATTGACAGAGCCCGCCAGGGCTCTTATGCCACCAACATCGCGGCAGACGTCTCCCCAGAACGCCTCTCTCGTTTCTTCACTGAAGAGGAACGCGGTTACCGGGTACGGCAGGATATCCGCGATATGATTGTTTTTGCCCCGCACAATCTCATTGCCGACCCGCCTTTCACC
>PXCI01000332.1 GCA_003566675.1 Clostridia bacterium
GATGTCGGCAGGATGTTTGTTGAGATGATGGGATTCACCGAGCCGGGGAGCCGGATCACGCTGGTCGCTCCGGACCGGACTGGGGTGCTGGCAGACATCGCCCAGATCATCAGGTCGTGCGATCAGAGCATCGCCAGCATTGCCACGTTAGTGCACAAGGACCTCAGCCTTGGGAACGTAGTCGTTCGCCTCAAGACGAACGAGCCCAAGCAAGTGGTGGACCGTCTGCGGGAGGGTGCCTATCGCGTGTTGCATGTTTCGCAGGTGTGGGAATGACGCAGGAGGTGCCCGGTGGTTGAGGAGGTATCCGGGAGGGCGGCCGGGGCGGTTGTTTTCGGCCCGTCTGGCCTCCTGGTCATAGAGGATCGCTTCGGTAGGTGGACGTTGCCCAAGGGCGGGATTGAACCAGGGGAGACGGCGCCCGAGGCGGCGGCCCGCGAAGTTGAGGAGGAGACCGGGATCTCGGTTGATGTCCTCGAGGGTCTCGGTGAGGTTCGGTATCGCTTCTGGTCCCGAGGGCTTCTGCGGTGCAAACGTGTCACCTATTTTTTGGCGAGAGCGCGGAGCCGGGACCTTCAACCCGCAGAAGGGGAAGTGGCCGGGGCGCGATGGGTTGATCGTTCGGCCTTTTTGGACCACTGCGACTACGAGGAGAACCGAATAATCTACCGGCGGGGTCTCAGGCGGGCGTCGCTGAGGCTGAGGCTTACCGATGTTGACTGTCGGCCAACGAACCGTTAGAATCATCACAGGTGAAGTCACTACACCATACGGTATTGATGTCGGGATGTGGCCCAGCTTGGTCAGGGCGCCGCGTTCGGGACGCGGAAGTCGCGAGTTCAAATCTCGCCATCCCGACACCTCATTTTTTGACCTCATTGACAGTGCGAGGTTGGGGAGGAACTAGGATGCTACCCTCTGGCATGATCGGTGTGCTCAGCCTTCTTGTTGGTGGGGCCTGCCTGTATATCTCCAGGTCTGCCTGGTTTACCGAGCGGATGCAGGAGAAGTTCGCAGATGCGGAGGACGCCGAGGAGCGGCTGAACAAGCAGCGTCGCGACTGGACCTGGATCGGGGGTTTCTGGATCCTCTTTGGCCTGTTTCAGGTGATTTTGAACATATAGCCCCCCGGATACGGAGGAGTCTCCATTGCGTCTTCGCCTCACAGCAGCAGTTGCGGTGGGCAAAATCCTGATCAAATTGTTGAGGCTTGTACGTCGTTCGGGCACCACATTGCCGGGACGGGTCTCATTGATTCTGCAGCCAGCCCTGATCGAGAAGATTTCAGATTCGGTTCCAAACGTGAGAGCTGCTATCAGCGGCACCAACGGCAAGACCACCACCGCAGCCCTCCTGGGTTCCATCCTGCAGTCTGCGGGGATGAGTACGGTCAGAAACATCAGCGGCGCGAATCTCCTCTCCGGAGTTGCCACGACCCTTGTCGAGCACGCTGACCTCTCTGGGCGACTGACAACGGATTCCCTGGTCATCGAGGTGGACGAGGCTACCATGCCCCTGGTCACTCCCAGGCTGCGACCCGAGCTCACCATCATCACCAATTTTTTTCGAGACCAACTGGACCGATTCGGGGAGCTGGACCGCACCGTTTCACTGGTGCGTGAATCCCTGGCTCACGCTTCGGGGAGGGTGTGCATAAATGTCGACGATCCCCTAGCGGCGGGACTGGCCAGGGAGGTGTCCTCCTCATCCCAGACGGTGCTCTTCGGTTTGCGTCCCTCGGTCGACGGGGACGAGGATGATCGAGGCAGCAGTTCGCCCAGTGATGTGCAGTTCTGCCCCGACTGTGGCGTCCGGCTCCACTATCTGCGCAACACCTACGGTCATCTGGGGGACTACAGCTGTTCCAACTGCGGTTTCGAGAAGCCATCCCTCGACGTGTCCGGGGAGATTATCGGGGGCGGAGGTGCGGAGGGAACGGGTCTGCGCATCCGGTTCGAGGCGAACCTGCCTGCGGCCGGCGAGGCCGTGGAGGTCTTTCTGCGAATCCCCGGAACCTACAACGCCTACAATGCCCTGGCTGCGGCGTCCGGAGCAGCTGCCCTTGGGCTGGATCTCGATGCCATCCGGGAGGGCCTGGAGTCCTTTGCCGGGGTATTCGGACGCATGGAGCGGGTTACCCTTCCCGATGGGGAGCTGATGCTGGCCCTGGTGAAGAATCCTGTGGGATTCACCGAGGTGTTGAGAACCGTTGCCGCCTCTGAAGGACCTGCAGTGATGCTCCTGGCGATCAACGACCACCTGGCCGACGGCACGGATATCTCGTGGCTGTGGGATGTGGACTTCAGCCGTTTTGCAGACAGAGAAGAGATCCAGTTCATCGTGAGCGGCCTCCGTGCAGAGGACATGGCGGTCCGGTTGAAGTATGCCGGCGTCCCTTTGAGCAACATACGCGTGCAGCCTGATCTCCAGGAGGCCGTAGGCGCTGCTCTGGGCCTGGGTGGGGGCGAGGTTCCGGTGTTTGTTCTGCCCACCTACACGGCAATGCTGGGCCTTCGCAAGAGCCTGGTCGAACGCGGCCTGGTGGGACGGATGTGGGAGGGATGACCGTGCAGGTGCGAATATGCCATTTGTATCCCGATGTGATGAATCTCTACGGTGATCAGGGCAACGTCATGGCCCTGTACCAGAGGTGCCTGTGGCGTGACCTCGATGTGACCGTGGAACCTCTTACCGTGGGAGAGCGTTTTTCTCCCGGGGCCTACGATGTGATTTTCGTCGGCGGGGGACAGGATCGCGAGCAGCGGATCATTTGGGGAGATCTCAGGGAGAAAGGTGAGGCCCTGCGCGAGGCGGTGGAGGAGGGCGTTGCGCTGCTGGCGGTCTGCGGAGGCTACCAGCTCCTCGGGGAGCGATAC
>PXCI01000067.1 GCA_003566675.1 Clostridia bacterium
CGGCATTTTGTCTCATTACTACGAGAGATAGGCTCATCATGAGCCGTGTACGTGGCCCGTACGCACGGTTCTGTGAGAGGGCTGACGCCCGGCTCATTAGCAGGGCGTCACCCTACTCGATCTGTCTTGGGCGGACAAGTTTTGCCGGTCAAAACGAAGTCCACCACTACCCGAACCCCAGGCAGTTAATGTGGCAGGTGTATGACATGAAGGCTGTCAGGGAGGTCTGCTGGGCACGTTTCCGAGATCCATATAGATGGCCTATATGGGGCCGTATATCTGGGCCGGCACAGGCAGCAAAGGGCACAGTATCGTGCTCTTGAATACCGACTGAAAGGATGAAGGGCCGAACAGCAGTTCGCAGTGAGTCTGGATGCCCCATTAAGCCATCATAAAGCTGTCAACCCGCAAAGGGCTACCTTCTCCGGGCACGGATACAACCCCGAGAACAACGGGAGTGCAGGTTTCGGCGGAAAACCAAGCAACGAAGTGAGAACGAAATGCGACTCGATTAGTGGGTTTTCTGAGCCACTGGATGCGAACTTGCACGTTCGGCGGTGTGGCGTGGCGGCCAATAACCACCCCTACCACAATCAGTGAAGGACATTTTGTTTCTATGGTGAATTGAACATTTATGGAGTTACTCACCAGGGAGGAGAGGGTTGCAGTGTCCTTTGACCGCTACTATACTCACGATGAAATGACCGGGTGGCTTAAAACCAAGGAACGAGAGCATCCGGATCTCATCAGGCTTGAGTCGATCGGCACCAGCTATGAAGGCCGGGATGTCTGGGCGGTGACCGTCACAGATCGCACTGCAGGTGAGCCCGAACACAAGCCGGGCTTCTATGTGGATGGCAACATACATGCCGGCGAGGTCACTGCTTCGATGACCTGTCTCTACCTCGTCGAGTACCTGGTTTCGAACTGGTCCCGAGATCCCCGGGTGGAGAAATTGCTCAAAACCCGCACCTTCTACATTATCCCGAGGGCGAATCCTGATGGTGCAGAGAAGTACCTGACCACACCGGAGCTTCTGCGCAGCAGTGTGCGTGTCTACCCCGAATATCGCTGCGATGAGGATCCTCCGGGCCTACACGCAATGGACATCGACGGAGATGGCCAGATTCTCCTAATGCGAGTCGTGGACAATGACCGTGGGGCCTGGAAAGTGGATACTGATGACCCCCGTCTCATGGTGGAAAGGACGCCTTCCGACTTGGATGGTCCCTTCTACCATGTCTACAGTGAAGGCATGGTGATGGATGACCGCGGAGAGGTTGCAGACCCCGTGGAACTTCCCTTCCGTCCGGTGCCGGTGGAATACGGCCTTGATCTGAATCGCAACTTCCCCGCAGGATACAGTCCGACAACGAAGGGCGCGGGCCCCTTTCCCCTTTCCGAGCCGGAGACCCGCAACCTCGTGGAATTTATCAATGCTCATCCGAACATAGGAGGGGTTCTCGTTTACCATACGACCGGCGGTGTTCTGTTCCGTCCCCACAGTACCATCAGGGATGATGAATTCGACCGTGACGACATGGCCGCCTATGAGACCATTGGCAGCTGGGGGACGGATGTGACCGGATATCCTGTGGTCTGCTGTTACGGCGACATATGGTCCGGTGTGCTGGATGATTGGACCTGGGAGCATCGGGGCGTGTATGGATTCACTCCCGAGCTCTGGGACGTGGTGGGACGGGCGGCTCCCGACATGAAAATGAATCCCATGCAGATGCGAAGGATGGCTCCGGACAAGAGGAGAGAACTCGAACTCCGTCTTTTGCAGTGGAATGATCGAGAGCTCGCTGGCGAAGGTTTCGTCCCGTGGCGTTCCTTTGACCACCCCCAGCTGGGCAACGTGGAAATCGGAGGCTGGGTGACGAAGGAGTGTCGTCAGAATCCGCCCCGGCATCTTCTTGCCGCCGAGTGTCACAAGAATATCCAGTTTCCCCTGGTCTTTGCCCTGGGCCTCCCCGAGGTGCACATCGATGAGGTTACCCTTTCCCCCGTGGGGGGCGGCTTCGTGATCTCCGCCCTGGTGAGCAATCACGGCTACCTGGATACACGCATTAGCAAGCAGGCCGAAAAACAGGGCGCTGTGAGGGATGATGTTGTCGAACTGATCTTGCCGGAAGGGGCCAGGCTTCTCACGGGCGACAGGATTACAGAGATCGGATTTCTCGAAGGATATGGGCGGGCCCAGAAGCCGGTCTATCAGCGTTACAGCGAACAGAGCAGGAGCGCTGCCCGATTGAAGTGGACCGTTGTCTTCAAGAGTGAGCCGAAGGTGACGGTGGTCTTGCGCTCTGAGCGAGGCGGTACCGTGCAGAGAACGACCACATGCTGACCTGAGGGTTCGGAGCTTTCACTCAAGTAGCAGCTCTGATATAGTAACATCATTACGTAAAGGCTATGTTTGTTATAATAGGTCTCTCCTTACTCTGACGGTCCGATACACAGGGGGTGGGAATGGTTAGCGGCAAGTGTAGTGAGCAACCTAATCGGTACGAGGAGTCTACGGTGAGACTCACCAGAAAGGTGTTCACCAGGGGGGTTGTGTTATGTCTGGCCCTTGCCCTGGTGTGGGCTCTGGCAGCGCCAGCTGCCGCTGCATCCTTGCGAACCCTGCGAACCCCTCCAATTTTCATTCCTCCTCCTCCTGTCAATGATAGAGAACCCCTGCTCCCTCCCCTACAGGCTCAGATTGTCGAGTATGAGGTTAGGTCCGGAGATACCATCTGGGACATAGCGAGCGCCTTCGGCACGGATCCGGACAGTCTGGCGATCATCAACGAGATGTCGAATGCGAACAGGCTGCAGCCCGGCCAACTCCTTCGTGTGCTCAACATGCCTGGACTCCTGTACCGCGTGGACCCGGGTGACGAGGTCGCTGACATCGCAGACGCATATGGGATCAACAGTGAAGACATCTTGGCGGTCAACTTCATTCGGTCCGGAGATGACCTTACCGTGGGTCAAGAGATCATCCTTCCCTACGCCCGTCCGGCCCGGGAGGCCGTACTGGCTGCCAGGGGAGAGTTGTGGCTCTGGCCCGTCAGCGGTCGAATCACGTCATTCTTTGGGCCCCGCTGGGGGAGCTTCCATACCGGTATTGACATATCCGCACCCACCGGTACGCCGGTTGCTGCCAGCAGAGGAGGCAGGGTTGTTTTTGCCGGATGGAGGGGCTCTTATGGAAACCTGGTGATCGTGGATCACCGCGACGGTAAGACCACATGGTACGCTCACCTGTCGAGATTTGCAGTGGGTACAGGTGCATGGGTCGAGCGGGGACAGACCCTGGGATTTGTGGGAAGCACTGGGCGAAGTACGGGCCCGCATGTGCACCTGGAAATTCGCGTACATGATCAACCCCAGAATCCCCTGAACTTTTTGCCCTGACAGCGTGAACCTATGAGTGCCTGGAGGGTGATTGGGTGAAGGCTTACTGGTTTCGTGCACTGCTATTTGCCTTGGTGGTGACACTCATCTCCCTGGGACTGACGGTCCTGGCTGGGACAACTCAAACTCACCCCGAGATCGATATCGAGTCTATCGAGTCTATCGAGTATCATGAGATTTACGTGGAAGATACCCTTGTAGGCTATACCCAGGATGCGGGGTGGATCCACGATCTGCTCGATCAGATGCTTCTGACCTGGGCGATAGAGACCGGTTTTCAGGTCAGGATCCAGGAGGACATTCAGGTCGTGGCCATGGTCTCCTCCGAGCCCCCAGATCCGACTCCCCCTGAGATTCTCCAGCGCGATCTGCAGGATCGTCTGAACATCGTCACCCACGCCGTAGGCATCGAGATTGGCGGCGAACAGGTGGCCGTGGTAGCAAACGAACGGGACGCCCAGGAGATTCTTGACAAGATTGTTGCCAACCACTTCGACCTGCGCGCCTCTGACGAACGGACAACTGTCCACTCCGTCGAGATTGTCGAAGAGGTCAAGTTCATTTCGCTTCCTGCTGATCCAGCCACGATCGTTGATCCAGAAAAGGTTGAGCAGATCCTTCTTCGAGGAACGGACCGAACCATTTTACACGAGGTCCAACAGGGTGAGACCGCCTGGGCCATTGCCGAGACGGCGGGCCTCAGCGTGGGCGAATTGGAGCGGGCCAATCCAGGGGCCAATGTCTCCCGTATATTTCCAGGCGATGAGCTGCAGCTCGTCGTTGCCGACCCCCACATCACTTTGCGCAGCGACGAAGAAAGATGGTATATCCGGCACGTGCCGAATCGGGTAGAGACCCGGACCGACGATTCCCTGTGGCCCTGGGAGCGCGTGGTGCTTCAGGCGGGCAAGCCTGGTGAGATCCGCGTTACCGTTCGAATCCTACTCGAAGGGGGCCAGGAAATCGACCGGGCAATCGTCTCCGAGGAGAGGATTTCTGACCCGGTGACGCACATCGTGGCACGGGGGACCAAGACCGTTCCGCAATATGGTACGGGCCAGTTCATTCTGCCGGCCTCAGGCACCCTCACATCGGGTTTTGGCTGGCGAAACAGAGGCTTCCATTACGGCATTGATCTGGCCATGCCTATCGGTACTCCTGTAAAAGCCGCCGATAAGGGTATGGTCACCCTGGCCGGTTCAACAGGCAACTACGGGATCATGATCAAGATTGACCACGGGAATGGGGAGTACGTTACGGTCTATGCTCATCTGAGTCGTACTGCGGTCTCTGTGGGCGACGTGGTTGAGCAGGGTCAGGTAATTGGTTACTCCGGCAATACCGGCCGTTCTACAGGGCCCCACCTCCATTTCGAGATACGCGTAAACGGGGTCCCCAGAAATCCCATAGGGTTCTTCTCCGACTGAGTACAAGTGAGGATGATCATGTCTGTGAGTCGACGTCTATGGTTGCTTCCGTTGCTTCTTTTCCTAGCAGGGCTTGCTTTTGCCCTGTTGACCGCTCTTCCTGAGACGCCCGAAGAAGACGTGGTGAGTGAGTATTATGAGTCCCTACCCCATGCAGTGTACGAGGGAGTCAGGGACGATGATGGTGTCCGCGCTACGGTGTTCACACCCGGCGGAGGTGTTCTGAACCTGTGGGGGCCGAGAGAAGTGTCATCAACCAACCGGTATCTTCTGGCAGAGACCGCTGTGCATGCGCATGCCGCCGTTGAGGAGATCCCTGCGGGCGACATTCCCCTGGTCCGAGTGTTCCAGCGTGGTTCGGATGTGTCTGTTCATCTGACATTCAACTATGAATCGGCCCGGGCCAGTCGTCTTGGAGCATCTGTATTGCACACATTAGCCGCTTACGATCCGTCGTCTCAGTTGCTACTGCCTGCTTCCCTATTTCCCGGGCAGGCAGAGACCACCGGCTTCCTGGAGTTTACTGCAGAGGATGTAGAGGAACCTCGCCCTGACGTATTCTACCTGGTACGTCGTCTTCATCTCGGTGAGGGTGACGATCTCCTCCTGCTGGAGCGCCGATCCACGGACGAACCCCTTCCCGCTGATGCCGCTGCTCGTGTCCATGCGCTCCTCGAGGAGATGTTGGGAACTGCCTCGCGAGAGGACGAACCCGGTTGGCCCGTCCCCGATGGAACAAGCATCCTGTCGCTGGACCTCGACCCTGGATCGGCTACCCTGGCAGTGGAGTTCAATCTTCCCTGGTGGGAGGGAGAATCTACCTGGAGCCAGGCAGCAACAGACTGTCTGGCCGCCACGTTCGGGCAGATTGACGTGGTGGAGGGGCTTGAGCTTCGAGCGGAAGGGAGAGGCATTTCCCTGCCCGTCATCACCGAGGCGACAAACCAGATCGCCTCCAACACCTTTGTGGGGAACCGTCCTGATGAGCTGGTGATGAATGCCGTGGGCGATGTCACCTTGGCCCGGGGCGTCCGCGAGGTCATGGATGAGAAGGGTGAGGATTACCCCTTCGTATACGCGACAGAGGTCTTTGCCCAGGGCGACCTGACCTTTGCTAATCTCGAGGCGCCTCTTTCTCGGTTAGGCGACCCTCTGCCTGGAAAGGGAATCTGGTTGCGGGGTTACCCCGAGAGCATTCCGGCTCTGCATCGCACTGGAATTGACGTGCTGAACATGGCCAACAACCACATCCTGGACTTCGGGCGTCCGGCTCTGCTCGACACCCTCGACGGACTTCGCCAATGGGGGATCTTACCCTTTGGTGCGGGTCGCGATGAACAGGAGGCCCACCTCCCACTGTTCTGGGAGGGGGCGGGATTCCGCATCGCATTCCTGGGATATACCGAATATGCTGACATCTTCTGGGACTGGAATCATCCCGAGACTTTCGCAGCTGGCCCCGATCTGGCGGGCGTGGCTGGCCTAGATCCTGAGCGAATGGTCAGGGATGCCCGTGAAATACAGGACCAGGCCGATGCGGTGGTCGTTTCGATTCACTGGGGCCCCGAATATTTACCTCATCCGCCCCCCGAACACCGCCACCTGGCGTTGAGGCTTGTTGAGGCCGGGGCCGATGTGATCCTGGGACATCATCCCCATGTGCTGCAGAGCGTGGAGGTCCACCGGGATCGCCCCATCCTGTACAGCCTGGGCAATTTCATCTACGACCAGGCTCCCCTGCGCAGAAGTGAAACGGTAATCGCTCGCCTGCGGTGGGTTCTTGTGGGTCCGGCCCAGGTGCTTCCCGGCCAGGTTGAATTTGTGCCCTTCAGGATTCGTGACGGGCAGGCTGTCCCTGCCGAGGGCCCGGAGATCGATTCTATCTTTGACTATCTCCTTGAGATCTCTGCGGAAAAGGGCACATCGCTGCGGCGCGAGGGAGAGTTGCTGCTGCTGGACTTGTCAGGTGGGGGCCGGCGATGAACCTGTGATACCCACCAGGGAGGAACCCCATTGCCCTGCGAGGAATGTAACTGCAATGGGGAGGCCCCATTGTGAGCGATGTAGTGCAGCCGGTTTGAGTGGACCCCTGGCCTTTCACGGCAGCCGGCAGTCCGCGGGCAGATGTCTTCATCACCCATCCCCATGCTGTTCTAAATTTTGATGGAGAACGCTCTGTTCCACGCTGTACTCATGGTCTGCCGCTTCAAACCGATATCTATTATGCATCTACTGGCGTCGACCTGCCATAAACTGAGTTGTTCATCGTGCAGGGTTTCATCGTCTCTAAGTTGAATCCTTGCTGATGCAGCTGATGTATCTGGGGAGGAAAAACAATGAACCGGAGAGTTTTGGTAGTAGATGATGAGAAGCCGATTGCTGATATACTCGAGTACAATTTGAAGGCTGCCGGCTATGAGACGGCAGCAGCCTACGATGGGGAAGAAGCCCTGAGGGTCTTCCACGACATGCAACCAGACCTTGTCCTGCTGGACATCATGCTTCCCGGCAGGGGAGGCATACAGGTCTGTGAGTCGATCCGCCTGGAGAGTGCAGTCCCCGTGGTAATGCTTACTGCCAAAGATAGTGAAGACGACGTAATCAACGGCCTGGACGCCGGAGCTGACGACTACATCACCAAGCCCTTCAGCCCCAGGGAAGTGATGGCCCGTGTGAGGGCCCAGCTCAGGAGATCCCATGGGGAGCTCGAGGAGGGGGACGAACCTGCGATGAAGTGGGGATACCTCTCCATTGATCTGGACCGGTACCAGGCTTTCGTTGATGATGAGGATGCCTGCCTGACGCGCCGGGAGTTCGATCTCCTCG
This sequence comes from Clostridia bacterium, assembly GCA_003566675.1. Classification (GTDB taxonomy): domain Bacteria; phylum Bacillota; class Sulfobacillia; order SLMV01; family SLMV01; genus PWUC01. The sequence continues at coordinate 7,659 of PXCI01000067.1, forward strand.
TATACCTCGCCAAGCGGGTGGGTAAGGTCGTTACCCGCAAGCAACTACTTCAGGATGTGTGGGACTACAAATATTACGGTGACGTACGCACGGTGGATGTAACGATCCGCCGACTCAGAGAGAAGATCGAGAGGGATCCTTCGAGTCCATCCCTGATCATCACGAGAAGGGGTGTTGGGTACATATTTGCCGCCGATGAGCAGCAGTGATCCAGAACATCCCCGAAAACGGGGGAGGGGGAGATGAGGAGTCTTCGCGCCAGGCTGGCATTGATCTTTTTACTTCTGATCCTGTTGGCCATGCAGTTGATCAGCTGGCATGTTGAACAGTCGCTGGAAGACTACTACCTGGGGAACCACACGAGGAATGTGGAGCGCCAGGCCCGGTTGATGGTCAGCTTCCTCGAACGATACCTGGCCGAAGAGGTCCCCAGGGAGTACATCGCCAGCTATCTTCGAGACTATGGTCGTGAATCCGGACTTGATCTTCTTTTTCTCGACGGCGACGCCGAGGTCATGGCGGTCAGCTCTGGAATGGAGAACCTTCTGGGCAGCCAGATCATTCTCCCCGAGGTAGACCAGGCGTTTTCTGAAGGGGAGCCATCTCGGCAGATCCGCGAGCGCGAGGGCAACCGAGACCCGGTTCTTTCGCTTGCGATGCCGGTCTGGGACGGTGGTCGTGTGGTCGGTGTTCTTTACCTGAACGCGTCCCTGGGCGGCGTCTACCAGACCCTACATGACATTCGCTCCATTCTCCTGGGTGCCACAGTCTTGGCCCTTGTCGTCACCGGAGGTGTGGCCTTCGTACTGGCCAGTACCATCACCGGGCCGATCGGAGCGATCACCGAGAAGGCGCGCCAGATGGCATCGGGGAATTTTGACGAGCGCATTGAGGTGTCCTCTCGCGATGAGATCGGCCAGTTGGGTTCGATGTTCAACTACATGGCAAAGAGGCTCCGCCGCACGCTGTCTGATGTGTCCGAGGAGAAGCGACGACTTGAAGTGGTCCTGGGGAACATGGCCGATGGGGTGGTGGCCATGGACCCGGAGGGCGAAATCATGTTGGGCAATCCCCGGGCTGGGGAGATCCTGAACGAGGACCCTGAGAACATGCAAGGCCAGTCCATAGGCGATCTTTTGCCCGGTGTTGCTCTGAAGTCGCCCCTTGAAGAGACGATGCGCTCGGGAAAAGATATCACGCTGCGCTTTCAACTGGAGAACTCCAACCGGGTGATCCGGGCCCACCTCGCGGCAATTCTCCCCGAGGTCGAGGGTGACCTTCCGCGGGGTATGGTGATGGTACTGCAGGATGTGACGGAACAGGAACAGGCAGAGCAGCGCAGTAAGGAATTCGTGGCAAATGTCAGCCACGAGTTAAAGACACCCCTTACAACGGTGAAGAGCTATATCGAGACCCTGATGGGGGGAGCTGTTCACGATCCCCAGGTTAGTGACCAGTTTATGCGGGTGGTGCTCGATGAGACCGATCGCATGACGCGGCTGGTCCGAGATCTGCTTGACCTTTCGCTCATCGATTCTGATGAGATGATGTGGGAGGAAGATCGCTTCTCCCTACCGGACCTCGTCGACCGGGCCTGTGGCAACCTGGCCCCAAGGGCCGATGCCCGGGGAGTATCCCTGGGTTACCGCGGAATTTCCAACCTGCCCGCTCTTCACGGAGACCGGGACCGCATTGAACAGGTTCTCGTCAACCTCATTACCAACGCGGTGGAGTACACGCCCGAGGGGGGACAGGTCCGTGTGACCTGGAGGTACAGCGATCACCGGGTCTATGTCGCTGTGTCTGATAATGGTGTGGGCATTCCGATGGAGGACCTGCCCCGAATCTTTGAGAGATTCTACCGCGTCGACAAGGCCCGCTCTCGTGTCAGTGGCGGGACAGGGCTCGGGCTTTCTATTGCCCAGGAAATCATCGAGTCCCATGACGGAGAAATATGGGCGCAGAGTGTTGAGGGTGAGGGCACCACCATTGAGTTGTATCTGCCGGTGCATGACGAAGGGGAGGGTGACGTTGAAGGGCCAGATAAATGAGAACACACTCGAGATGGCTAAGAGCATCATTTTGGCCATTCTTGTGCTTTCTTTAGCATTTCTCAGCGTCCGTTTATGGCTGCAAACGGCGCCTACCTCCTCACTGCCTCCGGTACTCATTGACGCCGAGGGGATTGATCTTCGTGAGCACATACCCACGCATCTCTTCCAGCCTGTGAGTGTGATCTATCACGATGGAACGGGAGCCCATCGCCTTGCGTCTTCCGAAGAAGACTCCGAAACCGCTCAGATTCTTGAGTATATTGTTGCGAGCTTGCAACGCGGGGACATACAGCGCATATGGGATGACGAGGGCCTCGAGCAGATCCTCATACGCCGCCAGCTCGATCGACCTGGGGCCACCGTTCTCCTGCCCGGGCCGGTTCCAATGAACCTGTGGATGAAGGCCCTTGGTGCCGGGGAGGGGTTCCCGTCAGTGATGATGGATAGGCTATATTTCTTCCTTACCACCAATGGGATGATGAACCTCTACATCCCCACGGCTCAGGGCTGGTATCATACCGAGTGGACAGTGCTCGATGGGCTCGTGGACGATATGGAACTGGGAAGCATTTTCCCGCCTGTGTGGAACCAGGAACTTGGAGGATACGAGACCCTGGCGGTTACCTTCTGGGCTTCCAGGATAAGACAGAAGGCGGAGGAGGAAGCCGGCGAGCCCAGGGTGCTTTTTCTTGGTTGGCGGGAACTGGTGCTCTCCCCACTTCTGAGCATCCCTGAGATGGATGTTGAGGTGACAACCTACATGGCAGAATCGGTCCTGTCTGATGCGACCGAATATGTGGTGTCCATATTTTCCGACCTGGCTGCGGTGCGCCAGCGCAGTGAACCGGATCGCTCCACTACCTACACTGACGGCTACAGAAGCCTCCGAATAACCACCCATGGCATCCTCACCTATACTCTCGTGACCCCTCCTGACCACGACATCGGCGAGATCCCAACGGATGCTGGCGCGATGTTGCGGGAGGCCTGGGGTTTTCTCCGAAGTGTATTGGGCGGTTGGGCCGATGATTTGCGGCTGATGCAAGTGCAGCCAACCTATTCCCGGGGGGAGCAGGATGCTGACGCTCATCTAGATGGGTATGTGTTTCATTTTTCCCAGGTATTCTCAGAGAGCTATCTTGTGGCCCCCGGAGGACCTGTGTCCGTCCGGGTAGATGAGCACGGTGTGCGCCGCGCGACCCTTACCCTGTTACGTCCCGCCGAGAAGGTGCAGCGCTCATTGGCCATTACTCCGATCAGTGCCGTGGAGCGCTGTTATCAGCAGGTTGACAGAGATGGAGCTGAGCCTGTCGTGCAGAGGGTCAACCTGGTTCACTATCCATCAGAACAGAGTCGCGACTTCCAGATTGTCCGACCCGCCTGGTGGGTGGATCTGGGCGAGGCAGGGCAGTACTTGGTCGACGCGGTGAGCGGCGAAATCATAACTAAGCAATAATTACCATGATCGGTGGTACAAATGGACTGGCCAAGGGCGAAGACAATCCTTATAATATGCTTCTTTGCGGGCAATTTAATATTGGGTCATCAATTGTGGGAGGACCAACGAGGAACGCCCCTTCTGGTCGAGGTCCTCAAGCGTTCTGAGGATGAGTCCGTGGCTCTGGCAGAGCAGTTGGAGCAAGTGGGCCTGGAGCTGAAAGAGGATCTGCCCACGGACACTCCCAGGATGTATTCGCTGACACTCTCGCGCCGGAAGCCCGAGGTAGAGGAATTGCGTAAGGCCCTGTTCGCGTCCGACGAGGGGGAGCCAGTGATCATCGGGGGGCGTTTGAGCGGCCATCAGACCGATGATGCGGTACTGGTGATCGGTGCATCTGGAGCAGTCCGTTATCAACGGACCCATCTTCCCGGCGGGATGGATCTTTCGCCGGAGGAAGCGAAGTCTGTATCCAATTCCTTTTTGTCTGACGGGCGACTGGGTCTACCGGGGATGGAATTTGATTACCTTAGACGGATTGGACCGAACCAGTTCTTTGCATTTTACTTCCAGAAACATCGGGATTGGCCCATCTATGGCGGCGGAATCACGGTTCGAGTGCAGGGAGATCAGGTTAGAGGTTATCAGCATCTGTGGTATAATGCTTTAGGCTACACCGGTCGTGCTAGGGACGTAATTTCGGCATCCCTGGCAATCTCGGCCAATATACAGAGAATATCTGCCGCTGCTGGCGATGAGAGGGCTGCCATTGTGGAGGTCTCCCTGGGATACTACGCCGGTATGAGTTCTGAGCAACAATGGGTTGCAGATCCGGTGTGGCGTATACGTCTGGAGAACGGGGTCCTGGTATTTATCAACGCCTATACCGGGGCCATTGAGTGGTCTCTATGACATAATCTCTCTGTCTTTCCGGAAATTTTGATGCGGACAGAGGAAGGATTCCAGAGGTCTGTAGGGAAAATGTAAACTTGCGAATACTATTACTGAGGTGGGGAGAGAACACGCTTTGGCTGAACTAATAGTTCGTGGTGACAATCCATTGCACGGTGAGGTGCAAATCGGGGGACGCAAGAATTCTGCGGTGGCCGTGATTCCTGCAACAATGATGGCATCCGGTGCCACCACCCTGAGCAACTTGCCGGCCATCAGTGACATTGCCACCTACAGCAGTATTCTGCGAAATTTGGGAGCTACGGTGCAGAAGCCGAGCAACGGTACGATGCGAATCGATACCTCGAAGATTAGCCCCGAAAAGAGTCCACCTCTCAAATTGGTGAAGACCATTCGCGCATCCTATTATGTCCTGGGTGCCCTCCTGGGCCGCTTTGGCTATGCCCGGGTCGGATTGCCTGGAGGATGCGACATCGGCCAGCGCCCCATAGATCAACATCTCAAGGGGTTCAGAGCGTTGGGCGCCGAGGTCAGCATAGAACACGGTGAGGTGCTAGTTGAGGCCTCTCGCCTTGAGGGAGCCCACATCTACCTGGATGTGGCGAGCGTGGGTGCCACCATCAACATCATGTTAGCGGCAGTTCTGGCCCGGGGAACAACGATTATTGAGAA
>PXCI01000037.1 GCA_003566675.1 Clostridia bacterium
AAGCTCTTTACGCGTTTCCCAGCTGGTATAACATGAGGCCATTGAGCTGTGCGAAGATAGTTCCCCGATCCACTTGGTGACGATCAGGCCTGCGGCTTCAATTCCGGCGGCTTCAAATTCTGCCCTGGCCCTTTCCAGTGTTTCGCGTTCCGCAAGTTCTCCTTTACTTCCTTCATCGTACGCTCCTAGAAAAACGCGGGTGACCCCTGTTTTTTTGCACCAGTCTATAGCGCTGTTCAGGCCTTCTTCGGTCTCCACATGATATGCGTGTATCCAGGTAGATATACGCAAAACATCTTTATTTTCGTTCGCCAGTTCCCATAGCGTCGGATTGGCCGCCATCAGTTGCGATTGCGGGGTGAGGACCGCCAGGGCCAGCAAGGCCAAGGCGAACCGCTTCCAGTTGTTGTTTGGTGTGGTGAACATGGTTCGTGCTCCTGTTTGAAGGGTTGTTGGCTGGTTGAATGGTGCGAGCATGGTTCGTCCTGTCGTGTGGGGTTGAGAGAAACAAGTCGTAAACTTCGCTGATTATTCCTTTCAAGCTAGCCGTGCCGTCACCGCGCAGCGGCCCATGGTGTCATCCCGAGCTTGGCGAGGGAACCCGGGGCCCGAAGCGCCGGACTGGCAAGGCCCAAAGCAGAGGCGCTCGTCAAAAACCGTCGCCGGGAAAGTAACTGACGTTCCCTGTCCCGATCTTTGGGGATTGGCGCCGCGTTGGATCTGATCTTCATTGGATGTAAAGCTCCGTTCATGTTTTCTGCCGGTAAAAATAGGGACGTTTCTTTGAGGGGTTCAACTACGGATTGCTGAACTTGGACACCTTCCCCCGCCAGTCGATCTCAAACTGTCCCGCCGGCGTCTTCAGCCTCAGCACCCTGTCGACCAAGCTGACGGACGGGGATTTCATGACCGCTTTGGCGTTGATGAAATCGCTGTCGATCGGAACCACGGCGCCGTTGACGGTGATGTCTGGCCGAACCAGCACGCGTGTTTTCGTCGCTTGGTAATCTGGCGGGTTCCATGTTGCCGTAAGGGCATCGCCCCCCACACTTGTATAAGCCACCGACAGGTTATCCCAGTCCACTTCGAGGGGATTCTGGTTCACCGCTGTGCGGAATGCCTCGAAGGTGGCGAATTCCTCACTGGTCGCGATATCGAAGACAAATCCGGTCTGCGCGAAGGCGCTGCGGATCACTTTGAAGTCTTGTGCTGTCGCCACCGCTTTAGCTCCCGGTTCGTAATCGTCACCGATCGTATAGGCCTTCAGTGGACGGATGGCAATGTAAACGTCGCCTTCCCGCAGGAAGATCCAACCGTTCTCCTCGGTTTTCTGGTCGATTGAGACCGGATAACTCACGAGCGCTTCCTTGATCAGGTTGTCGTAGTGGCCGTCGCGCGAGTCTTGCCAGCTTCCGAGGCCGGCCCAGGGATCGGCGGTGGGAATGTTGAACAGGGCGATCGCGGTGCCCTTGTGCTGTGCCATCTGCATGAAGGGCGAGTTCAGCCCATCCCATTGACGCGTATTGCTGCGCCAATAAGGATGGAAACACTCGATGATGTTGAATCTGTCGGGGCTTTTGTAGATAACGCGAAACGCATTGAAGTCAACGTAGAACGAGTTCGGTTGGTACCGGACAAATCCGCTTCCCATTGCGAAGAGCTTGTCGCGATAAACGTAGCGCACGAACTCCCCCGGCTGGCCCATGAGTGTTGAAGAATCGGTGACTCCCCAATACGCGATCCATCCGCGTGCCGAAGACGTAAGCTCGAAGGGGGCCGTCTGCCCCCGGGCGATACTGTTGAGGGCGGCAGGGGGCTTCCAACTGGAGACAGCCGCGTAGCCGACCATGCTACCATCATTGCCCTCTTTTTTAATCGGGGTGAAGTTCTGCGCGTCGGGCCAGTAGAACCAGCGAAACCAATGCATACTGGGTCCGCCGGGCATTGCAACCGAATGCGCATTCAATGTACCGCTGGAATAATCGCGGTTCGCGGGAGTGATGCCCACACCCTCGAACTGGTTGGCCGCGGCGTTGGCGAGATGGAAGTGGAGCGCCGCGTTGGCCACGCTTTTTATCTCGGGGTCCGTGGCGCATTCGTAGAGTGCGAGCCAGGCCATAATATGGGTCGGCATGTAGTTGTTCGAAAGGTTTTCGGCGTATCCGGCGTCGTAGAGGCCCTTGACTACCGACAGCAATCTCCCGCGGGCCGTTTCCATGACCTCCGCGGTGTTTTTCGTGCCCCGCAGCCACCCGCTCTCGTTAGGCCAGTACTGGGCGAAGAGGTAGGCGGCGACGCACTTCATGATGGCATGGTTCTCGGTGCCGTGCCCCAGGAGATCGCTGAAGCCTTTAAGTTTGGACTTCAGGTGGTCGCGTTGTGCCGGGGTGAACTTGTCCCAGTACTTGCCCAGCACCCAGGCCACGCCAAAGTAGGTGAACTGTTCACCGTTGCTCCCTTCAGGCACATTATCATAGTAGCGGGAAATCCTGTCGATCACGTAAGCATCGTTGGGATTCAGCGCGAGCCGCGCAAGGGCTGGCACAGCTCCGAACTTGGCGTTTAAACCTATGCTTTCGCCCTCGTACTGCCCGATCAGCCAGGCAGCACGTGCCTCCTGGGTGGACCAGTCTTGCGCGGCGGCGAAGCCCGGCAGCAGGCTGGCGATGAGGCCGCAAGCCAGCAAGACTGCGATCGTCTGACGAAGAAACGGATTTCCTTTTGACATGATAATCTTCTTTCTTTTAAGGACTGCCAGCTAGAATAGTGCCTGTCCGGAAAAGGGTGAAACGGTGATTTTTGCCGAGCGGGCGCCGGCTCAGCGCGGGATGAAGGTGATCATCTGCGGGTAATTTTGGCCCCGGAAGG
>PXCI01000314.1 GCA_003566675.1 Clostridia bacterium
AGGCCCGTGTCAGGATCCGCCGCGCCGCCCGGACTCCCGCGGCAAGCGCTCCCTCGATGTGGCCCGCAGCCTCCTGGGAGGTCTCGGTGGAGGCCCAGTGGATTCGCCCATCCATGACTGGATCGAGTTAGATGGGGTGGCCGAAAGTCTCGTACGCCTGGAGCTACTCCAAGCCGGTGGGCGAAGTTAAGGGCTCGGTGCGCCAGTCCGTGATGAGGATCTCCAATGGCTCGGGCATCCCTGAGTCGAAGATGGCCGCAAGTTGCGCCCCCACCTCACCGGGTTGGACGGAGGCAGGGGCCTCGGGGCCGGCCGCGCTCCTCATTCTTTCCAGGGGGAGGAGCGCACCGCCGGGGGCCACCGGAGGCACGAAGCCAAAGAGCGCGACCGGCCCTCCCTCCGGGCCGCTCATGTCGTGGATCTCCCGCATGGGGCCCACGTGGCTCATGACGGCCCCGGAGAGCCCGAGGCTGCGCCAGAACGCCCGCTCGAAGCGGATCACCACCCTCGTCATGGCGCCCATCCAGACCGGCGTGTGGGCGGCGACTTGCAGGACCATGGGAGGAAGCTCGGGTTCGAAGGTGATGGTCCGAACCGCCAACGCGGGCGGGATGGCCAGAACCACGGCGGAGCAGCGCACCCTTCCTTCTCCCTGTCGGACGACATCTCGAGGCCGCTCTCGACTTCGACATCGCGCTCCTCCTGGCGAATCGTCGTGACACGGTGCCCCAGACGGATCGTCCCCGGTGGAAGGCGGCTCGCCATGGCTTCCACCAGCCCCTGCATACCCCCGGTCACACGGCCGGCGGGACCCTCCATGGGGTTTCCGTTCAGACGGTGCACCCCCTGCCGGTCCTGATAGAGGCCGTCGCCATGAATGTAGTGGGGGTGAACGGAGAGCCTGAGCTCGCCGATGAGGCCTCGGACCCGGGGTTCATTCGCCCAGAACCACGTGGCGCCCAGATCCACCCCCGGTGTTAGGGACCGAAGCCGCCCACCCACCCGGTTCCGGGCTTCCAGGACCAGGACGTCGACCCCCTCCGCCATGAGGGTTCGGGCAGCCATGAGTCCGCCTGCTCCCGCCCCGATGACCACCACGTTGACCTGCTCCCGCATCAAAAGTGGCATGGGCTCAGGTGAAATGCCTCCGATCCGGGTCCGTTGGGAGAAGTCCCGGGCCTCGATTCAGGGTTTCGCGCCCCCGGCGTTGGCCTGAGGGCCTCCTGTCGGGCGGCACTGCAGCCAAGGAGGCCCCAATTGGAGGGCATTGGTAAGGATCCTCGCATCATGGGTTGACTCTACAGATGGGGCACGGATCCAAGCCGACCACTCGGCGCTCCCGGCGCCCCTGATAATCAGATCAAACCCACACTTCCGGGGACACACGATAGATGAAGACGCCCTTCGAAGCCGTCATCGCGCACCTGCGCAATGACTCCGATCAAGATCAGGAGCGAGTGATTCAAGAATGGCTTGCGGAAAACGAAGAACATGCCAGGACCCTAGCCGATTTGCGGGAAATCTGGGAAGACGCTCAGGCGCCTGCACCGGCTCAGGGCCAGGCTTCCTTCCTGAAGAAACCCTCCGTGGAGGAAGTTATTGCCAGGGCCGAGGCGCAGAATCTCCCCGGAACTGATGTTGCCCGGGATTCAGGTCACGCTCCGACCCCGGGGCTAGGTGCCTCACTCTCACGGGGTCGACTATCGAGGGTTCCCTTCAGGCGGATCGCCGCCGGTGCGCTTGCTGCCTCGCTTATGGCATTGGGGTTCGCTGTGGCGCTGAGTCGTGGGGCCACTGACTCACGCCAGCCCGTGCTGGCCTCCGCACAGATCGTCACCGGACAGGGAGAGCGGGCAACCGTGACCCTGGGAGATGGGGCCACGATCCGCGTCGGTCCGGGGAGTAGCATTCACCTACTGGAAGGCCCGGGAGAGACGGTGGTCAACCTGGAGGGCCGTGCCTATTTCGGCGTCCAACCCGGGACTGATACCCCCCTTCGGGTGGTGACGCAGTGGGGGGAGGCTCGGGTGCTGGGGACGCGTTTCGAGGTTCGTGCAGACTCCGACGAGTTCCGGGTCCTCGTTGTGGACGGGTCCGTAGCCATTTCCAGCGGTGGAGAAGCTCTGGAACTGAGACCGAGTGAACTAGCTCGTTCAATTCGTGGAGGGAAGCTGGAGACGGAGGCGGTCCAGGATGTCTCCAAGCACCTTGCCTGGCTGGGCAATGCCCTGGTGTTCCAGAAGACGCCCCTTCATCAGGCGGCTCGGGAGATTGAGTATCAGTATGGCATATCTGTTTCATACGATCCTTCACTTTCCGAATTAACCATCACTGCTACATTCACGGACGCGTCCTTGGATGACTTGTTTGCCGTGCTGTGTGGCGTTATTGGGGCGGAGTGTGTGATGGATGATAATCGGGTTGATATGAGAAATGTTTATTTGTAAGTGGCTTTTTGTAATTTTGCCACCGTAAAGGGTTGGTGCGCGGACTGATTGTAGTGGGTGTTGGCCGGTTTTTTGTTTCCCCATGCTGGAGGCCCGAATGAATAGAGTCCTTCTCCCTGCGACCTTGCTACTAAGTTTGGCTCTGGTGATACCGGCAGAGTTGTCGCCCTCCCAGAGTCACATTCCCGCATCGCTTGCTTCCGCAAGCTCGGCAGACAGGGAGTCCGGAGTCGACATCCTGGGGAAGAATGCCAACCTCGACGTCCGTGCTGTAAGTCTGGAACAGGCTCTCCTCGGTCTGCAGCACTCGGCCGGACTGCGATTGGCCTATAGCCCAAGCCTGCTTCCGTCCGATCACTATGTGACATGTCGGTGCTCCAATCTGAGTGTACACGATGCCATGGA
>PXCI01000275.1 GCA_003566675.1 Clostridia bacterium
GAGGAAGAGGACGGTGCCCGGGCGAGCGTCACCCTGCGGGCTAGAACAGGCAGCCCTGACGGTGTGTAGGAGTCTGGCCGACATGGTGCCCCAGAACGCGCTATGCTCTGGGGACAGGAGGCGGTGTAGGTCTGCATTGCAGAACTCAATGCAGGGGAACCCAGGGCGAGTCCATATTCAGATGTAGATAGGAAATACGGAACTGGATTGGAGGTATCATTGTGAGGTCTGTGGTTTTTCACAACGGCAAGAGATTCGTAGAATTCAACCATGCCTCGGAAAGGGAGTTTGAAACCGTTATCAAGAGTAGTGCGAAACTCCTGTTTGGCGCATCCACTATATACATCGACTTGAAAGCGCGGATCAGCTCTGCGGCGCTTGGTATGAGTATCCCTGATGGGCTTCTATTCGACTTGAAGAACATAGATAGCCCTGACTTCTACCTAGTCGAGGTTGAACTAGCAAAGCACGACTTCTATAGGCACATCTTCCCACAGGTGACCAAGTTCATCGCCTTCTTTAGGAATGCTCAAGCGCGTAGCCAGTTGATCGAAAAGGTGTTTCCCGTCGTTCAAGCTGATAAGCAGTTGGAACAAGAGTTCAAGCGCTTTCTGAAGCATAGAGAGATCTTCAAGTTCATGAAGGATGCAGCTGATGATAGCCAGAATATACTACTGATAATGGACGACATGAAGCCTGAGCTGCCCGAGATTTTGAAGACATACACTGAGTGGAACAAGATGGTAAGACCACTGATATTGAGAGAGCATCGGTGTGGCGAAGAGAGAATCCTGTCATTGTCACCGGACTTCGAGAGTGTAGAGCTAGGCGAAAGGCCCGGTGTCAAGACTGAGGAGCAGGAACCCGGCGAGGTGCCACATGATGAAGAATACCATCTTCAAGGAACGGACCAGAAGGTGAGGGACATATACCATGCCATAAAGTCAAGGATGCTGACGTTCAACCCGAATCTGAGGTTCAACCCCCGAAAATACTATATATCAATAGTGCACAAGAAGAACTTCGCCTATCTGTATGTTCGCAAGAAGAAGGGTGTTTGGATCACGATCATGCTGCCCGAGGCCACAATCCGTGCCACTGTGAAGCATCACCCCGTGCGCAGCGAACCCGAGACCGTACAGAAATTCTACGGCGGAGACTGCGCATCCATCATAGTTGAGAACACAACCGATTTGGATGAGGTGATAGAGGTCCTGAAGAAGCCGATAAGCGCAGGATACTAGCCGGAAGACTATCCGGGGTTGCTCTTTGAGGTGAACGACGGCGAGGTATGGATTTGAAGTTGTACTACGACAGCTTCCAAGAGGGCGTGTGGTTCAGCGAGCTTCACCCCAGGCTCACGGGTGCGAGGCTGAGTCAACACTGTCGAGTGGCGGCCATGGCAGAGGTGATTCGATCGATTACCTTATGAGGAGTGCTCAGTTCGTGGCTCCATATACGCAACACCTTGTAGCCACGCCTGCGTAGGGCTCGGAACTTGCTGGCGTCCCTCTTCCTGTTCCGTTCTATCTTGGCAACCCAATACTCCTGGGGTAATCGGCTCCGCCACCTACTGAAGTTCCAGCCGTGCCAGAAGTCACTGTCGACGAATATCAACAGATTGTCGCCTATCTGGCAGTCGGGCTTTCCATAGATGTCGGGGTGCATGGCGTACTGTATGTCATTCTCCCTGAGAAGGAGGAAAAAACGTTGCTCCAGTCTGGTCCCCGAGCTACGGATGCGGGACATGGTACGACTTCGCTGCTCTCTGGTTAGGTTGTCCATCGTCTACGAGTGGCATGCCTCAAACGCGGAGTCTTTGATTTGCCTCAGCAGATCTAGAAAGTCGTCCGGATTCTGGTTCAGTTGAACAGGAAGCATGATGTAGTTCGGCCTGCCGAAGTCGTTGGGCATTCGAAACGGCTGGGGAAGGTTGACGCCCTTGAAGCTCACGCCTAAATCGGTGAAGTCCTTCTTGGACACGAATCCTCTGATCTCAAACCAGCCCAGGTTCCTGTCGAAGTCCAAATCCACAAGACCCAGGCCGGCTTTTATCGCTTCATAAAGAAACTTGTCATCAATATGAAGCTTGGCTAATGCGAACCAACTGCCTTCCCATGTGGTCTCGATCTCCGGTACGGCCAGAAGATTGCCGGAGGTTGATTTTATCGACAGCTTCAGGTGATCAGGGATCTCCACGTCCTTGCCGTTCACCAGGCATCTGACAAAATCCCCTTGGTCTCGCTTCCTGGTGTTCACGGTGATGAGGGCAAAGTCAATAACCAACTCAAGACCCACTCGTTGGTACGCATACTTAGCCAGCCCCCACTCTACTAGCTTCCCCCTTACCTCATCTTCGATCTTACCGGTGAAGTTCCTGTTAGCTCTAATAGCTGCTCTCGCAGGTTTGAGCATCACTTCATCATAGCTCTCAACAACGCTCTTAACATCTTTGTAGGTTATGGTCACAGACTGTTCTCGCAGTCGCTGTATGTATCGAGTCGCTTCCTGCTTGCTGATCACGAGGCGGGCTCCATAACCCTTGACTCGCCCGAAGGGCAACTCCGGAGGAATCTGATGCTGGCCCACTACTCCGCTCTTCCTCCGCCAAGTAACTTGCTTCTCGGGAAGTGGCAGGCCTTGCTCTGCAAGCTCCTTGAGGAAGGCTGAGATGGTGAGATACGCAGATGGTGCGCGAAACAGCGGAGCTACCGTGGCTTCCGAAGTGTCCATGTCAAACATCACACAAGGTTGAGTTGCACAGCTTGTTCTGGCCTGAGATACTTGAGCACGTTCCCTGACAGAGGTCGCAGATCCCTCGTCGGGACCTCATCAAAGTTGCCCTCATAC
>PXCI01000025.1 GCA_003566675.1 Clostridia bacterium
AGGGTCCAGGCGAGATCCGACACGTCTTGAGCTGCCCTGGAAGCCAGTTCCTCGTCACCATCTGCCACAGCCCAGACCGACATTCCTATGTCTGGTACGTCGGCATAAGCATATCCCGGCGCCACGGCCAGATACAGGAGGTTTTCCTCTCGCTCCTCCCATTGTCGGCAGCGTTCAAGAAGATCCTTCATCGGTCGGTAGGATGTTGCCTGGAAGATGCTGGCTGAAACGATTCCCGGACGTCGACATGTGACTACGGGGTGGATATCTCCCCTGATGGCCTGGATCAGGCGGCGCGCTGCCGCCTCACCGGTCTCCTGGGTATCCACGTGAGGATAGGTCTTTATGACAAAGACGCCGTCGGCTACCTCGGCCATCTCGTGATCTTCATTGGCGTGAAGATCCAGCGTCACCATGATGGGCACGTCATCCCCCACCGCCGCACGAGCGCGACGGACGATCTCCGCCTCCGGTTTCGGCACTCCGGTCACCGCCATAGCGCCGTGCAGCGCCAACAGCACACCGTCGAGCGGTCCGGCATTTCTCAACCGATCAGCTATCTCATCGGCGTACCTGTCAAAACAGGGGGTGGTGAGCCAGCTCTGAAATCCCCCTGGAGCCTTCTTTGCGTAGACCAGCGGCACCAGTTCCGCTCCCTCTGCCTCCGCCCCTCGGATGTATCCATTGATGTAGTTGGGTATTCCACGGTTATCTTCCAGTAGATCTTCTCCTCGTAAAGTTGCCGGTTCGAAACGCTCCTCGGTGGTGGGTTCCAGGCAGAACGTGCAAGTCTCATCGGCAAAACCAGCCACGGCTATTCTCATAGCGCTCGTACCTCCTCCTGATCTTCGGCCGCCCGAACGATCCGGGGGCGGACGTCGTGTAAGTCAATGATCCCCTCGGTATCTACCTTCTCCGCGGAGGATCTGTATCCTCCGATCGCAGCTGTCGCGTTTCTGTGGTCTCAGGCCTTCCGTCCAGGAAGGTAGTTGGTCGTCACTTAGCGAATATCGTCTTTGACCGACTCAGGCTGCTCAGGAGAGGAAGCGATTGAGATGAGCCAACGGAATGTGAGGATGGACCGATTCCGGGAACGGGTGGCGGAGATAGATGATCTCCATTCGACGATATCTGTCCTCCACTGGGACCAGCAGACGCAGATGCCCCGGGGCGGAGCCGTGGCCCGGGCGGATCATATGTCCACCCTCCGACGTATCGCCCACGAGAAACTGACCTCCGCGGAGATTGGGGAACTCCTTGAGACTCTCGGGGAACACGAAGCGTCTCTCCCTTACGATAGCGACGACGCCAGCATGATCCGTGTTGTTCGACGCCTGCATGAGAGGGCTGTGGATATACCTGCCGACCTGGTCTTCCACATGTCAAAGGCAGCCGGCAGAGCCAGTCCGGCCTGGCTCGAGGCCCGGGCTGCAAGAGACTTCCTCCTATTCGCCCCATACCTCCAAGACATCGTCGATCTCCGCCTCGAGCAGGCTGCGGTACTTGGCCATGAAGACAATCCCATGGAAGCCTTCGTTTCCGTGAAAGAATCGGATCTGGGTCTTGCCGATCTGGAGCGCATGTTCGATGATCTGAGAGAAGTGCTGCCCCCGTTGGTGGCACAGGTGGCCGAAGCCGATGATCCCGAGAAGCGAGCCTCGCTGATACGAGGCGATTTTGATGCCCGGAAACAACTCGAACTTGGCATGGCCGCCGCGCGAGCCATAGGGCTGGATCTCGATGAGAGGGGCCGCTACGACCTGTCGGTACATCCCTTCTCCATCACCTTCAGCCCGGACGATGTCAGAATAACCACGCGGATTCGCCCAGACGATCTGGGCAGCTGCCTGTTCGCCTGCATCCACGAGGCCGGTCACGGACTGTACATGCAGGGGGCACCAGGTTGCCTTCGCCAAACATTGATGGACGCCAGCACCAGTCGTCCCGAGCTGGGACGGGCGGTGTCTTTCGGTGTTCACGAATCCCAATCTCGGCTCTGGGAGAATATCGTCGGCCGATCCCTGGACTTCTGGGAGTATTTCCTCCCGATCGCCCGGGCCTTCTTCCCAACGCAGTTTGCCGATGCCACACCCAAAGATCTCTACCGCGCCGTCAACGTGGCTCAACCCTCCCTCATCCGGGTAGAAGCGGACGAACTCACCTACAGCCTCCACCTGATGCTCCGTTTCGAGCTGGAAAGTGACGTCCTAAACGGCAGGTTGAAGGTTGAGGACCTGGCCGAGGCCTGGAATGCCAAAATGCAGCAATACCTGGGCATCACGCCACCCCATGACACCGTAGGTGTGCTACAGGACATGCACTGGACACGGGATTTCGGCGGTGGATTCCAGGGGTATGCTCTCGGCAACGTCTTCTCGGCTGCGCTGGTGGCCAAGGCCACAAAAGATGAAGCCGGACTCCGTGACGGCTGGAACGATGGGGACTTCTCAGGCCTGCGTGACTGGATGCAGCGGGAAGTGTACAATCACGGTGCCAAGTTCCAACCCGTGGAGTTGATGAATAGGGCGACGGGCAAGGGACTCGACACAGGGCCGTATATCGACTACCTGCGCACGAAGTTCGAGGCACTTTACGATCTGTAGACCATAGCGAGAAGGGGTCATGTGGTGGTTCCGAGATTGTCTGCGGAGCCACCGCAGCGTCCCCTGCGACACAATGTGACACGATCGTCAAGCCAAGAAATCATAACAACAATGAGAAACCCCCATTCTGTAAGAAGGAATGGGGGTTCGTGGTGTAGCCCGCTAGGGATTCGAACCCTAGACACCCTGATTAAGAGTCAGGTGCTCTGCCAACTGAGCTAGCGGGCTGTATGGTAGCGG
>PXCI01000099.1 GCA_003566675.1 Clostridia bacterium
CGGTGATGGAGCTCGATCCCCTGCGCCTGATATCCAGCGGCGCGCTGCTCATTGCAGCGCCTCGGGATGCCTCAGTTCTTGAAGATCTGGCTCAGGCTGAAATAGCCGCCGCTGTGATTGGAGAAGTTACCAAGGGAGAAGACATAAGGCTGAGGCGTGAGCTTCCGGGCGGCGGTGAACTACTGATACCTGTTCAGCCACCAGGGCGCGATGAGATATGGAGGGCTTATGCACGGTTCGGGTCTGGCGAGAATGGGGGATAACTCGACATAATGCGAGGTATTTCCCGGGAAATACTGTTCGTGTGATCCTTGCATTCGCCTGCAGATTGGATTATATTGAAGTACAATAGCAAATGCACCCATGATCAGGTAGTATCTTCTGGCGTCGACAGAGAGCCGGGTTGCTGTGAACCGGTGTCGCTGGAGTGGTATTTTCCACCTGGGAGGTTCCGGTGAGGGCCCACAGCCCAGAGCCGGACGGTTGGACCCGATAACGTCCCCAAGATGGGTCCGGGTTATCGCTCGGACCAAGCGGGGTGGTACCGCGGGCACAGAGCTCGTCCCTAGAGGGACGGGTTTTTTTATTGAGTGGGCTATGGAGGGGGCACGGAGTATGCAACGGCATCACGATGACGATGTGAGTGAGATTGTCGAAGTAGCCCGCCGCGCCTATGGGCATAGACTCGCTCCAGGCACCTCGGGCAATGTGAGCGTGCGCAGCCATGGAGATGGAGACAATCAGTTCTTAATTTCTGCCTCCGGGACATCCCTGGGATACTTACAACCCCAGGATGTGGTGCCATTTCCCTCCGGTGGGATGCAGGATCGCCAGCCTTCGTCCGAGGTCCAGCTCCATGCGGCCCTATACCGAGTTCTTCCCCGGGCGAAGGCACTTCTTCACTATCATGGCACCTGGACGATCCTGGCGGCTGAGGCCTGTGCGCCGGAGAAACAATGGCGCCCATCCCTTGCCTTGCCGGAGTTTGCAGCCTTCGCTGCAGAAAGTGCGGTTGGCGTAGTTTCTGCGTTCCCAGCTGGTAGTTGCGAGCTCGCCCGTGAGGCGGCATCTTGCGCCCGGCAGTTCGGCGCGTGGGGTCTCATCCTACGGGGGCATGGGGGTATCACATGGGGACAGAGTCCGCAACAGGCACTGTTCCATGCTGAGACCCTAGAAAGCGCAGCACAGATTGATTACCTGATCAGCGGGCGAAAGGAGATATCCCGATGTTGACGCCGATGAGATGGACGCAAGAGGGTCTGTACCTTCTGGATCAGCGTCTGCTTCCGCGTCATGAGCAGTGGAATCTATGCGAAACGCCGGAGGAAGCAGCAGAAGCAATCAGGGACATGGTAGTACGAGGAGCACCTGCTCTGGGTCTCACAGCAGCCTATGGCATGGCGCTTGCCGCGCGACAACTGGCTAATGAGGAGGCGTGTCATTCAGAGAACAGCGATAGTCACAGAGATCGTGACCCCCTTGACCGCCATTCCTATATGGATCGGATCTTTGAGGCTGCCACCATGCTCACTGACAGTCGCCCAACGGCGGTCAACCTGAGCTGGGCAGTGAAACAGCAGTTGGAGGTCGCTGCTCAGACGGTCGGCACTGGAGGTGGGGTTGGTGATCTATACGGCGCGCTGATTGACAAGGCCCAGAAGATGCATGAGGAGGACATCCTCACTAATCGTAGCATTGGCCGACATGGAGCGGCATTACTCAGAGATGGAGATCGAATTTTGACGCACTGCAACGCCGGGGCCCTAGCAACGGGGGGCTACGGCACGGCCCTAGGTGTGATCCGCTTTGCTCATGACGCTGGCATGAATGTGCAGGCCTACGCCACCGAAACCAGGCCCTATCTTCAAGGAGCCAGGCTTACCGCGTGGGAGCTTACGCGGGATGGGATTCCCGTCACATTGATCGTGGATGGTGCGGCGGGCATGCTGATGCAGCGAGGTGATATCGATGCGGTCGTGGTGGGCGCAGACCGAGTTGCGGCCAACGGGGACACCGCAAACAAGATCGGCACCTATCAACTGGCCCTGGCGGCTAGAGAGAACTCGGTTCCTTTCTATGTGGCTGCCCCAACTTCAACCCTTGATCTTGACACTCCCTATGGTTCTGGTGTGGAGGTAGAGAAGCGAGATCCGGCGGAGATCACGCAATTCATGGGGGAGCAGACTGCGCCGGATATGGTGCGGGCCGTTAACTTTGCCTTTGATATCACTCCGGCCGAATTGATCACCGGTGTGATCACCGAAAATGGCTTGGCAGAAGCTCCCTTGCTAGAGAGTCTGGAGAGGATGATCCGGGTCAACAAACCCCACGGAGGTGACAGTGGTGCTTGACATGAATCGCATTCGCAATGAACCTGAGGCCGTGAAAGAGGCCATGCGGGTTAAGGGAGAAGAGGGTGTCGACATCGATCTGCTACTGGAATGGGACGGCGGCTGGAGAACGGCACTTCGCGAGCTCGAGATCTTGCGGGCTGAACGAAACAAGGCATCGAAGGAGATTGGGGTCCTAAAACAAGAAGGTGAGGATGCAGAGAAACAGATCCTGCGGGTGAGATCTGTCAATGAGAAGATATCCGAATTGGAAACCAGGGTGACGGAGCTGCAGGACAGCATTGACGATGCGATGCTTCGCATTCCAAATATTCCTCACCCTGACGTGCCCATTGGCAAAGAAGAGGAGGATAATGTTGAGGTCCGGCGCTGGGGGACACCCAGGTCTTTTTCCTTTGAACCGAAGGCCCATTGGGATCTGGGCGTCGAACTGGGAATCCTTGAGTTTGAACGGGCAGCCCGAATCGCGGGGTCGAGATTCAGCCTAATGAGAAATGACGGTGCCCGCCTCGAACGGGGTCTGATCAACTTCATGTTGGACCTCCATGTTGAGCGCCACGGATACGTGGAGATTCTGCCACCCTTTCTCGTCAATCGCAGTTGCATGCTTGGCACGGGACAGCTCCCCAAATTCGCAGATGATGTATTCGTGATTGAAGATCATGGTTATTTCCTGGTTCCTACAGCAGAGGTACCGGTCACCAACATGTACCGCGACGAGATCATCAGTGCAGATGAACTGCCGATGCGGTTCGTCGCTTATTCTCCCTGCTTTCGCTCGGAGGCAGGTGCTGCGGGACGTGATACCCGGGGGCTTATCCGTCTGCATCAGTTCGACAAGGTGGAACTGGTTCATTATACTGAACCGGAGAAGTCCTACGAGGCACAGGAGGATATTGTGCATCATGCCGAGGCTGTCCTGCAGCGGCTCGGACTTCCCTATCGGGTGATGTTGATGTGTACCGGAGACATGGGGTTTGGACAGACAAAGAAGTATGATCTGGAAGTGTGGATGCCGAGCTACAATGATTACGTGGAAATATCGTCGGTGAGTAACTTCGCCGACTTTCAGGCTCGGAGGGCCAATATTCGTTTTCGTAGCGAGACGGGGGCTCGTCCTCAGTTCGTGCATACCCTGAACGGCAGTGGTGTGGCCGTGGGTAGGACGGTGGCGGCGCTGATCGAGAATTACCAGAATGAGGATGGGACCGTGCAGATTCCCGAACATCTTCATCCTTATATGAGGGGTCGAACCGTCATCACTGGATGAAGAAAGGGCTTGATGCCTGGCGAATGTACGTTACAATAGAAGTTGACGAGCGGAGGGGTGCCGGAGTCCGGTTGATCGGAGCGGTCTTGAAAACCGCCGAGGGTTTAGGCCCTCCGTGGGTTCGAATCCCACCCCCTCCGCCAAAAAGTTATCCACAGTTGAGATGCAAGAAGGAATAAGGCTTCAGAGCAGTTTAGCGCCATCAGAGTGTTGATAACTCGGGGTTTATGTGTGGATAAGGGCCATTGTATGTTGATAAGTCTCGGGCGCCCGAAGAGTCTCCACAAGTTATACACAGCGCCCAAATGGTCCCTGTGCTCCTTGCATCGACTCAGAAAATATGCTAGCATTAATACCTGCTACGGATTGTGGTGGCATCCAAAATTGACGTGGAGGAGTACCCAAGTCAGGCTGAAGGGGCGGGTTTGCTAAACCTGTAGTAGGGTGACAAGCCCTAGCGAGGGTTCGAATCCCTCCTCCTCCGCACCGTGCGCCCTTAGCTCAGTGGATTAGAGCGACTGACTACGGATCAGTAGGTCGGGGGTTCAAATCCTCCAGGGCGTACCAGCATCAACCCCTATTCTGCAATGAGGAATGGGGGTTTTTCTGTGTGACCGTATGTGGTATCCAGACCTGGGGAGACGTTGGCCCGGGGTGCACTTCTGCCCGCCCCGGGCCGACGATGAATGGGCTCGGCCGGTCGGTGCCAGCGCGAGACCGGGTCTTTCCGTTCCGTGGTGGTGTTCCCCGAATCGGCCGGATCAGTCTTTTACTATCTTGATCTTCTCAAACTTGTCCTTGGCGGTTCCGCACTCGGGGCAGATCCAGTTTGCGGGATGATCCTCAAAGCGCTGCGGTTCTGCATCGTCGCCGGAATCCCGCTCCTGGTCTCGGAAGAGGTAGGAGCAGGCGGGACATTTCCAAGTGGCCATGGATGATTCCTCCCTTCTGCAGCTGCATTGTGGGCGTCAACCGCACCCCCACTCCATTGGAGCATTGTCAGCAAATCCGCTGCCTCACTGCACCCGTGAACCCCGATCTCCTTCGGATTTTGCGTTCGGGAGCGGTACATACTGGATAGATGGCCGACGCTGGGGCAGCTGGGGATACAGATCCATCAGGTGGTAGACGACGTCGGGTGGATTGCACGACACATCGATCCCCATTCCGCGGAGGAAGCTGCAGTTGATAGGAAAATCGTGGGTCCATTGGCCCGACGTCAGGCTTGCGGCGACCTCTGCGGCCCGCTCGGCGTCCATGCGATGGTCCAGGAGCCCGGAGACGCTCTCGCGCAACTGCCGGATGGCCTTGCGGGAGATGTCGGCCAGGATCAGGGTTTCGTCATCGATGCGATTCGGGTTCTTGTCCTTCAGGACCTGGAGTATGGAGGCCGCAGGGTACTGGCCGACCTGCGGGTCTAGGGGGCCGAGGACCGCGTTTTCGTCCATGACGATCTCGTCGGCGGCCAGAGCGATCATGGTGCCCCCGGACATGGCGTAGTGGGGCACGAAGACCGTGATCTTGCCCGGGTGCCGACGGAGGGCGGAAGCGATCTGCTCGGACGCCAGGACCAAGCCCCCGGGGGTGTGCAGGACCAGGTCGATGGGCATATCGTCGGGAGTGAGGCGGATGGCCCGGAGCACCTCTTCGGAGTCTTCGATGTCGATGAAGCGCCGCAGCGGGATGCCGAGAAAGGCTAGGCTCTCCTGGCGGTGAATCATGGTGATGACCCGGCTACCGCGCTCGCGCTGGATGGACGATATGAAGGAAATGCGCTCCATCGCTAGGCGTCGCTGGCGGACGGCGGGAATGAGGGTCGCCAGGATGACCAGGATCCAAATAAAACCAACGAGAGAGAACTCCATGGATGTGAAAATCGCACCTCCGAACCAGCGCTTGCATGGACATAGTATAACCGGGTGGACTAGGTTACGCAATGCCTACACCGGGTGCTCGGTTGCCCTCGGTCGATCCGGGGCCGGCTGGCAGGAACCGTGCCCATATCAGCGGATACCTCCCTGACTGAGGAGGGATGGATATGGAAAAACTTGTACAGAGGGCCGTCGATTTCGAGGAGCGCGGAGGAACAAGGGCCCAGGAGTCCCGGGATTCTCTGGCCGGGCCGAGATGTTTCCGCCGTGGGACCTCCCATTGAGACCTTCGAATTCGAGGCGGGGTCGCCCGGCAGCGACGTCATCCCGGGCTTGAAGACGGCGATGAGGATGGAGGGGAGGAGGAGGCCATCGACCTATGCGGGGAGATCCTCGAGGGGCCCGGGGAGTGGGAACAGGAATTCCTGCTAGCATTCTCGACGAGGAATGGGAGCACCTGGAGGCTCCCTTGGTAATGTGCATCCTACCTGACGGAGACCGGGGAGTGGTTCGATGCACAGAAGAGCCGTCGTTGGAACTGGATGAACCTCTGTGGTGTTCACGCGGGTTGCAAGGGCGACCGCCCTATGCTTGCCGAAGTGCGTATAGTGGGGCGACCATATGCCGAGCTCACTGAGGAAGCGCAGGTCCTCATCGAGGGGTCGTAGTAGACCAACGAGCTATGCTGCGGGGTGCAGGACAATCTGGAATCTCGCTGTCTTGCCCTGCACCAGAGGATCCTTGACCATGTGTGCTTCTGGCTGGCGTACATCCTGGGTTTAGAGGAACAGACCCATACCACCGTAGCCAGCGATTACTTTAATGGGAGGTTGTAATCTTTCCGGGGTTCAGTTGGAAATGACCGCTAGAAGTTGTGGTTTGGGGCAAGAGGCCCGATTAGATGTCACGTATATACTGGCCCTTTCCGTCTTCGTCCGAAGGCAGGGCATTTTCTCTGACGTCAACCAGCATATGTTCCTCAGAGAAATCATTGTCCTCGCGGCCGCTCTCATCAACGCGAGAACTGATGACCGTGGCGTAGATGTGACGGATGAGGCGAGAGGCCCCGTAGGGAACACCCAGTACTGGTGATCCCTCCGGGGCTAGATCCGTCTACCTTTATGGGTTGTGTCCCCATGACCACCTGCTACGAAGACCAATCGTTATTTTGCCATGTCCATTCTGTCGACGAGGCGGTTGGGGCACCACGCACCACTCTGGCGCTTTACCATAGAGCTGTTGGCGTGGCTAGTCCGGAGTGGTCCAAATCCTCAGGCTGTGTAGTTGATGAACTCTCAACTCTTAGTATGATGTCCGGGTGCATACCAAGGATCTATTTTTTGCCTCCGCCCAGGAAATTCGCCAGCTCACCGCTCATGCTCTGGATGGGCATGGTCTGGAGCCAGATTTTTCCGGGACCCGTGAGCGTCGTCAGGAAGAACCCCTCACCGCCTGCGAACATGTTTACGAGCCCCTTGACCATCTCAATGTTCATGGTGACGGTTTCTTCGTACGCTCCAACCGACCCGGTTTCTACTCGAATCGTCTCTCCTGCGGCCAGTTCCCGGGTCACGCACTCGCCATCGATTTCAATGAAGGCCATGCCCGGCCCGGACAGTCTCTGCATGATGAATCCCTCGCCACCGAAAAAGCCGGCGCCAAGCTTGCGCTGAAAGGCAACACTGTATTCAACATCTTCGGTCGCACACAGGAAGGCGCGACGCTGACAGATGATTGGCCCTTCAGACAAGTCCACGGGAATCATGTGCCCCGGATATGTGTGTCCAAAGGCGACGGTTGCCCCGTCGTATTCGGCGGAGAAGTAAGCGACGAACAATTCCTCGCCGGAAACCCTTCTCTTCAGGGCGCCCATTAGCCCGCCCCTCATGGAGGTGTCCATCTTGATGCCTGCGTCCATCCACTGCATGGCACCTGTCTGCGCGAACAGTCTCTGTCCTGTCTGAAGACTAATCTCCAACATTGGCATCACAGACCCCAGTATGCGGTAGTCTACTTGAGTCACCACCAAACCACCTCAACTTTCCCATAGTCTTGTAACCGACATACATTTATTCACACTTACTTTACAAAAGACGTATGATGCTGGCAAGCTCTGGTGTAAGGGCTAAGTCTATTATCTCAGCTATGAATGGGGTATTTTGCTCGGAGTAAATGAGCTTATATCGGTTCGCACAACGCGAATACCGCCTTAATCTGCCCTTTTCCTTCACAATCAAATCAGCGGCCCCGTGGGATGCGTCGAGAACTCGCCGTGCCTTTGGCAGGACTACTCCCCCGCAGTCGTCCCGTTGGTAGGTCTGGATAGCAGCAGGGTGGAAAGAGTGGACTTCGAAGTAATTCACGAGGTCCTCGGCAACCAGTTAGTGCACACCTCACCGCCTTTGAGCTCGGTCCACTTCCCTGATTTGAGAGATCCAATAATGGTAGGTGTACAAGCTGATATCTATTTGCCAGGCACCATTCAAGGTGAATGGGGCGGATTGCAGAAGTAAACATGCGGTATGCCAACCTGACCATTTGAGCTATCGCCTAGATGCTGTTTGTCGTGGAAGACCGGGCTCACCTGCCACTCCAGACCAGCAAGATAACCAGGGATCCCACGGCTGCACAGACCAAGGTAAGCAGGGCTCCTGTGCGGGCAAATCGAGCCGGAGAAAACCATCCCCGCCCCATAGCTATCACGGTCGCCTGGTGCGTGGGCAGGATCATTGACAGACAGGAACCTGCGGCGACAGCCATCAACAATGAATCCAAAGAGGCTGCCCCTGCCAGATCTACGGTGAGAGGAGCCATCAAAGCAGCAGCAGCAGCGTTGTTGATAACAATGCTGAGTAGCGACGATACCAGGAATACCGCTCCCACCAGCATGACGGGGGGAAAATGGCTGAACACGGGCATCATCCTGCTCGTCAAAAGGCTCAAGGCTCCAGTTTGCTCCAAGATCCTCGCCAGACCCAGCATGGCCCCCACAAACACCACCACAGAGAAATCAAGCTTCCTGTAGGCCGCCGATGGATTCATCACGCCTGTGGACACCAGGATCACTGCAACTGTGCCGAAGGCCACTGATGGCGACACGACACCCAGACTGACGAGAACTACACTCGGCACGACCGTGAAGAGGGTGATCCGTTTCGCTGGAGTCGAGAGGATATCCTGGGGAAACCGATCCGGCGGAGCGGGATCCTCATTTTGGTCAGCAGATAGGAGAGCAAGTTCATCCCCACCCGGGCTGAACCCACAGGCCCGACAGATCAGCCATAAAAGGAGCCCAACAAAAACAAAGGCCAGGCCATGGGGCGCGAAGTCAAACATGCCGTAAGGCCGACCGAGGATTTCTGCCCGATAGGCTGAAACAATGATGTTGGGAGCGCTGCCGATCAGCGTAATCGTTCCACCCAGTATCGCCCCATACACCATGGGCATGGTGTATGTTCCAGGTGACAAACGGCCACGATGAGCCATCTTCACTGCGGTGGGCAGAGTGAGGGACAGGGCTCCCACGTTGTTCATAATGACCGACAATAGGGAGGTCGTCAGGGCTAGCCCCAGGATCTGGTGTTCCCGCTTTCTCAACCTGGATTCGAGCGCCTGCCCCAAGCCCGAGAACAGGCGTGCCTCGGTGATTCCCTCGCTAATCAACAGAACCGCCATAATGGTGAAGAGAGCCGGGCTTCCGAACCCCGAAAACAAAAGGGCAGGTGGGGCAATCCTGAGAACACCGACCAGCATCAGTCCAGCCACGGCAACCATATCGAACCTGAACCTTCCCGAAGCCACCAGAACCAACACCAAGGCCGTTATGGCCAAGGGGATCACCTGTATTGCCATCTGGCCATCCCACACGGAATATCCTCCCACCTGATTACGGAGGCGACCCGCCTTCCCCCTTCCTCATCCTGCCGACTCTGTCACTGAACCCGCTCCATCAAGATCGCGTACACATAGGTTCGCCGGGTTTTACAGTCACGAGGCACACACGGGCAATCTGACACCTTTGAAGCACATGTTTACGGGCTATTCGGGGTGTTCTGGCTGTTTTAGAGCCGAAATCGCATAGTAACATGATATTTGAGACGACCCTTTCTAATGGTGGTTGATTTGCTATAATATATAGGCATGTACATACGGAAGACTTCCAGAACAAGGTAGTTATTGAAGCCCGCGGTTGAACGACTTGAGCAGCATAGTGAAGATCCTGTCCGGCCACCGATGACACCCTCCACGACAATAGATTGGTCAGGATCTCCTGCGCCTGCTGGTGATACCGGGGTGCGCCGGTGTGGGCTTCGAACACAGCTCCACATTCGCGGCCTTGCCTCACTGCCTCAAACGCGGATCAAGGATATCTCGCAGCCCATCTCCCACCAGGTTCAGAGACAGGATCGCGGCCATGATGGCCAGGCTCGGGACTGCGATAACGTGAGGTGCTTCCAGGAAATAGTTTCTCCCTGAACTGGCCATCATCCCCCATTCGGCAGCGGGTGCACGCACGCCAAACCCCAGAAAACTCAAGACAGAGACCGACATGAGCGCTGACGCCATGTAGAGGGTACTAAAGACGATCAGCACGGATGCGAAGTTCACCAGAATGTGGCGCCAAATGATTCGCAGGTCCCTGGCCCCGGCCGCGCGTGCAGACTCAACATAAGTCTGCTCCTTGAGAGAGATGACCTGACTTCGCGTCACCCGGGCAAAGGCTGGCGTGATTCGAATTCCGACGGCGATCATCACATTGGTCAGTCCGGGCCCGAGAATGGATACGATGGCCAGGGCCAGCAGTATGCCAGGAATCGCCATCATGATATCCACGATGCGAAGAAGGATGTTGTCCAGGCTGTTGTAAAACCCACCCAGAACCCCGATGGTCGTACCTAGCGAGACGCCGATGGCCGTCGAAATCAGTCCCGCCCTCAGGGAGAGTCGCCCCCCGTAAAGTAGGCGCGAGAGAATGCATCGTCCCCCCTCATCGGTACCCAGTGGATATTGGGGAACCTCGCCGGGCGACGAGAGACGATTCGGCGGATCCAACCGATAGGGGTCATTAGGCGCCAGCTGCGGGGCAAATACGGCGGCGAGGATCAGCAACGTCAATATGATTAGTCCAACCATCGTTCCCGGATCCCGGACCAGGCGCTTCGCGGCCCAGACATAAAAGGCCGGCTGGCTTTCTTCAACAACGTTGTGTTCTGCCTTTGACATGCGTACCCCTCCTTGTTTCCGGCCTCATGAATACCGAATTCTTGGATCCAGGATCGCGTAGAAGAGATCAACGGCCAGGTTGAGCACTACCGATGCAAGACCTGTCACGACGACCACGCCCTGGATCACGGGAAAGTCGTTGGCCAGCACGGCGGTCACGGATAGCCGCCCCATCCCCGGCCAGGCAAAAATGGTCTCACAGACCACTGCGCCCCCAAACATGTGCACCAACTGGGCTCCCATCACGGTGACAACGGGGAGCATCGCGTTCTTGAGGGCGTGTTTGAAGATGATGACGCGCTCATGGATTCCCTTGGAGCGCGCAGTGATGATGTAGTCCTGCCGGAGGACCTCCAACATGGCCGAGCGGGTCAGACGGGTGAGAGTGGCCATGTAGGTGACACCGAGTGTGAACGCCGGGAGCACGATGTGGCTCAGCCCCTTCCAGGTCAGAACCGGACGGTGCATGCCCAAGAGTGGAAGCCACCCCCACTTGTAGGCAAAGAGCCACATCAGAGCCAGGCCGGTGAAGAATATGGGAACGGACAGGCCCGTGATGGCAACCACGGTGGCAGCCCGGTCCACCAGCTTGCCCCGATTAACCGCGGCAAACGTTCCAAGACCAATGGCCGAGAGCATCGCCCACGTCCAGGCAAAGGCAACCAGGGTGAGGGTGTTGGGGAGTGTGCGCACGACATCCACAGACACCCGAGCCCGCGACACGAGGGATCGACCAAAATCTCCGCGGATCGCCCCGCCGACATAGATCATATACTGCTCCCAGACGGGTCTGTCCAGTGCATACTGCGCCCGGATCCGTTCCACAACTTGCGGGGGCGCGTCGGCGCCAGCAATGTACACCGCAGGATCTCCCGGAATCAGCTGGATCAACAGGAACGTCAGCGTAAGCACACCGAGCAGCACAAGGGGCAGAAGAAGCAAACGTCTCACCAGGTATGTCGTCATTGATTATCGCCTCCAGTCCAGAGATTAAAGCCGCTAAGGTCCGGTCTTAAGGGATCAACGATCCTCGACTACCCCAGCCAATTCCGATCGGACTGACCAAGGCTGACCTGCTCATGCTCACCTCCCGTAGCTCTCAAGAAGATGCGCATGCGACCGTTGATCCTCACGGTCATGTCGATTACGTACTTTCAGGACGGATTCATGTGTATTATTCACCACCAGCTGTCCTGGGTCCTGCCCAGGGCGTAGGTTCCCCGCGAATAGTTGGCCGGATGCCGTCTTCAACAGCCAGGGTTCAACGGTGAGCGGTTGCTTGAATCAACCCCCGCGGGCGCTCTTCGGGCCTGCCCAGCTGCATCGGCACGGTCTCCACGGTTCCATAGGGAAGGACAACCTCGAGCTCAGCTTGCAAAGTGGTCGTGCAGCCATTCAGATCCAGGCCAGGTTTTGCAGCACAAAGGATAGATAGGTTCGGTCAACTACGGTCACCGCATCACCCTGGTACAGTATCAGCTCCTGCCGCCTGAGCTGGTTGAATGCATCGACTACCTGGGGCTCGGTGGCCCGTACCCCACCGGGTACTTCCGCCACGACCCTGCATTCCCACTCAACCCGGCCATCGAGAAGCAGCTCGTTTCGGCTCAGCCGTCCGGACGCGTGGCATACCGGAGCGAGCTGCTTCTCGATGAAGCGCACTGCATCCTCGTTAGGTTGGCGATCTCCTGAGCCTGCATGTGACTCATCTGCGAGACCTCGTTACTGTAGCCTTCTCAGCTGAAGCCAGGTGATACCCTGGGCGATCAGGCTAATCATGAGTACACCAACGACCAGTTTGAGAGTCTTGTCTGCCTGCATGGATAACCTCCGTTCACCGACCCGA
>PXCI01000242.1 GCA_003566675.1 Clostridia bacterium
ATAAAGGGCATCGATACCTTTGACCGCAGGAAAGGCGTTCGTCTGGCAACCTACGTGGCTCGCTGCATCGAAAACGAGATCCTCATGGCCCTCAGACGCATGAAGGGGAAGCAGGAGAGCTCCCTGGAGGATCCCATCGGGACGGACCAGGAGGGAAACGAGATCAGCCTTCTGGATGTCCTGAGCACTGACGACGAGCCGTTGCCGGACTCGGTCAACCGGGAGCTGCTGCGGGAGAGAATGATGGCCAGCCTGGATGTTCTGAGCCCGAGGGAGCGCAGGGTCGTGGAGATGCGTTACGGCCTGAACGGCAAGAGGATGCGAACCCAGCGGGAGATCGCCCAGATGCTGGATATATCGAGGTCCTATGTGTCGAGAATACAGAAGAGAAGTGTTGGGAAACTTAGCCAGGTAATGCAGAGGTATGCATCCGGAAGCGGCATTACCTTGTAGAGGCGGGAAGGGGCACGGTCTTTGCGACTTGTTCACCTGATGATGCCGGACCAATACGTATCGTCGCTTGCGGATATCGATTTTGCGGACCTGGGAATGGACAATATTGAGGCGATCATCTGCGACCTGGATAACACCCTGATCCCCTGGGGATCGGAGGAGATCAGTTCCCAGACCGTACAGTGGCTGCAGGATGTGCGGGCCCGGCGGATCAAGGTTGCCGTGGTGTCCAATGCCATGTCCAACCGGGTCAAGCGAATGGGGGAGCGGTTGAACGTTCCGGCCATCCCCGGTGCGACCAAGCCCCGGCGGCGGGGATATCGAAGGGCGCTGCAGATGCTCGAGGTCCCGCCCGAGAGGGCAGCGGTGGTGGGCGATCAGCTCTTTACGGACGTTGTGGGGGGGAACCGCCTGGGGATGCACACCATTCTGGTGGTCCCCCTCAGTTCCAGGGATTTTCCCGTGACGAAGATCATCCGGGTAGTGGAGCGCTGGGCTTTGGCCTACCTGGGCCGCTACGGGTTGACGCGCGGCCCCAGCGATTCAAACGGTAAGAGGGAGAGAGAAGGGAAGTAGGGCGAGTGGAGACCGAACGGGGTTTTCTCTACACCATGATCCGGCGGGTTGCCAGTTTCGATCCCCGGACCGATGATATCGGGATGTTCCTCGAGGTCCTGGCCGATAACCTGGCCGAGGGTCGAAGGGAGCATACCTTCCTCCGTGACTGCCGGCTGTGTGATGTTGGCGTGATACGCAGGCCCCGCTACACCGAGCTTCGCTACTACATGTGGTGTCAATCCGATGCCGACTGACCCGGGTTGGCAGCCTTTCCTTTGCTCCTATAGGCAATAGAGTACGAAGTGTGGTAGATTCCTGTGGAGGGGGAGATGGCCGTGGTGCGTGCGCAACAGAGGGGTAGAACATACATTGGTGCGTTGCTGGTTGACTCCGGGCTTCTGACCGAGGATCAGCTGGCAGAGGCCCTGAGGATCCAGCGGGAAGAGTCGCCCGGTGAACGCCTGGGACCGATATTAACCCGCCTTGGCTTTATCACCTCCGAGGATATGGCCAAGACCCTGGCCAAGCAGATGGATCTTCCCTACCTTGGTCCCGATTTTGACGAGATTGATACGGCCATGGCGGACCTGTTGGACCGGGACGTCGGCGACCGTCTGCAGGCGGTGCCCCTTCGGGCCGAGGGTGACGGCATTCTCGTCGGAATGGTCTACCCCGATGACGTGGTGGCCCTGGACGACGTCGCCGTCCGGACGGGCAAGATTGTCTATCCGGGCGTTCTCTCTCCGATGACGTTGGAGTTTTTCATGAACCGCCTGTATCGGGCGGCAGAGGCTGAGGACGAGGAGCCCCTGGAGAGCGAGTCCCGCATCGATGCCCTGGTGGTGACCCTTGATGGGGATGAGGGTGATCCACCGATCGTGCAGCTGGTGAACCGCCTGATGCACCAGGCCATCGAGGAGCGGGCCAGCGATCTGCACGTGCAGCCCGAGGTGGACCGGGTGCGGGTTCGCTACCGCATTGACGGGATGCTCCACGACATCATGAAGTTCGAAAAGGATCAGCTTCCGGGAGTGGTGTCTCGGTTCAAGATCATGGCCCAGATGGACATATCCGAGCGCAGGGTCCCCCAGGACGGAAGGATCCGGGTGGACATGGGCAACGGTTCGGTGGACCTCCGGATTTCCTCGTTCCCCAACATCCACGGCGAGAAGGTCGTGGTCCGGATCCTGGACCAGAGAAAGGCCATCACCGATGTTGAGACCCTGGGTATGCAGCCGGAGGAGATGGAGCGGTTCCGCACCATGCTTGGAAGGCCCTGGGGGATGGTGCTTGTCTCCGGCCCGACGGGCAGCGGGAAATCTACCACGCTCACGGCGGGACTTCACGAGATCAACCGACCCGAGGTCAACATCATGACCCTGGAGGACCCCGTGGAGTACCGGATCCAGGGGGTGAACCAGTCCCAGGTTCGGCCGAGGGCGGGATTCACCTTCGCCAGCGGCCTGCGGTCCATGGTGCGCCAGGACCCCGATGTGATCATGATCGGTGAGATCCGGGACACCGAGACGGCCGAGATGGCGGTCCGGTCGGCCCTGACGGGTCACCTCGTCTTGAGCACCGTTCACACCAACAGTGCGGCGGGAACGGTGGGACGGCTCCTGGACATGTCCGTGGAACCCTACTTGATCGGATCAACCCTGTTGGCTGTGGTGGGCCAGAGGCTGGTCCGAAGGCTCTGCAACAGCTGCAGTGCGGAGTATGTGTTGCCGGAAGACGACCGGCAGAGGCTGACCTTGCCATTGCCCGAGGGCAGGCTGACCCTGAAGAAGGCTGTCGGTTGCCCCTACTGCAACG
>PXCI01000363.1 GCA_003566675.1 Clostridia bacterium
AGTTTGCGAACGGCATTGATCGCGCCGTGCAGACCGACCGACGCGTCCTTCGACAGCGTTCTGATCGACGGAAAACACATCGGGTTGTCGCGCTTCGCCCTGATCGCCAGCACCAGGCCGACAGCTCGAACTGTCGGTGTCGTTCGGTGCTGCTTGAGCTGCTCGAAGAATTGCCAGTTCATCGGCGACCCCTTTCTGGTTTCCACCAGGTGTCGGGCACCGATGCTGGTTTGCGGTGGATCTGCGGCCCCATGCTCTCAGGCCCGCCCCACCCTCGCCAGAATCCAGCGGGTGTTGTAGAATGGTGGGCAGAACGGTTTCGCTGCTGTTCGTCTCTGAACCCCGGTCGCCCTCCACGCGCCGGGGTTCGCCTTTTAGGGTGTCTCATTGCGCGACCCCCTTCAGCAGCTCGGCATCGCGCCGATCAATTGCTGCTGCCTGCCATCGAACACAGTTCGGGCCGATCCTGACGGGTTTCGGCAGATTGCCCTGCCGAGACCATCGCCAGATGGTTTGACGCGTCACGCCATAGCGTTCAGCGAGTTGAAGGTCGGAGATAAACTTGTTCAAGGATCTGCACCTGTGTTGAACCAGGTGCAGACATTAGAGGGGTGTTTTACCGTTAATGACTAACAGGAAAAGTTCTTTCTGATCGTCCCTTCCTGCCAGCTCAGTTCCCGAAACTTGAAGGGGCTTTCAGGGTTGCCGACATAGCAGCGAAAGGGTTCGGGCAAGCCTTCTTCATACGTCAGGTCAAGCTCATGGTCACCGATCCGCACCAGTTCGCCCATCATCCATAGTTCGATCAGTTGATCGACCGAGTCGATGCCCATCTCGGACTTCGCCTCGTTGATCACCACCTTGATGCTGAAGCGCTGTCGAGATTGAGGTCGCCGCAGTTTCCGTTCCGCGTGCTCCCGCTTCTGTGCTTCTGCGGCAGTCTGGGCTGCAGCGTCCGCTGATTCCAGATCGCGGGCGAACTGTTCGACGTGATAACGCCACGCTTCGGCACCACCTGCTGTAGTCATGTCGCCCTGGGCGATCCTGATCGCCTGCTGCAGGTTGTGCTGGGCCTGCTGCAGCGGTTCGCAGTCCTGCCGCTCGGCAATGGCAGCGCCCATCATCTTCATGACCTCGAACGGGGTGATGGTGCCGGTGGGCGACAGCGCCAGTTCGGCCTGCAGATCCCAGAACAGCGGGTCAGATGAGTGCATCATGATTCCCCCTGCGGTATCTCATACACGCCGCCCTGCAGCGCCGCGTCGACCCATCTTCCGAGGTGCCCCATCGCTGTTCGGGTGTGCGGCAGCATCTGCGACCTGTTGTAGACCGCAGAGACCCCGCCCCGGCCATTCCTGAGACACGCGTCGATCACGTCCTGCGTGATGCCCATGTTTCCCATCGCGGTCGATGCTGTCCGTCGCAGATCGTGCGGTGTCAGTTTCTCAAGATCGCCCAGCGGTCGATCTCGGTGCTGGAAGAGTCGGTTCAGCGCCTTTTGTGCGACCGACACAGTCAGGTGCCCAGATCCACCCTGCGGGCTGGGAAAGCACCACTTCGACTTGCCGTAGAACGCCCTGACCTCATCCAGCACAGCGAACGCCTGCGGGCTGATCGGAATGTCGCCGGGCTTGCCGTTCTTGCTTCGGGCTGCAGGCAGCTTCCACAGCGCCAGATCGCGGTCGATCTCCGACCACGGCAGTTCGGCGACCTCACTGATGCGGGTGCCGGTCAATAATTGAAACTTCAGCGACAGGATGGTGACCGGTGCCAGCCCTGTGCTGGGCAGCCGGTCGAACAGGGTCTTGATCTCGGCACCGGACAGCGCCCGGTCCTTCGACTTTTCCGTAACGCGTTTCTTGATTCGCCACGCGACGTTGTAGTCGACCAGATCCAGTTCATCGACCGCGTGCTGCAGAACGCGCCTGATCAGCATCAGGGCGATGTTGAGCTGTCGGCCCATCTTGCCCTTGCCCCTGATCTTCCCGCGCTGTCGCAGAGCTTCCAGCGCCGCGATCACGTCCTGCTTTTTGATCTCATCGACCGGCCAGTCGCCGAGATACGGGTACACGTTCATCTGCAGGCATCGCTGCCCCTCAGCTCGAAGCCAGCCTTTCCCGTGCTTGCCATCCCCGAAGCGTTCGATCATGTCTTCGGCGACCGCCTGGAAAGTGCGGATTCGTACCTGCTCCTGATCCGCCCGAAGTCGCTGCAGCCGCTCCTGCTCTGCCCGGTGATGCTGAGGATCGTCCGTCTTCCGGATCTCCCTCCATCGGGCCAGCTCGGCTCGGGCATCCTGCACGCCCATGTCATCGACCGCCCCCAGTGCGATACGCTTCATCTTTCCCTGAGGGGTGCGGTACCGGTAAACCCAGGTCTTCGCCCCTTTCGCCGTGACCCTGACCACCAGCCCCCGTGCAGCATCGTCTGCCTTCTCGTATTGCTTGCCCGTGATCTTCAGCCGAGCGACCGCTGAATCAGTTAATGCCATGATGGTGTCCTGCCTTGCCGCCTGCGGGGCGGTCAGTCATAAAAACCTGATTTCACGTGAACCCTTGCGTGAACCTTTAGCGGGTTAAACGGTGTTCACGCCTGTTCACTGCTGAGACACATTATACGGCAGAAATCCAGTATTTGCAGGGGATGCAAGCGGTTTTTAGATCAGGCAGGATCAGGGGTTTTACAGGATAGAAAACGCCTCCTAAGCGGCAGGTCGCAGGTTCGAATCCTGCCCGGGGCACCACTCTCACAACCTCTCTCAACCAATAAACCGGACAAAATTCTCCAGAAACGAAGCCGCCTGCTTGCGCAGATCC
>PXCI01000147.1 GCA_003566675.1 Clostridia bacterium
CCTTATGGGCCTGACCACCAGCGAACTGAGGTCGACTGCCTGCATCGAATCCCCCCAGATCATCTACTGTGGCCAGTCTATCGCATTTCGGAGAAAAACACCAGTGCCTTCTCTGAAGACCTGCGCTACCTGAACACAACCCGACTTTGCCGTTACCCTGGCATTTCTCCCCCCGAATGTACACCATAACTGTCTGCATATGGTACGATTGTTGGAGTTGTTCGCCGAAAGTGATGTTGGAGGATGAGGAGCTGCGAGGATGACGGACATAAAGCTCGGCGCCGACCGGGTCGACGGCACCCGGGGGCCGATATTGAGAGCTCTACTGAGATTGGCCTGGCCCATTATGACGGGCAACATGGCCATGGTGCTTCACCAGGTTGTCAACACCCTGTGGCTTGGCCGCGTTGGCTCAGACGCGGTTGCCGCTGTCGCAGTGGCCTTTCCTGTCATGATGTTCATGTGGGCCATGGGGGACGGCATCGTCCTCGGCGGTTCGGCCCTCGTTGCCCGATGCACCGGATCGGGCGAGGGCGACAAGGTCAACCTGATTGCAGGCCAGATCTTCATCAGCCTGGTCCTGTTCTATGGAGCCGTGGCCGTGATTGCTGTGCCGTTGATGCACCGCCTGATCGTATTGTTAGGCACCCCGGCTGAAATTGCAGCCGATGCCACGATCTTCATACGGATCCTGCTGCTTGGCATGCCAATCACGGAGTTGTTCTTCGCATACACCTTCATACTGCAGGGCACCGGTGACACCGTCACTCCGATGAAGATGTGGTCCGCTGCCATGTTGACGAACATGCTCCTCGATCCGGTGCTCATCCTGGGCTTTGCCTTCATTCCGGGGCTGGGTGTGGCCGGGTCTGCCATCTCCGTTGTCGCGTGCAGGTTGATCTGGGTGATCATGGTGATCTCCTACGTCAGGCGGGGGACGCATGGCGTTCAGATCGGCCGGGAACACCTGTGGCCGGATCTGGGCATACTCAGGAGAATGTGTAAGGTGTCTTTGCCCATCGCCGGAGAGAAGATGCTCGTCGGAGCGGAGCAAATCGCCCTGGTTTCGATCGTGGCGGGCTTCGGGGGGCCGGTGCTCGCTGCGTACGGCGTGGGCCAGCGAATCCTGTCCCTGGCGATCATGCCGAGCTTCGCAGCAGGAACCGCGGTCACCGCCCTGGTGGGCCAGAACCTGGGGGCGGGCAAGATCGACCGGGGAGAGCGATCGACGTGGCTCACCGCCGGACTGATGCTGGGCTTGCTGACGGGCCTGGGCCTTGCAATGGCCGCGTTCCCCGGGTTCCTGATTGCCCTGTTCAACAACGAAGCCGAGGTTGTGGCCAACGGAATCTCCCTTCTCAGGATCGTCGGTCCGTCCATGGGTCTCTTGGGATGCTTCTACGTATTCGGCGGAGCCTACCGCGCCCTGGAGCGCACCCTACCGTTCTTTGGGTGGGTGCTGGTATCTTCCTGGGTGGTCAGAGTACCCCTGGCGCTTTACCTGTCTGCGTCTATGGGTGTGACCGGTATCTGGGTGGCCATGGTCGTTGCCAACGCTTTCGGTTGCGTGGCAGCTGGAATCCACCAGAAGTTCAGATGCTGGGGCCCGCTGAAGAATTTCCTGGGAGTTACGGTTGTTGAACCTGCTTCTGGTCCTTGAGGATTGGCGCAGTTTGCAAGATCTCGGGGGTGCGGCTCGGAGGACTTGCCTTCTGAGTGGAGGCAACAACGGGCAGGCAGGAGCCCGGGCCAGGTGCTCCCGGGTCTCCCTATCATCTATGGGCAAGATTCGTTGAGAACTTCCTCTCCGCTGCCCCGGATCCAGTGTTCTTAGAAGCGTATCTATCAGCTTCTGTTGATTCCAGGTGGGCTGCTTATTTTCCCAGCTAACCAATGTTAACTGCCGGAAGCCCTTCCATCCTCTTTTGAGCGAAGGAAATCCAGCACTACGCATGACAGAGTGGACACTAAGAGACCGGCGGCAAAACTGGCAAAGAGGTAGGTGAAGGGACCCTGGTGAAGAAAAAGAGGCACTCCTACTGCCAGGCCTGCCAGCCAACTCCCGATCGCTGCCGGGCCGGTGTGTCGCCGCCGGTAGAACCCATAAAACAAGGGCACCACCCCGGCGGCACAGATGAGGTCGGCTATGAGAAATAGCACAAGAACGCTGTAGCCGCGCGAGGCCACATAGACCGCCGGGATTACCAGCAACACGGTTAGTATCCGAGATAGGGTGAGCAGTTGCCTTTCGGAAGCAATGGGGTGGAAACGAGACG
The DNA here is from genome assembly GCA_003566675.1 of Clostridia bacterium. Lineage (GTDB taxonomy): Bacteria > Bacillota > Sulfobacillia > SLMV01 > SLMV01 > PWUC01. Next base: position 2,277 of record PXCI01000147.1, read on the forward strand.
AGTCAATGGCAAAAAGGCTGGCCATTCCGTTCAGGAGAGTGTCCGTGGTGCTCATGACCAGGACCACCGCCAGCATGAAGATCGCCAAAGTCATGCCCTGGGGCAGCAGCGAAAAGGTGAGGGCAAAAAGCGCGGTGGAGGGAACCTCCACCAGGCCCAGGGCACCTGCGATGAGGCCGGCGCTCCCCGCCAGGAAGATGATGGGGAGGCCCACCAGGGCAGTGATCCCGAACCCCACTCGGAGGGCCCTTTCGTCCCGCCCGGCATAGACTCGTTGCCAGTAGCCGTGGTGAAAGAGATTGGCTGATAATATGGCCAAAAACAGGGCCAGCCCGTACTCGGCTCCCGGCCAGTGTACCGTGGTTACCTCAGGCGCCCCGGCCAGGATAGCCCCTACACCGGAGAACCCCCCCAGGGTCACCAGCACCACCCCGGTGAGAAGAAGGAACAACACCAGTACCAGTACGGCCTGTACCTGGTCGGTAAACAGGGAGGCCTTGAGCCCTCCATAAGCGGTATATAATACGGTGCCAGTCGC
>PXCI01000190.1 GCA_003566675.1 Clostridia bacterium
GACCCGGTCATCACACCGCTGATGATGTCGGTCATCAGGCTGAGGCCGTATCCCTTGTATTTGCCGATTGGAAGCTGGGTCCCGCCATCGATCCCGAGAAGTTCATGGGCAGGGACACCTTCTACGAGCGGCTTGAGGTCCTGTTGGACCAGGTCAAATCGGCAGAACCCATTGAGCCTGGCGATGAGATTCTTCTGCCCGGCGAGATGGAGTTGCGTCGCAAGGCCGAGCGACAGAAGAACGGTATTCCCATCGATAAGAACACTGTGGCGAAACTCAGGGAGATTGCTGCAGATTTGGACGTGCCCTGCAATCTGTAAGCGCGAACGGGAGTGATCGCTTTGACTCGCAAGCCCCGGGTGTTGATCCTTGATGAGCGTTACCGTGAAGCGGCAGGTCAGTTGGCGACAGAGTATCCGGAACTTGAGCTGCTGACCCGAGACGAAGATGGTGCATCGGAGGCGGATGTCCTTTTGGCGCAGGACGCCTCTGTCAGTGCTGACCTACTGGATTCGCTGGGCCAGATTGCGGTGATCCTGAAAATGGGCAGAAACTACTCGAACATCGACCTGGCCGCAGCTAAGAAAAAGGGCGCCCAGGTGGCCTACCTGCCACGTAAGGGTCCGAACTGCGTGGCCGAGCTGGCCACCACGATGATCCTGGCCCTCAGCAAGGACCTGTTGATGTCGCACCAGGCGGTGGTCTCCGGTGCGTACAAGATGCGGGGTTTGCGCCCCGTTGAGACGGATGAAAAGGTCATGGCTTTCATGTGGATGGCCAACGAGAGGCTTCATGAAGTCCCTGGCAGGACGCTAGGCATCATTGGCTTCGGGGAGATCGGCCAGGAGATCGGCCGGCGCGCCCGGGTGCTGGGGATGAACATCCACTACCACAAGCGAACCCAGCTGCCCGACGACATCGAAAGCCAGTATGACGCAACCTATCACCCGGAGCTTCAGTCCCTGTTGAAGGAATCAGACTACGTATGCGTTACCGTCCCACAGACAGAGCACACGGTTGGGCTGCTGGGACGCGAGGAACTGGAACTCATCGGTAAGGATGGATACCTCGTCAATGTTGCCAGGGGTGCCATCGTGGATGAAGACGCTCTCGTGACGGTATTGCAGCAAGATCTGATAGCGGGGGCAGGGCTTGATGTCTTCGTATACGAGCCCTTACGTCCCGATCATCCACTTTGCCAGCTTGATAATGTGATTCTCACGCCCCATATGGGTGGTGGCACAGGCACCAGCCCTGCGATCGAGTTGAACAGGGCCCTGGCCGAAGTGAGAAGGATCACATGCGAGGGTGCTGAGCCGGTCCATCCTGTCGCACTGTGATGACAGTCGTATGTTGAAAGGGGAACGTGTTTAGATATGGTACAGATCACAAAGGAGAACCTGACAAAGGACGTTCAGCGGAGGATCGCGCGTCTCCAGGACATCATGAAGGAGAAGGATCTTTCTGCCGTAATACTACCCGCCGCCGGCGCTCCCGGCATGAACGGACTCCTGCGCTATTTCACCAATGCTGAGTTGTGGGCTGGGAAAGCCTTCGTCATCGTCACTCCGGACGAGCCCGAGCCCCTCCTGATCTACTGGTCCAACTACGCAGCCGCGTGGGGCGAAGAGATGGCCACCACCTCCCGCATTGAAAGTACCATCATGACCGACTACGGTCCGATCGACCGGGTATGCGAGGTTGTCAAGGAGTCCGCCCGCGGTTCCAAGCGCGTGGGCCTCGCCAACAGAGACGTTACGTTCCTGATGCAGGAGTGGGTGGATCTCACCGATGGCCTCAAGGGCTTCGAAATTGTTGACGTGACCGACGACGTCAACGAGATGCGCGTCATCAAGTCTCCCTTCGAAATCGCCGTTATGGATAACCTGGGACGGATCATGGCCGAGGCCTTCGACATCTACGAGGCAAACCTCAAGCCGGGCGTTCGAGCCTGGGAAGTGGCAGCGATGGCCGAGGCACACATCAAGGGCCAGGGTGGATACTGGGGCCGGCAGAAGTACTCGCTGGACCAGAGACCGTATACCATCCCCACGCCCCTTGACAGAAAGCTTCAGAAGGACGATGTCATCCTGTTCGAGCTGGTCTACGCCGGTCCTTACGGCTACTGGTGCGAGATGACGAGCGTCTTCTCCTTCGGCGATCTGCCGGCGGACGCAAAGCGCAGGCTGGATACCACGGAACGGGCGATCCAGGAATCTGCGAAGGCAGCCGTCCCCGGTGCTCACAAGGGCATCGTCGGTGAAGTATCCGATCGCGTCTTCACCGAGGCAGGATACAAGGTCATTGGTAACCACACCCGGCACTGCCACACTATCGGCACCGACGAGGTTGACCTGCGGGCTCCCCTTCCGCCGGAGGCTGAATTGAGAGAGAACATGGTCCTGTCGTATCACCCGGCGACCCTGCTGGAGGGTGACCTGGCATTTCTGATCTCCGATAACTACGTGGTCACCAAGGGCGGAGCGGTTCGGCTGTCGCCCCTCAAGGGACATCACCGCATTATCGAGTAGTACATCGCCACGTGGTACGTTCTCCCGGAGAGAAGCAGCCCCTCGCTCCGGGAGAACATGTGTTGGGGTTTGAGGGAGGCATCATCGAGTGGTTGAGTTTGCGGTTGCGCGATCCTACGCAGGGGAATTTCACCGGCAGATTCAAGATGACCTGCTTTCAGCCATGAAGCCGGTCCTGTTCGGCGCGTACGAAGACGGCCTGGCGACCGTGTCGGAGGCGGAGAGAGCCTTCAGCGACGCGGTCGAAAAACGCTACGCGGTGGGTACCCATTCGGGCA
>PXCI01000244.1 GCA_003566675.1 Clostridia bacterium
GACTCGGTGGCATCGATGATGCCGGAACAATCGATGTCGATGTTGTCGGCCATCCGGACGGCCGTCTTTGCATTGCCCGTCACCTTCAGGACCGGTGCGACCGGACACCCGGTGGGGGTCCCTCGTCCGGTGGGAAAGACGACAAGCTGGGCCCCACCCGCCACCATGCCCGTCACCGATTCGACGTCATGGCCGGGCGTATCCATAATGACCAGCCCCCTGCGGGTGGGAGCACAGGCGTACTCTGCGACTTCCTGGATTGGCGCCGTTCCCGCCTTGAAGATGCACCCCAGGGATTTCTCCTCGATCGTGGTCAGACCTCCTTCGATGTTCCCGGGAGCCGGTTGGGTCCCCCGGATGTCCTCGCCGCTGGCCATGGCACCCTCTTCGGTCCTCTTCACGATCCGGTAGATGTCCCGGGCCACATCCTCGCTCGCAGCCCTTTCGGCCAGAAGATGCTCCGCTCCGACCAACTCCATGGTCTCGGACAGCAGCACGGTGCCTCCCGCCTCAATGACCCGGTCCGACGCGAACCCACAGGCCGGATTGGCGGCCAGGCCCGAGGTCGAATCCGATCCCCCGCACTCCATGCCCAGGGTGATCTCCGACCACTTGATGGGCTCCCTTTTCAACTCAGCTGCCTCGGCAGCCATCTCACCGGCCCGGTCTGCCCCCCGGGCCGCAGCCCGCAGCGTACCTCCGCAGTCCTGGATATCAATGTACTCCGTGGGCTTTCCAGTAACCGCAATGGCTTGGGCCACATCCGACGCCTGCACGGCCTCACAGCCCAGGCCGACGACCAGAACAGCGGCCACATTGGGGTTGGCACCAAATCCACTGAGAACTCGCAGCGTCTGTTCCCGGTCGACTCCCAGTTGGCCACAGCCGTGCTGATGAACCACGGAAACGGTCCCGGGGACCTGCTCAGCGATCATCTCCGTCACCCGGTTGGCACACACCACCGAGGAGATAACCAGCACATGGTTCCGGATGCCGACCCTACCGTCGGGCCTCCTGTATCCCGTCAACGAGATCATTCCGGATCCTCCTCTCTCTTGATGTCTCCCCGCCCCCTCAAACTGTCGACATTGTGGACATGAACATGCTCGCCATCGCCAATATCCCGGGTGGCCGTTCCGATGACCTGTCCATACTTGATCACCGGGCAGCCCTGGGCAATCCTGCAGAGGGCCATCTTGTGCCCAAAGGGAATCCCATGCAGCACGTCTATCTGGGCCTGCCCACCCACAACCTCCACCGTATCGCCAACTTTCAGGTCCGCCGTCGCCGTGGCCACGTTGTCCCTGGGATCAATGACAATCACTCTACGCACCATCTCTACCCCCAGCCCCATTGTCCTGCGCCGCCGCAACCCTTGGCTTGACGAGACATCCCTCAGAGAAGCAACGCCTTCAGGTGTTGCCATATGTCAGGGTTCAATGGGGGGATCTGAATCTCCTCCCAGCACGAGAGACAGGAGGTGCGCCCAAATGCCAGGATCACTCCATGACCTGTCTCGGTGTCGGGTAAATCGGTGGCCCGGCAAATCGGACCCCCATCACAGGCGCCGAATCATGGATCACGATAGCCCGGGCATCCTGAGCATGCCCCCGGCATCCATCGTGACACCCTCGATCTTCGGGTCATGCGCCCAAAGCTTCACGGGATGATAAAGATACAACCAGTGTGGGTTCGCGTTGAGCCAGGATAGGATCTCACCGTAACCCGGGCTTTGCTCGTGTACACCGTACGCCCCTGCAGCTTCCTCGATGAGTTGATCGGCGGTGTCGTCGACCACCCCTTGCCACCAGAGGCCCTTAGCCCTCGATGACACTTTCTCTCGCAATACTCGGTAAGTACTGAGGGGACTCGAGTCAAATATGGCGAGGTGTCCGATCTTCTTCGAGCCAACTTCCTGAGCGTATGCCCGGCGGTCCCTCTGTTGGTCGATGTTGATCCTTACCCCGATGCGGTCCAGCTGGTCAACGATCATCTGTGTGACTTGCAGTGCCCTGTCGGGGGTGATGTGGGGTGTACGCATGTCCAGTGCCCCGGGCAGCTCGAGGCCCTCAAGAAGGCGCCTTGCCCCTTCGGGGTCGTACTTAGACGGCGAGAGGTTGCTCGGGTAGCCACGGTGGTTGGGACTCACGATGGTGGTGGCGGGAATCGCAAGACCGCCCCACACCTCCCGAATGATGGAGTCTACATCGATGGCCAGGTTGAAGGCCAGGCGCGCCTCCGGCCGCGAAAAGGGTTCGGTGAATCCATTGAAGAAACCGGTTACAGAAAGGGTGTTGACGGTGCGCCGGACCGTCAGGTCTCGCAAGTCCAGGGGTTGAGGCAGCAACTCCAGGCCCGTTACCATGTCGACCTGACCTGACTTCAAAGCGTTCAGCCTATTCTTCGGGTCGGTGATCTGGGTGAAGAAGATGTCCTGGTAGGGAAGACCCTCCTTCTCGTTCACCGCAGCGAGGGACAGGTGTTCGCCGGGAACGTAGTCTGCTACACGGTATGGCCCCGTACCCACTGGCAACTGTCCGTTCCTCGGCCCCTCACCCACCACCACTCCTGCACAGATCTCGAGGATGTAACCCATGGGATCATCTCCGCTAATGGTCACCGTGTGTCGGTCCGCAGCCTCGACTTCCATCTCCTCGAAATAGGGTACATATGGCCCCTCCATATCGAAAGGCCCCTCGGCATCCCTGAGTCGTCGGCAGGCAAAGACCACGTCCCCAGCCGTACAGGGACGTCCATCGTGGAAGGTGGCACCCGGTCGCAGGGAGAACCTCCACGTCCTACCGTCATC
>PXCI01000313.1 GCA_003566675.1 Clostridia bacterium
GAACGGGCTAAGAGAAGACGCGCTCGTTTGGCTTGTTGTTCCTCTCGTTCTTCAGAAACTCCCAGTCTGACCCACCCTTGCTGCCGACCGGGCCGAGCGCCTCGGCCGCCGCCCTTAGGTTTGGTGAGGATGGAGTCGGCCTCGGCCGGCCCGGCAGCCGGTGGGCAGAGCGATACGCAGCTGAATGGGATCGAAAAAGGGTAAGCCGAATCCACGGAACGTGGGGGCTGAAGACGCCGATGGGGCAGGTCGGTCTTGCCGCAGCGCTCAACAGCGGTTTGCCGACTCCAGCCCTGCGGTGTCCAGAGACGCCAAGATTTACGCAGTCAGGAGTCACAAAGATTTACGCACCGACGGACTGCTCGTGGAGACCCTCTCCTTTGCGGGCCTGGGGAGCGGATCGGGGATCGGGTTGACGGAGGAGTCCGTCGAGGTCCCGGAGCCGATAGCTGCGCCCGTCGATGTGAACGATGTGGACGTGGTGAAGGAGGCGGTCGAGGATGGCGGTGGTGAGGATCTCTTCACCGGCGAAGATCTCAGGCCAGTCTCGAACGTGCTTGTTGGAGGTCAGCACGATGGAGCCCTTCTCGTAGCGGCTCGACACGAGACGGAAGAAGAGGTTCGCCTCGACCCGGTCGAGAGGCCGGAACCCGATCTCATCGATGATGAGAAGCGAGCTGTTCAGGTATCGCTTGGCCTTGAGCCGGGTCGGTAGGACGGCGGCATCCGCCCGAAGCTGATGCATGAGTTCGTCGAGGACGAAGTGGGTGGTACTGAAGCCGTTCTTGATGGCCTTGACCCCCAGGGCCACGGCGAGATGACTCTTTCCGACTCCGGGTGGTCCCAGGAAGAGCACGTTGTCCCGGGAGCGGATGAACTGGCAGGTGGCCAGGGTCTCGAGCTTGGAGCGATCGACCCGGGGCTGGAATGACCAGTCGAAGTCCTCGAGCGTCTTGCCGGTGGGCAGGCCGGAGAGCTTGAGAGACGTGGCGATCCGACGCTCCGTCTTGCGCTCGAGCTCGCGCTGGAGCACGAGATCCAGGAACTGGAGCGGGGGCAACGAGTCCCGAACCGCCTCCTCCATGAGTTCGGGGAGGGCTTCGGCCACGTGGGAGAGCTTGAGCGCTTCACACCGGGCGATCACGGGATCCAGGTCCACCTTCTGCCGGGGGCTCATCGGTGTGCCTCCACGAGCTGGACGTAGGCGTCCAGTGGCCGGGCGATCTGCTCCCGGACGGGAAGCTGGACCAGGACCTGGCGAGATGGACCGGACAACCCGGCCATCTGGAGGCGGCCCCGCCACCCCAGGGGAGTCGGGCGGGTCACCCGAGCCGTGGAGGGTCCCTCGAAGTGGGCCGGATCGAGGACCACGAGGGCCCGGCTATGGCGGGGATGCCGGGCCACCTCTCGGCCTCCGGCGTGGACCACGACCTGGGACAGGGTCCCACGAACCTCGACCTCTCGACCCACCCATTCGAAGGGAACGCTGTACCGGCGACCCTCGAACGAGATCAGACAGTCGCGACTCACCTTCCGGCCCACGATCAGGTCGAACGGTTCGGACACCTCCGGGAGGGGGCTTAGAACCAGGCGTTCCGCCGCCAGTGCCTCCCGAACCGATGTCCCCGTCGCCGGACACTGGAGACGATCCAGAAGGCTCTGGGCTCGCTCGTCCAGTGCGGCCTGGAGCTCTTCCAGGGTTCTCCAGTCCTCGCGGAACAGGGGGCGGAAGCTCTGACGGAACGTGCGCACGCTCCGCTCCGCCTTCCCCTTGTCCGATCCCTTCCGGACCCGGCACGGGTCGACCTCGAACCCCACGCTCCGGGCGAACCGGTCATAGCTCCGGTTCAACACGGCCGTGGCGCCGCCCCCGGAAGCGACCCCGGTCTTCAGGTTGTCGATCCGGACCCAGAGCGGCACGCCGCCGTAGCGCTCGAACAACGCAAGATGACCCCCGTGCCAGGCGAGTTGGTTGGCCGTCCAGCTCACCCAGCAGAACCGGGCCCGGCTGTGGGAGAGCACCCCCACCAGCGCCTGGATCTCCCGGTTTACGCCTCCAACCCGACTCCAGACATTGAACCAGTCATGCTGAGCCTGAACTCCCGGCGGGGTCTCCACTCGCCGCAGCGCCCGGACCGGGGGCGCCGGGAACGCCCGCCTCAGGTGACGGACGACCCCCTGATAGCTTCCCCGGTATCCGTAGTCCCGACGGAGCACCTCGTACACCTGCCGCGCCTGCACCGGACGGCCTTCCCCCGTCACCCGGAAGCAGGCCATGCGCTCCAGCACCCCTCGGACCACCGCCTCCAGCCCATCGACCGACGTTCTCTTGTCCCGGCGGCCGTCCCTGGCCTCCGGCGGCTTGCTCAGATGATACCGAAGGGCCCCTTCCGTGACCCCCAACTGTCGGGCAACCTGTCGTACCGACGTGCCCCGCTGAACCATCTCTGCACCGACCATAACCTGTTCCCTCGTCAGCTTGGCCATAGGTTCGCTCCGTGTCGTGGGTCCGACACGGAGGGTGCCCCTTCACGGGGCACCTGCGTCAAGGGCCGGTGCGTAAATCTTGGTGTCTCCTGACTCCTACTCTAGGGTGTCTCTCTACACCTAGGGGAGGCCGTTCGACAAGAAGAGCCTGCAGATCCTAAGGCGCAGTGTCATCCACCCGAAGCGACTGATACAAGTCGAGCAGTCCCTATGACCAATAAAGTCCAGGTTGGGGGCGACGATACCTTAGGTGCGACTACGGCTGTCTGGGGAACGGTGGAGCATTCGTCAAGTGGCCCCCGGAATGGCGGACAGGCA
>PXCI01000262.1 GCA_003566675.1 Clostridia bacterium
AAACAAACAGTCTCATTTGATTACTGAAGTGCGCCCCTAAACTCAAACCCGCTGATGAAGAGGGTCAATTTTGGGTCTGTGTCTCCTTGAGACGACATATTTTACTCATCCTCACCCTTGCCGGTTAGGTCAAGCATTTTGCCTCTAAAGAACCGCGTCACCTTGGCTTTCAGCTCCTCCAGGTCGCGAGTGCTGATGACCAGGTAGACAGCTACGGCGATCAAAAGGAGGGTCACGATCCACAAGATGCTTCTGCCCGCTGTCCTTTCCAGGTCGGTTCCTTCCTCGCGAGCGGCTTCCTCTGGGGGGCCGAGGAAGTAGTTTCGAACCGATTCGGCATAAAGGACCACCGCTTCTTCCGCACCCTCCCTGGTTGTTTCATGGGTGCCCACTTCCATCAATAGCGCGAGCGGCGACATATCCTGGTTGTAGTTTCCGCGAGCCATAAAGATCCCTTTGACAAGCCCCGGATATCGCTGATCGATCTTGGCTTTCATGCTCTCCGCGAATTGCCTAATTACAGCGACGTTGGGGTTTTGCTGTCCCACGACAAACTGCACCTGGACGACTTTCTCACCATCAACTTCGCCCAGGTAGGCCTCGGCGGGGACAGCGTCCCGGTGCAGGTCTAAGAAGACGTCTGCACCCTGCTTGATGAACTCCTCGACGGTCCTCCGTGATCGGTGATAAGCCCCGGCATCGTGTGGCACATGGGTTTCAGTTGAGAAAAGTACGTTCACGCCCGATTCTTCCAGGGCTTCTGCGAGCCGTTCTCCTACCCTGAGAATGCCGCCACCCTCAAGTATGAACTCATCACCATCTGAGGGCACATAGGCCTCTGCCCCGTGGGAGTGATAGATCGCCACCGTGATCTGCCGCTCCTCTTCATCATCCTGGGCTCTCTCATCCATCATCACTACTGATCCCATGAGGGATGATCTGAGTCCTAGGACGCTCTCAGGTGGCTCTGACAGATTCACCCCACCCAGGTGCCGGGCCCAGCCCACACCCTCCTCTACCTTCTCCACGCGGTAGAGGATGTTGTGCTGGTTGATGTACTCGTTTCCGGGGAAGAGGGGTCTCGCTGTCAGCAGTATGACCTCTTCTGTCTCGATGTCCTTCATGCTGTAGAAACCGTCCGCGATACCATCCATCGGTTTGTGTTCAGGAAACGAATCAAGATCGATATCCTCTGGCGGAAAGGAGTGTACTTGAGCTGCGGGCAGGACCATCATGATGGCGAGCAATGCGACGAATGTGCAGTAGATCCTGGGATAATGTCTCTTTGCCATTGATTTCCTCATCCACTGAAGTATTTTTGCCCGTGTCTCGGGCTGACCACTACGAGGTGCAATGCACATCAGCTCCGGCTGACATGTTCAAGAGCCTCACCCATGACCTCTGCCAGGCCCAGGGCCAGAATCCCCGCGATTATAACTGCATCGAACATGCCGGCGCCACCGATCACCGTTGCTGGAGCTACGCCTGTCATGTAGTTTTCGATCTGAACGGCAAGGTCGTTGATGATGATCGCGAGACTTCCTGCCAGGAAAGCACCCCGTCGACTTCTTCCGGCGATGTAGCCGACCACTCCCGCGACGAAAGCTGCGGCGTAAAGGGGATCCATGAGCCATGCATAAGTGGGTTCGGTGGGCAACACCTTCATCAGCAGGTAGACGGCTGCCCCGGCAACGATTACGGCGATTACTGAACGGGTGATCTCGTGTGACTTGGCTCTGCTCCATAGGTATCCGGCTAAAATCAATGGCACTATGCCGCCGCCTATGTTGACACTGATATTCCCGCCCACGGGTATGTCCGGCAGGAGTCCTCCTAGCAGGATGGCCGCGATGAAACCCAGAGCTGCGCGATCGCTGAGGCGCAGGCGATCCAGTGCGCGTTCAGCGAAGCCCAGATATATCAATGCAGCTGTTGCGATTAGAAGGAATCCTCCGACGAACATCTCTCACCTCTATGTTTCCACTCCTACACTGACGTATGGACAAGGGTTATTAGGTTAGCCCGAAACTGCAGATCTATTCTCTTGGGCCGGTGGGGTCTTCTGCGAGTTTCGCGAATTGCTGGTGACGATTGCTGGGGGGTAAGGGGCTACCTACTTCAAGCCCAGCCCCGTCATCGTACAAGACGATGGTACCGAGTGTGTGTTGGGGCTTGGGGGGTGTCGAGGCAGGTCTCGCCCCAGAATGTGCGGGCGATGGCCTGGGTGTTGTGCATCTTCTTCAGTTTCTTCGCCTACGGCCAAATTCTCGGCTCCTTCTTCTCCCTGACTGATTCCAGAATGTCGGACGTCTTTCCGTGAATGATCAATTGCCATTCATGGTAATATATAACTTTCCCATCGACAATCAGGTTCCCTGTGACAGGTTCTTCAACTTTGTGCCCGTTCTCCCTTAGCAGCAAGATTGCAGCCTCGTGGAGTGCCTCTTCCCGCAAGTCATGGGTGCTGCGGATGGAAGTTGGCATCGCTCATTCCCCCTTTCATAGTTCCGTGTTTAGTTTCCCGAAGCTTCGCTTAGATATCTTTGTGGGGCTCCGATCATGGAATCGGCAAGCCAGCTTGTGACGGTACGTAGAGCGCCTTCACAGGGTGTTTGTGCGGAGGCATCCAAACCGAATAGCTTCTCCTGCCAGTACCGTAGCAATGTCATATATAGGGAATCTAACGCCGCCTCGTGGACATCCTCTATCTGCCAGGATCACCTCGAGGTCGTAGACGTGCTGACTGCAGAGCTGCCCCACCTACGATGCAGCAGAGATCTCCGAGGTTCTCGGTGGGTTCTCGAA
>PXCI01000270.1 GCA_003566675.1 Clostridia bacterium
CATGAAGGAAGCGGGCATACCCGACCCAGATATCGATCGGATCCTGGTTGAGAATCCGGCCAACTGCCTCGCGGTTTCGATCTGAAAGGGGAGAGAGACGTGAGTTTCGATCTTATGATCAGGGGGGGCAGGGTTGTCACCCCTGGAGCAACGGTTGAGGGTTCCGTTCTGGTTAAGGACGGGAAAATCGCTGCTGTCGTGGCAGAAGAATTGATGCCGCATGAAATAGACGCTGAAAGGGTCATCGATGCCCGGGGCAAGTACGTGCTGCCAGGTATGGTTGATGCCCACGTGCATATTGGTGAGCCCGGGCAGGAAGAGAGGGAAGACATCCCCCACGCCACGAGAGCCGCGGCAGCCGGGGGTGTCACAACCGTTGTCGTGATGCCCAACGTCATACCATGCGTTAACTCGGCGGAGAGACTGCTGGAGAGGGAGAAGCTGTTTGCGAGGAAGTCTCTCGTCGATTATGCCCTGTTCGGCGGAGCGGGCGTGGAGCTTCCAGGCAACATCGTGCCCCAGGCCGAAGCCGGAGCCGCTGGCTACAAGAGCTACATCCGCGCCTTCAACCCGGAGCGAAAGGGCCTGATCTGCCAGGATGCAGGCGACCTCTACATCATGATGAAGGAGGTAGAGAAGAGCGGGCGCACCGTGGCCATGCATGCAGAGGATGACCCCCTCATAAACACCCTCATTGCCGAGCTTCGGAAGGAGGGAAGGGTGGGCTTCGGTGATTTCATCTCCAGCCGTCCCGAGACGACGGAGGTCCTGGCCGTCATCCGGCTCTGCGAGATGGCCTACTTCACGGGCGTCCGTCTCAGCATATGCCACGTGAGCAGCCCCCGCGCCGTCGAGTACATTCTCCACTGGAAGGACATGGGAGCCGACATCGTGATGGAGACGTGCCCGGGCTACCTCATGTTCTCCAACGAGGATACCGAGAGAGTCGGATCGTATGCCCAGGTCGTTCCACCCCTCCGCGAAAAGGAGAAATCCGACCAGCTCCGGGACATGGTGCAGAGAGGCTACATCGACTACATCGGGACCGACCATGCCCCCGGCGTTCCCGAAGAGAAGGCGATGGGCCGCGAGGACATCTTCACATCCGGTGGAGGGTTGCCAGGATTGGAGACAACGTTACTCTGGATGTTGGATGAAGTCAACAAGGGAAGCTGGGACATCGAGACCGTCTGTGAGCTGTTCTCCCAGCGGCCAGCCGAGGTCTTCGACCTCTATCCCCAGAAGGGTTGCCTGGTCACGGGCTCGGATGCAGACATGGTCATCGTTGACATGGAGGGGACGACGACGTTCAAGGTGGACGAGATGTTCACCGTGGGCAAGGATGCCTCCCTGCTGTACGATGGCATGACCGTCAGGGGCATCCCTGTGATCACACTGGTCCGTGGACAGGTGGTCATGCAGGATGGCAGGATCACGGGTGAGCCGGGAAGCGGCAGCTGGGTCAGGCCCAGGTAAATCGTGTTGAATATGTCTCCTGAAGGAGTGAAATGATGAGCGTGTGGCCAGAAATCGAGATGCCGGAACCTCCCGAGTCCCCGCGTCGACCGGTCACTGACGACATGCACGGCGAGAAGGTGTGCGATCCGTACAGGTGGCTTGAGGATGTCGAAAATGAAGAGGTCCTGGCCTGGATCGAGAAGCAGAATCTTCGAACGGATTCGGTGTTTGGGCATCTTCCGCAAAACGAGAAGCTGCAGCAGCAGTACGCCGACATACTGTCCGCGGAAAGGGTGGAATCCCCCTCCCTCGTCGCCGGGAAGCTCTTTTACCTGCGAAGGCGTCGCGGGGATGAGCAGCCGGTCCTGTGTGTTTCGGAGGACGGTGAGGAACAGGTTGTCATAAATCCCAACGAGGCGTGTGAGTCCGGCCTGGTCGCTCTTGACTGGTGGCACCCTTCTCCCGACGGCAGATTGGTTGCTTTCGGGCATTCCCGCGGGGGCGATGAGCAGAGTATTCTTCGCGTCCTGGATCTTGAAACCGGGGAGCTGCTGCCTGACGAGATCGACCGCACCCCCCGGACGAGCCTGGCCTGGAGCAAGGACGGTACGGGGTTCTACTACACCCGCCTGCCCAGGCCGGCCGCGGTGCCCGACGGGGAACAGCACTACCACCAGCACGTGTTCTACCATGAGCTCGGGACCGAGCCCGACAGCGACCGCAAGGTGTTCGGTGAGGGTCGCTGCATGTTGGAGATGTACCAGGTGTCACTCAGCAATGACGGGCAATACCTGCTGATCACCTCCAACCTGGCTGTGACGGATACCGAGGTATACGTGGGGAAGACAGATTGCGCCGATGGAGCGTTCACCCGGTTGATCTCCGGGAAAGACGCCCGCTTTCGCGGCCCGATCATCGATGGGACGGCTTACCTTTTCACCAACTACAGGGCCAATAACTGGCGGGTGATTGCTGTGGATCTGGACTCCCCGGGCGAGGAGAACTGGGGCGAGGTGCTCCCGGAACGACGGGACGTCGTGTGGCAGGATGCCAAGTTCGCAGGTGACCGGATTCTAGCCGTTGGACACAAGGACGTCATCTGCAGGATGTATCTTTATGACCGGGCCGGATCTGTGATCGGCGAGGTGCCGCTTCCCTTCGAAGGTTCCGTTGAGTCCGTGGCCGTCGATGCAGATAACGAGGGTGCCTACTTCACGCTGCAGTCGTTCCTGCGTCCACCGACCATTTATTGGGTGGATTTTGCGACCCTTTCGGTGGAGCCTGTGAGGCAGAGTGAGCAGGTCGTTGATCCGGATGATTTCGTTGTCGAGC
>PXCI01000016.1 GCA_003566675.1 Clostridia bacterium
ACTAACAATCTACAGCTTCCTGGATTGTTTGGTGACTACTTACCAGTACGTTTGAGGTATCGTAAAGATGGACCCTCGGTGTTTTTGGCAAGCTAGAAATCCATAGAACGGCAACGTAAAAATACATAGCATCCTGTAGTCCATTTGGTGTTGTCAGAGAGCATTCTCCAAGTTTATGTCAGTGTGGCGTCCTTCAGAATGGCATCCTCGTCATGTTCAGTACGAGACAGAGCCTGGCGGAGTCGGTAGCTTGGGCCGCTGAAAGTTAGAATGTGAGCATGGTGCACGAGCCGATCGATCAAAGCTGCGGTAAGTCGTTCATCTCCGAAGATCTCATTCCAGCGTCCGAACTCCAGGTTGGAGGTTGTGATAATGCTCTGGTTTTCATAGCTGTTGGAGATCACCGAAAACAGCATCTCGGCTGCAGCCTTCGAAAAAGGAACATAGCCCACTTCGTCCAAAATGAATAGATCTGCCTGGGTGATATCCCGAATCACCTTGCCTGCTTTGCCCGCTGGATAGAGTTCGAGGAGGGTGTTGCACAGGTCCACAGCGCGGTGAAACTTCACCGTCTTGCCGGCGAGACAGGCCTTCACCCCCAGGGATATCGCCAACCGTGTTTTGCCTGTTCCCACCGCTCCCACCATGAGCACATTCTCCTTGTCCTGTATGAAGTTCAAGTCGGCTAGAGATCTTCTGTCCAGTCCATTCGGGAAAGTCACAGGACTGAAGTCGTATCCTGTCAGGGTATCGGTGTTGGGAAAGCCAGCCTTGCGGATTAGCCGCTCGGCCCGGCGGTTCTTCCTCCCGTCGATCACCATTGAGAGCAGATCTGTCACGTACTGAAGCCGGTCTTCGAACTCCACCTCCAGGTAAAGATCCACGACATCGCTCATGCGTAGGGTTCTGGCGTGCTCCCTGAGCCTAGTCTCCACGGTCTGTCAGCCCCGCTGTCAGAAGAGCATAATGCTTCATATTCGGTTTCCAGTTCCGTGCTTCCTCGGGCGTGTAAGGGTCCTCTATGGGCACTTTAGGACCGTCCCGATAGCCCGCCAGGATCATCAGGCTTGCCTCATCGGTGCGACCATATTGTCTGCCCAATGCAACGATTTCCTCCATCTCTTCAAGCTCATATCCAAGGTCAAATAGGGCGATCAGAGTACGCACCCTTCGCGGCCGCTTCCTGATCTCTTCACACAAAACAAACTCCCGCAGCACCGAGGGAAAGGCCTTTAGACACACGGCCTGCTCCACCGCGCGGGGCTTGTCAATGAAGATCTCCAGTTCGGCTTTCCAGTCCACCTCTTTGACGTCGAACGCATACTGCCGAGGACAGCGTCCGATCTCTTCGCCGTCCTCGTTGAGCACCTCAAGGCGATCCCATCGGATTTGCACCAGCACCCTCTGACCTGGATAGGCCCGTGGTATCCGGTACGATTCACCGTTCACCCTGATCTCACTGACCCGATTGACCCGGGCAGCCTGGGTGCGAAACACGTCATGACGGCTACTCGGTAGGGGAAGAAGGGCCTTGCGATCCTGCTCCCAAAGTTCACTCACCTGCACCTTTTTCCGGTAGTGGATGCGCTCCAGATCCTTTTGAGCTTGATCCCTGAGGATGTCGTTGATCTGATCCAGTCCCTCGACCACCGGTGGAGGAGACAGGGCACTCCTGCGAATGTAACTGATCTTTCTCTCCACGTTCCCCTTCTCATGAGGGCTGGCAGGATTGCAGAAGCGAGCCTCGAAGCGATAGTGCCATTTGAACTGCTTAAACAGGTCGGTCAACTGGCGGTCATACCCATCAATTGCCTTCACTGCCGGGGAAAAGTTATCAAAGACCATCGCAGGTGGAACCCCGCCAATCTCTTCGAACATGGACTGAAGAGCACTGAGTAGGCATACTCCATTTTCGGCCGGAAGGGCACGAGCTATCGTGACATTGCTATAGGGAAAGGATATCACCAGCAAGTAAAACTTCTTCATTCGGGCATCCGGATAGGCCTCGTACATCCATGCCACCCCAAAGTCCACCTGGGCTTCACCTGGGGCATGCTCAAGACGCACGAAACGCTCCTTTCTGTCAGCGTACAACCCTGGCTTCAACTTCTGGACCCAGTGCCTGACCGTCCGCTTAGAACCCGTATAACCCAGCTCCGACAGCTTTTTGTACATTACCTTGGCGGTACGTCTCTGTTTGGCCGGCTGACTCATGTCCTCCTGGATCATCGCCTTCACGTGTTCCATGAAAGGATCCATCTTCGGCCTCTTCCGCTTCCTCTGCTTCGGCACCGGCAACTCCTCTGCATCGGCATACTTCTTCGCTGTCCGCCAGTCCACTTCCATGATCCGACTGATTTCCGAGATGTGCTTGTCTTCCCACTGTCTCAAGGTCCGATACACTCAATATGGGCCATCTCCAGCATCCTTTCGTACCTCCCAGGTGTCGTGACTTAGGAGGTGTATTCAGGACGCTGAGGGGTGGCTCCTCCTTTTAACTGGAACCCTAACCCCTCTGTATTTTTAGATTGCCATCGTCTGCACTCCCATCTTGCCACCTACATATTTCCCCTTGGATGTCTTTACTTCCTGTTGTTTGTAATCAATTATCATGCGCGGTAAGCAGAGGATTTGCTCCGTAGTCTAACATGAAGCACTGCAATTGATATGTATGGAATTGGAACAGGATCCACAATGTGCCATACATAATATGTACACCAAGACCATGCTGAAAGGATGATTGGATGTCTAGGCGAAGTGGTTTCAAGGCAGTAGGCGTAGTCAT
>PXCI01000307.1 GCA_003566675.1 Clostridia bacterium
GAGCGTTGGACCCGGCCCGTGCAGGACTGGCCCACGGCCCTCAATCACCTGGCAATCGTCTTCCCCGGACGGCTGCCCGCATGACTCACCGGCCATTTACACAGAAAATCTGACAGACCCCTACAGGGTCCCTGCAAGCCGAAAACCGATGTCCTCGCCCCGCTGCGACGGCTCGGCCCTTCCGCGGGACACAGACGTCGCGGCCGTCGAAATGCTACGAAAACAGCCCCCGCGTAACACCCGCTCCATGCCGGAACTCGGACCGATGGGATCCGGTTCGGAACTGCGGGAATACCATTCGTCGTCGAACCAGTCGTGACACCACTCCCATACGTTGCCATGCATGTCATATAAGCCCCAATGGTTTGGTTTCTTCCGCTTAACTTGGTGGGTGCTACCCTCGCCATCGCACAAGACCGCCGCACTGTCTCCGTACCACCCCATATCGGCCAACTCCCCGGTACCACCATATTCTCCCGTGGTTCCTGCGCGACACGCGTACTCCCACTCGGCTTCCGTCGGCAACCGAAACCCGCCCTTTGGGACCAGTGTGTTGAGCTTCGCAATAAACTCTTGCGCGTCCTCCCAACTGACCATTTCCACCGGGTGATCGGGGTTTCCCATGAATCGGCTGGGGTTGTTTCCCATTACCGCTTCCCACTGCCGCTGCGTGACCGGCGCCGTGCTGAGCATAAAGTCCTCTCTGATCTCTACCAAGTGCGACGGGCGCTGCGCAAAACCGGCGAACTCTGAGTCCGAGCCCATCCTGAACTTCCCGGCTCGGATCCGCACGAATTCGAACTGGGCGCCAGCGATTATTCGATTCAGGTAAGCCTGCTCTGAGAGCCGTCCATCGGCCTCTCCTCTCGGAGCGCCTTCTTCCGTCCTCCGCCCCTCCTCGGCCCACCTCCGTTCAACCGCTTTGCCCCCAAAGTCCCTCATGAACATCTCCAGAGCGTCGTGAGCGGAGAAGCCGCCCTGGAATGCCCCGAAGCTTTCCTTCGGATCTACCGCCCTCAAGTTCCCCCACGCCGTCGCCTCCTCCGGGTCTTCCTTGAGCAGCCTGGCCACCTCCGCCGCGCTCCCCGGGCGCGCCCCCTCTTCCCGGCTCAGGCAGCGCATCGCGAGCTCCACCAGCCGTGCCGGACCCTCGGGTCTCCGGATCCTGAGCTTCTCGTCCCGCTTCTTCTCCTTGATCCGATCCGCGCTCCCGCTGTAGGGCAGCCTTCCCTGCAGCAGTTCGTAGAGCAGCATCCCCAGTGCGTAGATGTCCGCCGCTGCGCCCACGTCCTGCCAGTGCGCCGCCAGCACCTGCTCCGGCGCCATGTACGCCGCCGTGCCCACCCCGTCTCCAAACAGTTCCGGTCTCGCCTGCTCCAGCTCCGACAGCCCTCGCGCAAGCCCGAAGTCCGCCACCTTCGCCCCCCACTTCGCTTCCTTCCCCTTTCCCTCCCGTACCAGAAGCACGTTCTCCGGCTTCAGGTCCAGGTGCACGAGCCCCGCCTCGTGGATCGCCTCCACCCCCTCGCACACCTGACCCAGGAGCTCCAGTCCCTCCTCCAGCCACCCCTCCTCCTCCCGGTCCACCTCCTCCAGCCACTCCCGCAGGCTCTTCTCCGCCACCTCCATCGGTAGCAGCACCCAGTCCACGTTCTGGTGCACCGCACTCACCGGGGCTTCCGCCTCCAGGATGTACCGCTTGTCCTTGATCCGCTTCTGCGCCCGGTACTCTCCCACCAGCGCTCGCACCAGCGCTTCACTCGCTCCAAACCCTCCCATCGCCTTCACCGCGAACGCATCCCCCACCGTTCGGTGCCTCGCTCGGTACACGACCCCGAAGCCCCCACGGCCCAGCACCGCCTCGATCTCGTACTGCTCCAAGACCGTCCCCGGCACCAGGTCCGGCATCGCAGCCCGCGGCGGCATGCCTCCGGGGCTCCCGACGCTCCCCGGCGTTCCGCTCCCGGGGGTGCCCGCGCCGGCCCCCCCGATGCCTGAGCCTCCCCATGTGCCGGGGGGCGCCATCTCCGTGAAAAAGGGGGAGCTTTGCGACGGCTGGACACCTGCGGGCGGACCTGCCGGCCTTGGCGCGGTCAAGTCTGATGAGCCCATTTCACTACTACCTGAGAGAAGGGCCGTTCGACAACTCGGGCAGCGGTTCCAATGAGGTTTCGTGGGCTTGCCGCAGCCAGGACATCCATGGACGATGGGTGTCTCGCACACCGGGCAGACACTCCATCCAGTCTCAAGGGGCTCGTTACACCCGACGCAGGAAGTCACGAATCTGCTTCTCCTTGAGGGAGTGATGGGACTGGCAACCGAACACCCGTGGGTCCGCGCCATCTGCGCGACCCCGACACGCTGCTGGCTCCGACATATCACCGGTGGTTCGTTGACCGTCAGGTCAGAGCCCTACCCGAAAGCCGAGCTGCTCCCGGGACAGGTCTCGACCCGAGGCCGTGCTGGGCCATCGGCCCCGGCATCAGAACTCTCTTTCGCCGGATCGGGCTGGGGCCGCCACGCGCGCTCGTGCCTCGACCTCGGCCCTGAGTCGCCGGAGCGTATCTGTTCTCATGTCGGTCTTCTGGACCTGACGAACCCTGTCGAGGACCGCCAGCGCCGTGTCTTCGACAGAGCCAATCTCCACGGGCTCGAAGAGCAGTCGGAAGGCGAGTCGCACCCTCCCAGACTCGGGAAGGGGCTCGACAGCCAGGGTCCAGGGTGCCTGCCCCGCGACGGTTACGGACCGTACCACCCACGTCCGTTCAACCAGCACATCC
>PXCI01000065.1 GCA_003566675.1 Clostridia bacterium
CTGCGCACTCGTTGCGGAAGGCCTCCGATCTTGAAGACTCTGAGGAATCGCTGATCCTCAGTTCTGCAACGCGTGCCTGGTGCACCTCTACAGGCGGGAAATGGTCACATGGAGCCGGATCGGAACAGATCGAGTTGAAGGGAGGCACCAAGGTGCTTCAGCTAGATATGGATAGTCCAGATGTCACCACGATCAAGGTTCTCGGTGTGGGTGGTGGGGGCAACAACGCCGTGAATCGGATGATTGAAGCCAGTCTGGGTGGTGTGGAGTTCATAGCGGTCAATACGGATGCCCAGGTCTTGTCCGTCAACAGGGCCGAACATAAACTGCAGATCGGCAGGAATGTCACCAGGGGCCTGGGCACCGGCGCAGATCCCTGTCTGGGCCGCCAATCTGCCGAAGAGAGCAGGCAGGAACTGACAGAGATACTCGATGGGGCGGACATGGTTTTCATAACCGCAGGCATGGGTGGAGGGACTGGAACGGGAGCTTCTCCGATAATAGCGGAAGTGGCCCGGTCAGTGGGTGCATTGACTGTTGGGGTGGTCACAAAACCCTTTACCTTTGAGGGTTTGAGAAGGATGCGCCAGGCCGAGGAAGGAATCAGGATCCTCAAAGAGTCCATGGATACGCTCATAACCATCCCCAATGACCGTTTATTGAAGATGGTGGAGAAGAGGACCTCTATTATCGATGCATTCAGCATCGCAGACGATATCCTGCGACAGGGAGTGCAGGGGATTTCTGATCTCATTGCTGTACCAGGGTTGATTAATCTGGACTTTGCGGATATTCGGGCCATAATGGTTGGAACGGGTATTGCCCTCATGGGCATTGGTACGTCTTCGGGCGATGGTAGGGCAACGCAGGCCGCCCGCAATGCGATTTCCAGTCCTCTCCTTGAGACGTCCATCGACGGAGCCAGAGCACTGCTACTGAACGTAACAGGAGATCCTTCTGTGGGCCTATTGGAGGTCACCGAGGCGGCAGAGCTTATCCGGGAGCTAGCGGATCCGGATGCTCACATCATCTTTGGTGCCACGATTAATGAGTCCTTCCAGGATGAGTTGAGTGTGACGGTTATTGCAACCGGTTTCGGCTGTACAAGGGATCCCATGGAAGCCAGAGATAATATCAAGGCCAGACGTAATGAAGATGAGTTGACCCTGAAGCCTTTTGTGCCCAACTATGATGAACTGGATATCCCGGCCTTTCTACGCAATAAGAACGCGCCCGAGCTCTGAAGCTCCTGCGCTTACTGAATTATGGTAGTCGCCAGTCTATCAGCGATATAGGCCGAGATCAAGGTATACGCCCGGCTGATGTCGTGTAACTGTTTGCGACGCTTGCTGATCCGGATACGTGGCGTAGGTCAGCGGCAGTTGAGTGCTCCGGAGGCAAACGCGCGGCATTGGCACTTTATGGGATTTAGGAAGTCCCCGGTTCAAATCCGGGCAGCCCGACAACGTGTTGGTGTCCCCGTGGTGGCATGAAAACCGGCATGGTGATCTAATCTATACGAGAGCTCGTGAAGAAGCCTTGAGGGAGGAGCGAAAGAACCGGATTCGAGGCACTTTCTGACTGCCTATTCCGGGGTCTGTTAACAGAATGGAAGCGTTCTACTGGATAATCTCAACCTTCATGGCGGAGTGGCAATACAACTCGTCTCACCCACAGCGACGTTCATCGGAGATCGATGGCCTACGTTAGCTGCCCACCTTTGCGCCAAGCGCACCTCCGAGCCGCAGCCAGTGACCTCTTGATGACAGCGCACCGGAGCGTAACCGAAAGTGAGGTGGATCCGAATTGGCTTGTCCTATATGTGCAGATCGCCTGGATGACCAGGAGAACTTCTCAGTTCTCGAAACGCAAGGTACGCGGGTAGTTCTACAAGGGAGAGTCTATGCTGTGATCCCATCCGGCCTTTACTCGCCCTTTCGTAATTGGTATACCGTGTCTCTGTATCCGAGGAAGGGCACCGCCAAGTATCTCAAGTTCAAGACAGAAGAAGAACAGCAGGCTTGGCAGTTCATCCCTGGCAAATCCTACAGGTGTGCGGGATGCTTGCATGTGGTTGACGGAAACGACGTAGTCTTCGACATTACCATGGTGGAGAGACTGGGTTGCTGAGCTAGAATTGCGGGCGAAAATCGTGTAAAGAAGCTACAGCCTTCGTCTTCCCGGTCCTTCAACCTGCACCAGCCGATCATCTGCCCTCTACCTGATTGGGTCATTAGGAGTGTGCGCTTCTGCCCGCGTTTCCTTTCGGACCCCCACAACCTTTGGAATAGGTGCACCGATTACGCAACACCCCCTCACCTGAACATCCACCACTGGGAGCCTGGGGAGTCCGAAGCCCGTGTCATTGATATGTACGGGGATTAGGCCCGGGACGCGGAGGATTGAGGTGGTGGATGGCGAAGGGTGAGAGCGTACAATCTCGGGTCTCGTAAGAGAGGATGCGGTAGCAATCGAGTTTTCGCTATCAGATCTCGCCTTTTCCGTTTACACATTTGATGCGATGACGAGATATACCGAATCGTACTGTGACTTCCGAGGAGCTGTTGGGCACAACCTCGATCTGAGCCGGTACGATCATCGGCGAGAGCTCATTATATGGCTCAACCGGTGGGGCTGTCGGCAGTTTGCGCTAGATCAGCACCATGCAGCCTCGGAGAACATCGCGAAGTGGTATGAACGAGTGGCAGGCGAACTGGTGGATTGTGACCGGGAGATCTGGGAACTGAATGATAGCGAGTTGGAAGGGGC
>PXCI01000159.1 GCA_003566675.1 Clostridia bacterium
CACCATCTACGACGTCACCTGGACCAACACCCGCGACGCTTCGAACTACGCCAACGTCACCCTCTACACCGGCCGCGAACTCGACCCCGAGACCGGGCTGTATTCCTATCGGAACCGATACTATGGTGCCCAACTGGGAAGGTTCGTGAGCAGGGATCCGATCGGGTATCAGGGACGGGACATTAGTCTATACCGCTATTGTGGTAACGTTCCACTTGCACGCACGGACCCAACCGGCATGTCTTGGCCATCCCGGCTTTGGCCGCCGAATTGGTGGAGGGGAGATACGCCTTCAGCGCCGCCTTCGCCTCCGCGCGCCCCGGGTGAGGAGTGCTGCCCGGACGATGAAGACATCACGATATTCGATCTGGTGCAGGAGTACGGCGAGGATTTAGTGGGTCTTCTGGAAGCGATCAACACCAACCCCCCCGCTGGCCTGCTTGATGCTGTCGGCGCTATACCCGTTGCTGGGAGCCCCATCTCGGACGTGGTTACAGGCCTTAGGGCGATGGGTGAGGAAGGGGAAGCGTGCAACAGGTGGCTCCGGGACGTAGCATCCGCGATGACGGTCACTGATCGGGATCTTCGGCGGAATTACGAGAGAGCAGCTGAGAATTGCCGCGCTCTGTCACATCATAACCCAATGAACCTTAACAACAACTTCAGCGCCTGCTATGTCGCGTTGGAAGCGGCGAACGTACGTTTCAATTCTTTAGCGGTGTTCCAGCAAGTTGCGCGTGGCATATCTCAAGCGTGTAGAGAGAGACTCGACTGCATTGTCGCCGAACAGAGACAGAGGCAAGGCCGATCGCGTTAAGTTGTTGATTGATCCCACGTCGCGCACGTCCCAGAACTTGCCGAGTAGCCGATTTGATTAGCAACCCCTCAACAATCCGTATCGAGGACCCGCCAATGAGCGAGAATAAACATGCGTCCGTCGGGAACACGCACCGTCAGGCACACGCCAGCAGGGCGTGGGCGTGGTCTCTGGCGGCTATGGGAGCCGCGTTTTTTCTGCTGGCTGCGCTCGCGACCTTATTCTCCTCGAAGCCGCTGCAAATCTCGCATGATACCACCTACATCACCGGTCCGCTTACCCCCGACGGCAAGCGGGTGGATTATTTTGCAGCCATCGAGCAGGCGATCAGGCCCGCGAATGCGGCGACGGACCAGAACGGATACCGGTTGCTGGTGCAACATCTCGGCAGGCACGTCGATAGCGACCTTAAGCACTTTCTGGCAGTGTCCAGGAAGCTTGGGCTTGACGGCGATGCCATTCAGCCTGACGTAGCTTTCCAAGAACCGTACGATTTCCTAACGGCGCATGTCGCCAGCGAGCAGTTTGACAAGTCATTGGTCGAAGCGTTGGTTGCAGAATCGGGAAACAGGGCGGAATGGGCGATTGAGTCTAAAGGGCCAGTGAACGTGCTTTGGGAAAGGCTCGGCCGGCCATGGACAGTCGATGACCTGCCGATGATGAGTGAATGGCTTGACGCCAACGAGCCCGCGCTGGATCTCATCGGGCGAGCCGTGCGCAAGCCGGTGTTCTACATCCCCATGGTGCGCCGGAGCGACCAGGAGCTTCTGCGCGACGTGCGCTCGCCCAAGATAGTACTGCGGGCGCGTTCCTTCTCCCGCGCCCTCACCACCCGCGCCCATCACCGCATCGCCGTCGGCGATATCGACGGCGCCATCGACGACATCATTACGTGCAAACGTCTGGCACGCCATATCGGACGCAGCCCCTGGTTCATCGACACGGTCGCCGCGCTCTCGATCGAGGAGTATGCCCGTGCGATCGGTGTCGCCGGCTCGCTGGAACACCCGCCAACCGCGACGCAACTTCGGCGGCTCCAGGAGGAATCCCGCGACCTTCCGTTGAAGTTTGATCTGGACCAGAAGCTGCTGTTCATGCGGTTCATGGAACTCGACATCCTCCAGTCGCTCGCCCACGGCGCCCACACGCGAGATGTGGGGCTTGGCAACCAGCTTTCCTCGCCGTGGTATCTCCGATCCCTCGGAATCGACTGGAACATCGTCGCAAATCGCTTCAATGAGCATTTTGAGGCGGAGCATTTCGACGCGCAAGCGGCCAGTGGCGCCGCGCCACCTCCGCTCGAGTTTAGCCCGCGGATGATCTTCTCCGCCCGCGCGCGATCGGAACAACTTGGCGACCGTTTGGGCGCCCTGCTGATCCCCTGGCGTAAAGTAACATCGGAACCGTTGCGACGGGCCACGTGCGCCCAGCAGGTCCAGGACATCACGCTGGCCATGCTGCTGTACGAGCGCGATCACGGTACGCTGCCGCCGGCGTGGACCGTCGATGCCGTCGGCAAGCCGCTGCACAGCTGGCGCGTCTTGCTGCTGCCCTACCTGGGGCAGCAGTCGCTGCACGACACGATCCGGCTGGAGGAGCCCTGGGACAGCGAGCACAACCAGCAGTTCCACGCCGAGGATCTGGCTATCTACCACTGCCCCAGCGATCCTGCGGACCAGCCGGGCCAGACGACGTATTCGGTGGTCGTGGGCCCGAAGATGCCGTTCGAGGCGGGCGAGGGCAAGAGCCTTGCCGACTTCGGACCGCACAGCAACGACATGGTCCTGCTGGTCGAACGCGCCCAACCCGCCGGGTGGATGGACCCGGCGCGCGAGATTCTGCAATCCGCCGCCGAACAGGGCATCCACGGGCGATGTCGCCGGTCTGCCGCCGTGCCCAGCGAAGGTATCGCGAGTCATCATCTGGGCGTAGCGTGTTTCGGCCTGCG
>PXCI01000062.1 GCA_003566675.1 Clostridia bacterium
CGCACAACGTCTGACCAGGAAGTCCGACAGCAGTACTACTTCGAAGTTCAGGAGATCATTGCTGAGGAGCAGAACTACACGACACTTAATTACTCGATAACACTGTCCGCTCACACTACAGACCTCAAGGGTTACTCGGGTCGAGACGGGCACTGGTATTTCCGTGAGTTGAAGGACGCTTACCTGGACAGGTAGGCGATTAGATTCCGCTCGAATCAATGCGGAGAGGGCTCCGGCCCTCTCCGCGCACTCTCATTCGAGAAGTGGGAGCAACGGGGAGTGATTCAAAATGTATTTATATATGGCACGCCGGGTTCTTCAGGTGATCCCGGTTCTGTTTGGGATTTCCATCATCGTGTTTGCATTGATCAACCTCACGCCGGGTGACCCGATTACCATACTGCTAGGTGAGGACGCGACCATTGAGGAGGCTGAGCGCCTGACGCAGCAGCTTGGCCTCGATAAACCGTGGCACATACGGTACATCCAGTGGGTCGGTGGCGTGGTGCGGGGGGACTGGGGACAGTCGTACCGGGACAATCGCGATGTTTTGCCCACCATAATGGGCTTCTTCCCGGCGACCCTTGAACTGGTCCTGGCCTCTATGGCTTTATCCGTCGGGGTGGGGGTGACGGTTGGTATCATATCGGCTGTGCGCCAGGATACGTGGTTTGACCATGTTACGCGGATTGGCGCATTCCTGGGACTCTCCATGCCGAACTTCTGGGTTGGGATTATGTTGATTCTTTTGTTTGCATATTACTTCAGGCTGTTGCCTGCGAGCGGTCGTGATGGTTTTGCGACCATCATATTGCCAGCGGTGACCCTGGGAACGAGCGGTATGGCCACGATCACCCGCATAACGCGCTCGGCGATGCTGGAAGTCATTCGGCAGGACTACATCCGCACCGCCCGCGCCAAGGGACTGCACGAACGAGCAGTGATCTACAAGTATGCTTTGCGGGGTGCTCTGACGGCGGTGATAACGATTGTCGGACTTCAGTTGGGCTTCCGGCTCGGAGGTACGGTGGTCGTAGAATCCGTTTTTGCCTGGCCGGGGATTGGTCGCTTCGCGTACCAGCGCATGATGCAGCGGGATTATCCAATGATCATGGGCAACCTTCTGATTTTCGCCACCTTGTTCTGCCTGGTGAATCTCCTGGTGGACATGACCTATGCGTTGGTGGATCCACGGATTCGTTATGAGTAGGAGGATCGACATGGAAAAGGAGACCGCAAAGCAGACCCAATTGGAGGTCACCCAGTCCAAGTATAAGGTTGTACACCTTTTGCTGCGCAAAAAGATCACTGTGGTGGGCCTGGGCGTGGTCGTATTTATGATGTTGGTCGCTATCTTCGCCCCGTGGGTGTCTCCGAATGACCCCTACGAGCAGCGGCTGGGTCGGGGGCTTGAAGCCCCGAGCGACGAATTTCCACTGGGCACTGACAATCTTGGACGCTGCATTCTCAGCCGGGTTATCTATGGTTCCCGCATATCGATGGCTGTCGGCCTCATGGTGGTCACCTTCAGGGCTGCCATTGGAATACCCCTCGGCCTCATAGCGGGTTTTTACGGTGGACGCGTGGATAACATCATTATGAGGGTTACCGATACCTTTATCGCGTTTCCCGGCATACTCCTGGCCATTGCGGTGATGGCCGTCTGGGGACCCGGTATTTTCAATGTCATGTTGGCCCTGAGTATCGTGGGATGGCCGCAATTCGCCCGGCTGGTCAGGGGTGAGGTCCTGAAGTTGAGAGAGCAGGACTTCGTTGAGGCAGGCCGTGCCATCGGCCTCGGCGATGCGCGCCTGATCACGAAGTATATTCTGCCGAATGTCGTTCCCTTGATCGTGGTATACGGTACCCTCGGTATGGCGGCTCCCATCGTATCGGAAGCTTCCCTGAGCTTCCTGGGCCTGGGTACAACGCCCCCGACGATCAGTTGGGGCCGGATCCTGGCAGAGGGCCGGCGCTTCCTGCGCTACGCTCCCTGGATGGCCACATTCCCGGGGATTGCGATCACCGTTACCGTGATGGGGTTCAACCTGTTTGGTGATGGTTTGAGGGACGTGCTGGATCCAAGGCAAAGAAACTGATATTTGTCCGGCTTGGAAGCCAATCGATGCAGGGAGGGTCTTGGGTGGTTGCGCTGGGCGATGTGGGCCCCGACCCTTCCTTGCGTGGGATCATCTTCCGCTAGTTGATATACAAGGGCATACTTGTGCTACGGAGACATGTTTCCCCTGTGCTGTTGATCGGGAAAAGATGCGGTGCGACCGCGTTCATACCGGATACAGGTGCGAAGAGCGCCCGCGAGATAGCAGTACCTTCTAACTCCCCTCTTTGTGGGTGCGTTTCTGGATGTCTCGTAACGTCACACCCCTGCAACTACCCCCGTGCTTGTGCTAGATTATTGCACCCATCTACATCTACAAGTCGCTCGATGTGGGTCCCCATCCAGGAAGTGGCCCAAATCCCCTGCGGATCCATGGGTGCGGGCCGGCCTGAGGAACCGCGGGGAGATATGCTGCTTCACATCCGTGCATTGCCACCCAGGCCCCTCGATATAATGTCATAAAGCAACACACTGACATTCATAATGAAAACCGGTTTCATCTGTGGATCCGAAAAATTTGAAGGAATCCGAAGGGTTGGTGAAGAAAACGTAGTCGAACAGTACAGGACCGATTGGAGCATTACCACAAGGGAGGGGTAACAGAATGCAACGAAGGAGTCTGTTTGCTTGGCTTGCAG
>PXCI01000110.1 GCA_003566675.1 Clostridia bacterium
ATCTAAGGTGCTCAGGGGACCGCACCGCAGCCAGGGGATCTCACATCGTCGCTGGGACCGCCGGCTGCCCTCGCCTTTTGTGAGGAGACTTGGACCTGCAGCCGATCCCGCTGAGGACGGAGATGATGCTCAATGAACATGCGCAAGGTGGCAGTGATCGGCCCTCCCGGTACGGGCAAGAGCACTCTGTCGCGGGAGCTGGCGCGAGTGACAGGTCTGCCCCTCATCCACCTCGACAGCCGCTTCTGGAAGCAGGGCTGGGTCATGACCCCACGGGATGAATGGGAGCGCGATCAGCGGCGCATGATCGAGGACAATGCCTGGATCATCGACGGCAACTATGGTTCCACCCTGGATATTCGCCTTGAGGTCGCTGACACGGTGATCCTCCTCGACCTACCCCGGAGATTATACATCTGGCGGGTGGTGACCCGGATGTTGCGGAGCTTCCTCCTCCGCCAGAAGAGAGATGATATGCCCCCCGGCTGCCCCGAGAGGCCCGATCAGAACTGGTTCCGCTTCCTGCGTTATGTCTGTGACTTCCAACGGGATGCGAGGCCGGGGCTCCTTGGACAGGTGGCAGATCTGCCCCCGGACACCCGGCTCTTCTGGCTCCGCGGGTCGGAGGACGTGCGGGCGTTGAGCCGGGAGATTGAGGAGGCGTGGGGGCGGGAGGGTGACTGAAGATTTGCTTTGATGGATGGTGCGAAGAGAGGAGAGATGCTGATGGATTCGCAGCAGGAAGCTGTGACAAGAATTGGCGACATATGGGCGCTTCTATACTACCATCTGGCCCGGGAGCTCACGGGGCAATTCGGTGTACCCGGAGATGGTGCCCTCCGCCGGGCGATCCGGAAGTTCGGCCGCGAGAGGGGCCTGAGCCTGAGGGCCCGGCACATCTATGAGGGCAGACCGATCAGTCTCAAGTCCCTCTTTGAACACTATGACCTACCCTCGGATCCCCGCTCGGAGCGCACCACCTACGAGCTCTCGGAGCAGGAGCGTATTACGAAAACCACGGCCTGTCCCTATGCTGACCTGTGGCTGAGCTATCCCGACGGTGGGCGCCTGGGCAGGATCTACTGCGAGGAGATCCATCATGCCATATTCTCGGGATACGATGCCGCGGTTCAGACCAATCTGACCGATACCATCACCCAGGGTCACGAGGGCTGCCGGTTTGCCGTGTATCTGCGCCCGTCAAACCAGAGAGCCCAGGAACACGTGGTCCAGCCCCATGTGCCTCTTCCCCACGAGGACGATCCCCTCGCCCGGACTACGGACATGTGGATCAACCTCTACTACTACGTGGCCCGGGAGTATCTTGATACCTTCGGAGAATCCGGTGAGAAGGCCCTCCGCCGGGCTATCCGGGCCTTTGGCGAGGATCGGGCTCACCGCATGATCCGGGGGCACGAGACCCAGGGCCTGCCCATCAACATCGAGACACTGTTCACCCGGCGCGATCAGCCCTCCGATCCCAGGGAGGAGTCGGTGCTGCATCGGTTGACGCACCAGGAGTGGATCCTGGACGTACTCCGGTGCAGCTTCTACGATGCATGGAAAGTCCGGGGTGGCCTGGATGTGGGCCTGATCTACTGCCAGGAGGTACACCATGCCATGTGGGAGAGCTATGACACCCGCCTGCAGGTCAATCTTCCCGAGACCCTGACCGCCGGCGACGGCCTCTGCGAGTTTCGGGTGTACTGCAAGGAAGCGGGGGAGAGCAAAGGGGGGCAGCGCCCCGGGAACTGGTCCTGTGGATGAATCCGCCCCCGGAAGATGTCCCCCGTGTGCCGCGCTCTGGGACATTCTTCTCAGCTGAGTCGGGGCACACCGCTTTTGAATTCTCATCTCATCTTCGCGGTCTGGAGAATCGGTCTGCGGCAGGACGTGCAGGGCCGGGTCCAATATGCCATGCCGCATGAATATGGGGACGGATACCGTCGGTGATTGCTGTCCATGGCCCAGGGGCTCTGGGACGGTGACGGCTCCGGACAGTTGAGTCAGGTGGAGATCATCGCGTTACCGAGGGGCTTTCGTCACGTCGGCGCAGCTGGGCCTGTCCAGTGCGGCCCGGGAGGGGGCCGGCAGGCCGGGGGTGCGCGACGGGATCGAGAGCCTGTTGGTCCTCGGCGGTCTGGACGACAAAGATGCGGTGATCCGAGTGTAGCCGGGCCAGGCCGCGTACGGGCGACCGATCAACGTGGGTGTGGTCCATCCATACCGGGTACGTTCCCGGGTCCTGCGGGTCTTCCTGTCGGCGATCATTGACCTGGAGGTAGGGGTGTTGACCTGCAGTGACCGTCTGCCCGATGGCGGGTGAGAGGAGGGGGCAGCCCTTTCTTGCCAGGCACCGGATGCAGGCGGCCGTTGTCCGGGCCGTTTAGGCGGCGGTACAGTCCCTCGATTGGGACCGGTTGGCCGAGGGAGAGGTCATCATCGCCGATGAGGCAGGGGAGATCCGCGGCAGTATCTTGCGGACAACCTCGTTTCTCCTACGGGCGGGGGCTTCGAGGAGTTCGATGTGTGGGTGGTCAACGCGAGCCCCGAAATGCCGCGAGTCCACCCTGTGACGAGAGAAGATGTTTTTCACTCCACGGTGATCCTGCGCTGTCACATGTGGGGCCCGGCAAGCTGGTTTGGATCCTGGAGAGAGGCCCGGGTCCTGAAGGCCGAGGCCGACGCCTCCCTCCGACCGTGAGGGGAGGATTGATGCGCAGCGAGTTTTGCTGTCGTCGCTGTACAATGGTGCTGAGCGAATGCAGGTGTCGACGCGAGCTGACCGAACGCTTCTTGGGGGCATCCGGTTCGCCCCTCGCCAAAGGTTGCCGAAC
Organism: Clostridia bacterium; assembly: GCA_003566675.1. GTDB lineage: Bacteria > Bacillota > Sulfobacillia > SLMV01 > SLMV01 > PWUC01. The sequence goes on from PXCI01000110.1 coordinate 2,838, forward strand.
CTGGTGCCGGGGGAGATCCCCGGGCCATGCCTTGAATCCCTCCTATGCCAACACGGGCATTCGCGATCATGATGTGTCCCAACGGGGCCATGGGGTGGTGTGGGTTCTACAGTACCGAGGTCAGCAGGACGGCTGCGACGATGAGCAAACCGACAACCAGGACAAGCACAATACCGGCTATCACGTAGCTGAGAATGCTCTTCCCGGTTGACAGTCCCCGGCTCTCCCGAAGTGCCATCACCGCGAGTGCAAGGGTCCAGATCCCGACCCCGAAGGAGATCAGTCCACCGAGGAAGCCGACGCCTGGGGTGCGGCTCAGAAGGCTCGCAGGTATGCCGAACAGCGTGGGGAACTGGGAAAAGCCGATGGCCGAGAGTGTTCCTGCAAGATCCCCAGAGGGGCGAAACAGGGCCGACGTACCGTATACGATAAGGATCCCGATCAGGGAACCGAAGAACGAAAGGGCCGACGAACCAGTGATGATCCACGCCCGCGAGAGCTCGATTTCGAATGCCTGCATCGCGGACGCTCCGAGTGGACTGGTCGCCGCTGCCTGCAGAACGGTTACTGAGAAGATAAGGAGCACCGCCGCACCTACGGGCTTCTCCCGGGCGACGGTCCGAAAGGTCTCAACGGGTGAGACCAGTACCCCGTACAGCCAATCCAACACCTGATCATTCATGTGTCCACGCCCCCAAACCCCTCAGTAGTTGACCCGGGGATAGTTGTACTGTTCAAACATCTCGATCCAGCGCATCGGTTCGGGCACGAACCGGTTTTGCAGGAGGATGCGGGCTTCGACTGTTAACCACTGCATCCACTGAAAGGGCGACGGTGGCGGCAGCTCGTGGCGCTGTGGATCCCGTAGTTCCGCCAGCTCCCCTGCGAGTAGGATCGCCTCCTCCTCGCCCCCGAGCACATCGACCAGGCCGAGTTCGTACGCCTGGCTGCCCAGGAAAACCTCTCCCGTGGCGAGGGCCCGAACATCCTCGGGATCCATGTTCCGGTGGTGAGCGATATGCCCGATGAACTGCTCGTAGGCTTCATCAGAAAGGTCCTGCAGGAGCCTTCTCTCCGCGTCGGTCAGGGTTCGCTGCATCATATCCTTGTGCCGTCCGGACTTGATGATCTCCATCTCAATGCCCAGCTTCTCGTATAGTCCTTCCAAGTTCATGGCGGTGAGGATGACGCCGATGGAACCGGTTATCGTACCCGGGTGCGCCACGATCCCATCGGATGCCGATGCGATATAGTAGCCCCCGGATGCGGCCATGTCGCCCATCGATACCACCACGGGAAGTGGGAACTCCGCGATCATCGAGGAAATGGCCTGTGATGCCGCTACCGAACCCCCGGGGCTGTCAATGCGGAGCACCACAGCGCGAATGCTCGGATCCTCTTCAATCGTTGAAAGCACCTTGCGCACCCTCTCCGGCGTGATGGAACTCGCCATGGCGAGTCCGGATGCTCTTTCTGCGATGGGACCGCTGAGGGGAACGACGGCGACTCGCTCTACGCCGCGCTGGCGGACCGTCTCCCGTTCCGTGATGTATAGTGAGACAATCGCGGAGGCCAGCGCGATGACAATGATGGTGATGACGATAACGTGATTCCGCTGCATGCCCATGCTCCCTTCTCCAGACGATGCGGTGAGGCGGACTGTGCTCCGAATCAAGCGCAGCAAATCCAATGCGGAGCCTATCGCTGATAGGTTGATCCCGTTTCACTACGGCCAGCTCGGGGTTTTCAAGCGTCGCGTTCGTCGGGTCCCTTTCATCCGCCCACTCATAGAGGCCGATCTTCACCCCATTGAAGCCAGCCGGACCTCTGAGGCCCTTTCCGTGCTCAACTCTCTCGGATCGAGACCATCGCCGGCATTTCGGGACAGGCGAAAGAAACCGCACTCTCTTCGCTGCTACCCCTTTCCCTTGATCTTGTGGAGGCCCTGGAACTTGAGCAGGGCGCACCCCTGTTCTCAGGGAACCGGCTTGGGCCGACAGATGGGTCAATCCCATGCTACTGCATGTTCATCATACCACCTGGTTCTCACTGCCAACAATGAGTCGAGCCGTCGTTGGAGGGGCCTGACGGGTTCTCGTGCTGGGGCAACGGGGAGGAGCCCATCATTGCGTTTTACCGGGACCTGTGGGTGATCGTCAGCGGTTCAGTCTCTCCTGTGAACTGGGACCGAGGGCAGAGAACGTCAGATTTGCCAGAGCTATGGCTTCCGAAGCCGGAGTACGGAGTCAGCATCCAGTCGGGGATTCGTCATGCGCACGATCTGAACATCATTAGCAGCGGTCATGCCTACAGTCAACGGTTCCGATGCCTTTCATAAGGGTTGACGAACCTGCGAACCCAGCGGCATTGCAGCGGAGAGACCCAGGAGGCTCAGGCTCCTTGTGCAACGGGCACTGGCGGAAGACTCCTTAAGCCAGGGTTCGGGAGAGGTGCGTCGTAGACTGCAGTGCTTCGATCAATTACTACTCCGTTAAGTGAGCAGGAGATCCCCAGTCCCGGGTAGAATATCCATGGTATGAAAGCGAAAGAGTTGCTGGAAGGCAGAAGAAGATTGCGGGAGTTCGTCAGGCCGTTGTTACCGCTATTCGGGCGCTCTGAGCGACGTCATTGGGCCGCCGTGTATCTACACGGACTGCTTCTGGAAGGAGGAGGACGCAAGACAGCTGCTGGTATTGCGCGGCAGTTGGAAGGTGATGAACAGGCCCTTCAGCAGTTTCTCAGTCAGAGTCCGTGGGATTGGGAGGCGGTGCGGCGACAGTTGGCGCTGCAGATGATGAGTTTTGTGCCAGCCGGTGGCGGTTGGGTAGTGGATGACACCGGTTTCCCGAAGAAAGGGGAGCACTCGGTGGGGGTTGCCCGGCAGTACTCGGGGACGTTGGGCAAGGTCGGTAACTGCCAGACCGGAGTCAGTCTGAACTACGCCACCGAGGATGCATGTTTCCCTCTGGATTTTCAGTTGTACTTGCCGGAGAAATGGGCGCAAGATGCTGAGCGTTGCAATCGGGCGGGTATACCCCGGGGTCGAAAGTTTCAGACCAAATGGCAGCTGGCAGTTGAGATGATCGAGAGGGCGCTTGGGTGGGGTGTCAATCCGGGTCCGGTGATAGCGGATTCGGGATATGGCGTAGCGACCAAGTTCCGGCAGGCCCTGCGCTCGCTGAATCTGACGTATGTGGTGGGTATAGGAGCAGAGACGGGATTCTGGTTGCAAGAGATCAAACCTGATATACCCAGGCACAGTGGCAGAGGCAGACCGTGTACCCGGGATCACGATCTGCCGGATCCACAGAGTGCGGTGGCAATAGCCCGTCGATTACCCGAGGATGCCTGGAGGGAAGTAACGTGGCGGCAGGGTAGCAAGGGACCCCTGAGAAGCCGATTTGCCGCCGTCAGAGCTCAGCCATCGCATGGCCATGCCCATGGCAAGGTCACAGAGCCGATGGGTTGGTTGCTGATCCAGTGGCCCGAGGATGAGGAAGCACCGACAAAATTTTGGGTATCCAACCTGGATGAGACCATGACACTGCGACAGCTGATCTACTGGGGCAAACTGCGATGGTGGGGGGAGCAGAACTATCAGCAGCTGAAGGATCAGCTGGGTTTGGATCACTTCGAGGGACGCTCATGGACCGGATGGCATCATCACGTAACCATGACCATGATGGCATTCGACTTCCTCACTCTCGAAACCCTGCGGGCAAAAAAGAACTTCTGGGTGGACTCTCCCCACAGTACAGCGCGAGATCGTGATGGAGATCCTGCTACTACAGCTCGGCTTCTGCCCGATGTGCTGCAGGAGAATTGAGGATGAAGAACCGTCATATACTTAACGGAGTAGTACTAGTCTCGGGGCGCAGGCGGCAACGCCGGCACTGGGCACCGTGTCCGCTTGAGCTTGTTGTTGCAATGACCCTCCAAATGGTACCATTATGTCATTACTGTACTGTTTCTCTCATGAGACGCCATGCTAGGATGATCGGGCAGATGTCGGCTGTCGACACGATGTGGACAGGATTCGGTTTTGCGACAGATTCAGCACCATTCACCTAAGGATGTGAGAGTATGGAGGAGAAGGGTAAGATCGATGTGGAGGATTTTCTGAATGATCTTGGGGAGTATGTGAACCCCGGTAGGGCGCGGGTGTACCGCCTGATGGGTATGACGAATGTGGAGCATAAAGGTTTCGGTTCAACCGTGGTGGATATCGAGGGCAAGGAATTCATCGACCTTTGTGCCGGCTACGCTGTCATTAACGCAGGGCACAGGCATCCACGGATCCTGGGTGCCGTTCAGCAGCAGATGGAGCACATGGGGCTGTCGACCAAGACCATGCTGTCCGCAGGCGAGGTGGAATTGGCCCGGGCCCTGGCGGAGATCACGCCCGGGGACCTGAAGCGTTCTTTTTTCTGTGCCACCGGGGCTGAGGCCGTGGAGGTGGCCCTGAAAGTCGCCCGAATGTACACGGGTCGGACAAACTTTGTGGCCGCCGACAATGGCTTTCACGGCAAGACCCTGGGCGCCCTCTCTGCCACGGGTGGGGGGAGTTACCGCGACGCTTTCGAACCCCTGATTCCGGGCTTCACCCACGTACCCTTTGACGACATCGAGGCCATGGAGGAAGCGGTGGATGAGCAGACGGCCGCGGTGATTCTGGAGCCCATCCAGGGAGAAGCCGGTGTGGTCATTCCCCATCCAGACTACCTACCCCGGGTGCGCGAGATCTGTGACCGGGCGGGAGCCCTGTTGATCCTGGACGAGGTGCAGACCGGCATAGGTCGGACGGGGGAAAACTTCGCCTGCGAGCATTACGGCGTCACTCCCGATATCATGACCCTGGCCAAGGCACTGAGCGGCGGGATGATTCCGGTCGGGGCTGCTGTGGCTCGTTCCGAGGTCCTTGAGGTCTTCGACGCTAATCCGTGGATCCATTCCAGCACCACGGGCGGCAATGCCCTGGCCTGTGCTGCGGCAACGGCCGCGCTGCAGGTTTTGCAGGAGGAGGATCTGGCGGGACAGGCCCAGCGCAAGGGCGTAAGGGTCTTGGAACGCCTGGAGGAGATGGCCCGGAGATACCCTGAGGTCATCCAGGAGGTGTCGGGCAAAGGACTGCTCGCAGGAGTCCGTTTCACCAAGCCCGCAGGAGGGCTGATGATCATGGCGGAACTGTACAGCAGGGGAGTCCTGGTGATTCCCAGCCTGATGAACTGGACCGTGATGCGGATTGCACCGCCGTTGAACATTGAGGAGGAACGACTTGAGAGGGGCCTCGACATTGTGGAGGAGGCCGTGGAGTATATCAGACCAGACATAGAGGACATGTGAGGGCGAGGTGATTTGTGTGCCGAAGGTTGACACGGAAATTTTTGTGGATGCACCTGTAGACGCCTGCTGGGAAATTGGCGCCGACATGGAGCGGTATCCGGAATTCTTCCCCTCTGTCGATGAAGTTAAGATTACCGAACGGGGCGAGAACTGGACGGTGACGGAGTGGTCCGGGAAGCTCCAAGGGCGTCGGCTGAAGTGGGTTGAACGTGACGAGTTTGATGAGGAGCGCGGTACCATTACGTATGACCAGATCAGTGGAGACCTCAAGGTCTTTCGCGGGCAATGGTCCTTCGAGGAGGAGGAAGAGGGCTGCCGGGTCCGGCTGACGATCGAGGCCAGTCTCGGGATCCCCATGCTGGAGGCGGCCCTGAACCCCCTGCTCAGGAAGGTGATTCGCGACAACGGCAACAGCATGTTAAAGGGACTCAAGGAGGAGGCCGAGAGGAACAGGACGGCCGATGCATAATCCCGCAGACGGGTCTATCGCTGCTCTTTTCACCAGGCACTCTGCCGCACATCTCTGAGAAGATGGCTCCCATCCTAGTTCCCGTGATCCAGGATGGGAGTCGGCTCTGTGCAGACCCTTGAGGTTGCCCCTCGTCAGACCCTGACTGAAGCCCGGCGGAGGGGCCTGGGGGCGCTGGTCACCTGGGTACGTGATCGGGTCATCTGGGGGACTTGAGGCGGCTGTATCGAACTCTCCTTCTTGTTTCACTGCGTATCAGTTCTCAGGCGATGGTCCATCCTATTTCCATGAACCAAAGACATATTCTATGGGTGTTGCGTCCCCTCCGGGGCGGCATGAAAACCCATGTTCGTCAGCTGTTGGGCAATCTCGAATCCGTGGAGGTAGAGGTCACGGTCGCGGCACCGGTTGGGCCGGAGTATGTTCTGGGGCGACAGCAACCGGCCGCGCTGGGGCCGTGGGTGACCCTGCCGGAGGGTTATGCGCGATCTCCTTTTGGGTTTATGCGTGCCCTGCGCGTGCTGCGGCGCACCTTGCGGAATCATCCTCCCGATGGGTGCCACGCCCACGGCCTGGCCGCTGCCCTGCTGTGTTGTGCCTCGGTCCGTGCCCTCTCACCGGTTCCTCCCGTGGCCTTCACCGCCCACAATCGGTTTGCCGGCGGCCCGCGGCTGCTCGGGGTCCTGAAATACCTGTCGCGGGACGTCGACCTGCACATCTGTGCCGTGTCGGACGCCGTTCGTCGCAGCCTCGAGGGCGTCGGAGCCTCCATGCGGGTCATACCCAATGGTTGGCCTGCCCCGGTCGAACCGAGGAGCCGCGGGGGGAACCCCTGCAGGCTGCTGTACGTGGGACGCCTGGTGCGCGACAAGGGCCTTGACCTGCTGGTGGCAGCCCTGGACAGCATTTCGTCGATGTCCTGGACCCTGCAGGTGGTGGGTGATGGCCCCATGCAGACCCGGGTCCAGAGGGCCGTGCACCGGAGGGGCTGGGCGAACCGGGTGTCCTTCGCGGGGTGGACCGACGACGTCCTTCCCTATTACCAGGAGGCGGACCTGCTGGTGCTGCCGTCTCGCACCGAGGGTGCTGGCCTGGTGATCAGCGAGGCCATGAGCTGCGGGATCCCGGTCCTCGCGTCGGAGGTCGGTGGAATTCCCGAGATGCTGGACCACAGGAGGACCGGCTGGCTGGTACCGCCGGGGGATCCCGGGTCCCTGGCGGAGGGACTGGCCATCTTGATCAATGATGGGCCGCTGCGTGAGGTCCTGGGGGCCTGTGCCCACCAGGAAGCCGCAGCGAAACCCCGGTGGGGGGACATGGCGCGGAAAGTTGAGGGGATGTACCGGGAGATGATCAAGGATTGAGTTGGGGGGAATCGATACTGCATACAACAAGAGGACGCAACCTGGTACTGGTCTTTATCCTGGCGGTTCTTGTGGCCATCGTCAGCGTGAGGGCCTACATATCGTGGGGTCCCCTTGCCGCAACGACGGAGCTGAGCCATCCTCAGGGCGACCTGGATCGGGCCGTCCTGGTACTGGCTCCGGGCCTGGCCGCGCTTGCCCTATCTGAAAGACTCCCCGAGGAGCCGATGGGCAGCTGGGGCGCGGCCCTGGTCAATGTTCGGACCGGGGGTGGGGGATATCCCTTCGATGCTGCGGCCACCGTGTCAGCAGGGGCCAGGGCCTTCGGATTGAACGATCTCATCCTGGCCGGGTCGGGTGACTCGATCTGGACCGGGGAGGCTGCGGACATCTATTCTTCCTGGTACGGGAGGGACATCCCCCCCGGAGGTGCTGCCGTACTGGACTATCCCCGGCTCATCGCTGCCCAGAACCGGTTGACTCACCGTGTCAGGGTTGGTTTTCTCGGCGACGCCTTTCGCGATGGGGGAAGGGCTACGGCTTTTTTGCAGGGAATGTCCTCCGGGAGCGGTATTCTCGTCGCGGCTGACCGGGAAGGGATCGTGGACCACTACGCCCGGTGCGTGGCCACCTCCGTCGTCACGCCCGGGGGTTGGCGGACTGACTGGGAACAGCTGGCCGAGGCCTACGACCAACTGCCGCCCGGGGTCGGTCTGGTGGTGGTTGAAACTGCGGAGATGGAAATGCTCGCTGAATGGCTGCCCGATGATGTTCGCTATTCCGAGACTGCCGTGTTTGCTGGGGAGCTGGGGTCCTTTGTGGATCGGATGGGCGAGGACGCCCTGGTGCTGCTCCTCGATCCCCTGCCGGGTGAGGGAGGAATGGGGTTGATGATGACCCCAGGATCACCCGGTCGCCTTCTCGGCAGTCCCACGACGCGCCGACCCGGGATTGTGTCGCTCCAGGATGTGGGAAGCACGCTGTTGGCTGCTGTGGGCCTGGGTGTGGAGGAAGGTTTCGGTCGGCCCGTGGGCGTGACGGCCCCGGGGGACACCGCGACCCTGGCGTATCTGGTCCGCCTTGATTGGGCCATGAAGGAGGCCGGGGCCCTGAGGGCGCCGTTGGCCCAGGCGATGGCCGCGGGGGTTGTGTTGGCATCCATGGTGGTCATCGCTTCCCTTTTGCAGTTCCCCCGGCTCTATTCCGCGGCCGCTACCAGCCTGGGGGCCCTATCCCTGTTGCCCCTGGCCGCTTTCCTGGCGCCGGGCCTCGCCAGAATCCTGCCCCAACTCGCTGCCCTGCTGGTTTTCTGGTCGGTCCTGGTGGTGATTGCCCGTTCCCTCACCGTCGCGGTCGGTTTCAGGCGATCGGTTCAGATCCTTGCTGCGGCCGGCCTGAGCCTGATCCTGGTGGATCAGATCGGAGGAGGGCGCTGGGCTCTGCTTTCACCCCTGGGGTACTCCGCGGCAGCGGGTGCGCGGTATTACGGCCTGGGCAACGAGTTCCTGGGGGTGACCCTGGGGGCAGCGGTCCTGGTGTGGGCCTTCGGCCTGGGGGCGGACCAGGACCGAGATGATGGGCCCTGGCCGTCGATGCGCTGGGGAGATGTCATGCGTGGGGGCTTGCTCCTGGCCGCTACGGTCATCGCAGCGAGCCCTGAATGGGGATCCAATTTCGGGGCTACCATGGTGTTTATGTTGTGGCTGAGCGGGGCCGCTGCCCACCGTCTTCTGCCCATGCAGGACCTGGCATTTTGCCGGAACCCGCGGTTGGCCTGGCGGTTGGCCGGTGCCGCCTGCGTCCTTTTCGCCCTCGGTCTCGCCGGGGTCCTCCTGTGGCACGGAGGCTCAGCCCCGGTGAGCTCGACCCACGTTGGTCGGCTCCTGGCTGGGGGCACCGGGGAGGCCCTGTGGCAAGTGGTGGCCAGGAAACTCTTCACGGGCATCCGGCTCTTCCGCTACACGGTCTGGACGAGGATCTGGCTGTTCATCCTGGCCGTCTACGCGCTGGTCTCGTTCCGGCCCTTCGGGGCAATGAAGAAAATCTTCCGCGGTTCCCCGTCCCTGGCCACCGTGAGCCAGCTGGCTGTTGCCCTCAGCGTGGCGGCACTGCTTACCAACGATTCGGGGGTGGTCACCGCTGCTCTGACGGTCATGGCGCCCATTGCGGTGACGCTGTTGGCCCTGGAGGAGGAAGTTGTTGGGCAAAGGACGAAAAGTGATGAAGAGTAACTCAAGTGGGGGGAGATATCAGATGAAACAGTTTATCAGATTCATGTTCGAGGGCGAAGCCGCCTACGGTCAGATCACACCCGAGGGGGTGTATCGGCTGGAGGGCAGTCCCTTTGGGCCCTATGGCCCTGGGGAGCTGGCCGGAGATCTGGACGACCTGGATCTCTGTATCCCATTGATGCCCGGCAAGATCATCGGGGGGGGCCTGAATTACCGGGACCACGCGGCGGAATCCGGAAGTGAGGTTCCTGAGGAGCCGATCATATTCATGAAGCCGACCACCACTCTCATCGGTCCGGACGAGGAAATCGTGCTTCCTCCCGACGTTGGCCGCGTCGACTACGAAGGGGAACTGGCGATCGTCATCGGCAAGACCGCCTTTCGCCCAGATCCGGCCGAGGCCCGGCGGGCCATTTTTGGCTACACCTGTGCCAACGACGTCAGTGCCCGGGTTTTGCAGCGCAAAGACGGGCAGTGGGTCCGGGCCAAGGGCTTTGACACGTTCTGCCCCCTGGGTCCCATTGTCAACTACGACGTGGACCTTGGATCGCGCCGGATTATCACCCGGCTAAATGGGGAGGTCCGGCAGGATTCAACCCTGGATCAGCATGTCTTCGATCCTGATTTCCTGGTGTGGTTCATCAGCCAGGTGATGACCCTGCATCCCGGGGATGTCATCATCACGGGAACCCCGAGCGGTGTCGGGCCCCTTCAGCCTGGCGACGTCGTGGACGTGGAGATCGAGGGGTTTGGGACCCTGCGCAACCCCGTCGTGGGCACCTGCGAAGGGGTTGGGTGCAGCGATACCGCGGGTGCGTGAGCACCGGTGGGGATGCCTGCACGCCTCGTTGTGGGGCACCCTCTGGGCAGCTGAGCGACCGATTCACAGGGGCATGCAGCGCTTTTCGATAGATCGGCATGGCAGTCTCCGGGGAGGGTCGCCATGTCCCATCAGGCTGAGCAGTGTATCTCCTGAGAGGGGTAGGGCCGTCCGAACGCCTTTCGCCGCATGTGTGAGCGTTTGAAACGTGGATGGAAGATCACAGCCATCGCAACCTGGCTGGGCAGTTATTGTCGCTGTCCAGGAGGTGGATCGCGTGCAGAGGATACCCGCCTAGATCGCCCCACCGGACTGTTCGCGATGTGGCCTTTGCGGGCGAATCTGCATCGATGAAGCCCTCAAGGCCCTGGAGAGGGCAAGCCTTTCGGGTTGGTGGTTATTGCAGTGGGTGTGGACTCTGTGATGAATGGTGTCCCTCCGGGGCCATACGACGGGGACCCCTCTCGAGGGAGGATAGGCGGCGCTGCGTCCCGGGGAGTGACGATTGTGATATCACTGAACATCGCGTTTGCGGGAAGCACAGGCTACCGGGAACATCTGTTCCCGGTAGCCTCGTGGATGAATCAGGTGAGGGCCCGGATGATCTCGCGGCAGAAGGCCGGAAGATCGGGCGGGGTGCGGGAGGTGATGAGGTTTCTGTCGACGACAACTTCCTCATCGACGTATGTGGCCCCCGCATTCTTCACATCGTCAACAATGGCGGATACACAGGTGGCCGTGCGTCCGGGGAGAATGCCGGCGGAAACGAGAACCCATCCAGCGTGACAGATGGCCGCGACTACCTTGCCTTCGGCGTCCATATCGCGCACAAAGGAGGTCATATCTTTCACCCTGCGCATCCGATCCGGTGCAAATCCTCCGGGGACGATCACGGCGTCAAAATCGTCCACCTCAGCTTCATTTGCGGAGATGTCTGCTGTAACGGGGTAGCCCTTTCCACTGGTGAACTGCTCCTTGCGGCCCGACCCAACGACGGTGACGTCTGCCCCAGCTTCGCGAAGACGCAGAAGGGGGTACCAGAGCTCGAGCTCCTGATAGTTGTCCTCGGCCAAAATTGCGACGCGTTTGTCGGTCAGTTCCATGAACCTCTCTCCTTTCGTGGTAACCCATGGAACCTCTTATAGATCTGGTTTGACATGTCCTGCTTCTTGGCTAGCTGTACCAGCTTGAGATATGCTTACAATGTGGAACAATTGGTGGGAAGTAGGTATACCGTCAGACCACAAGACAACAGGAAGGTGGTGGGGGCAAGTTCACGCCTTTCATCCATGAATGAACGGACGTTCGTAATGGCCAAACCCGATGCCGTGCAGCGCGGCCTTGTCGGGGAAATCATCAAGAGACTGGAACAGCGCCAGCTGCGGCTCGTTGGGATCAAGCGGATCCAAATCGACCAGGCCCTTGCAGAAAGACACTACGGTGTACATCGGGAGAAGCCCTTTTTCTCCTCTCTGATCGAGTACATAACCTCCGGCCCTGTCGTACCCATGGTCTGGGAGGGCCCCAATGCCATTACCGCTGTGCGCGCCACCATGGGGGCCACGCATCCCCTTGAGGCCTCGCCGGGGACCGTGCGCGGGGATTTTGGCCTGGACATTGACCAGAACCTTGTACACAGCTCCGATGGACCAGATACGGCACAGGCAGAGATTTCGCTGTTTTTCGGCGCATCGGAACTGGGTGGTTGAGGCGAGATCTGTCCACCAGAAAGGGGGACATTCATGACGGATAAAAATCTCGATCCCCGGGTGAAGGATGTCGAGTATCTGCTCCGCCACACGAGCATGATCGTGCGCAGGCACGGTCGAGAGATTCTTTCCAAGTTTGATATCACGCCGCCGCAATTCAATGCCCTGACCACGATCATACGTCACGACAACCTGACCATGGGTACGCTCTGCCGCCACTTGTTTCTGGCTTCCAGCACGGTGACCGATCTGATTGACAGGATGGAGCGAAATGCCCTGGTCCGGCGGGTCCGAGATGATCAGGACCGGCGGGTGATCCGGATCCAGTCCCGGGAGAAGGGCCGGGAGCTTCTTGGTAGAGTGATGGATGCGCGCCTCGAGTATCTTGCAGAGATCCTGGAGCACTTTGAGGACGATGAGGTCGACTCCCTGGAATTGTCCCTTGAGACGCTTCACCGTTTGATGAAGGAAATCGACGAGAGGGCCGAGCAGCTGAAGAAACGGAAGGAGACAGGCGAAACCGGTGACGAGGCCTGATCATTCTGAGAGGATGAAGCTGTCGTGGGCGATACTTTGAAGCTGGGGATCATCGGTGGCACGGGAGTTTACGATCTGGATGTACTCACTTTCGATGCAGAGGAGCAGGTGCGCACCGAATACGGTGCGGTTCGGGTGAATGCGGCCAGCTATCGTGCCGCCGAAGGCGAGGAACTGTCGGTGGTGTTTCTGCCTCGTCACGGGCTGGGACATACGACACCGCCGCACAGGATCAACTATCGCGCCAACATTCGGGCACTGAAGGACCTGGGGGTCACCCACATCTTTGCCACGACGGCGGTGGGTTCGCTGCGGGAGGATCTCGGCCCCGGAGAGATGGTGCTTCTGGATCAGTTCGTTGACGTCACCCGGACGCGGCAGTACACCTTTTTCGAGGGGGGCTTGGAAGGGGTTCGACACACGGACATGACCTATCCCTATGATGAGTCGTTGCGCCAGGTCATCATTGACGTGGCCAGGGAGCGGGACCTGGACCTTCTGCCCCGGGGCACCTATTTCTGCACCGAGGGCCCGCGGTTTGAGACGGCTGCCGAGGTTCGACTGTTCGGAAAATTGGGGGGAGATGTGGTCGGGATGACAGGTGTTCCCGAGGTGATCCTGGCCAACGAATTGGGTTTGCAATATGCGGCGGTGTCCCTTGTCACCAACTATGGGGCGGGCCTGAGTGATACGCCCCTGACCCACGAGGAGGTCTACGAGGTGATGGGGGCCAATCAGCTCAAACTAGGTGACCTGGCCCTCGGACTGATCCAACACCTGGCTGTGCATGGAGGCGAGATCAACGATGAAAGGTAGTACCGTGCGGAATCGGGAACTGGCTTCTGCGGGGCAGGTCAAAATTGACTGGGCCGCCGCCCACATGCCGGTGTTGAACCGTCTACGCGATGAGTACAAGCAGAGTCGGCCCTTCGACGGTCTGCGGGTGGGGATCTGCCTTCATCTCGAGGCCAAGACGGCGCACCTGGCCCGGGTCCTGGCCGACCTTGGTGCCGAGGTGACGATCACCGGCTCCAATCCCCTGTCCACCCAGGACGATGTGGCAGCAGGGCTTGTCTCGGAGGGGGTCGAGGTGCACAGCTGGTACGCGGCGACGGCAGCCGAGTACGAGGACTTTGTCATGAAGGTGGTCAATTCCGGTCCCAACCTGATCATCGATGACGGCGGGGACCTGGTGACGCTTCTACACAGTCGGCGAAGGGATCTCTTGTCGGATGTGGTCGGCGGTGCCGAGGAGACCACCACCGGCCTGCTGCGGTTGAGGGCGATGCACGATGCGGGCGAACTGGGGTTTCCGATGATCGCGGTCAATGATGCCCTGTCCAAGTACCTTTTTGACAACCGCTACGGGACGGGACAGTCCGTGTGGGACGGGATCCTGCGGTCAACAAACCTGGTGGTTGCAGGGAAGCTGGTGGTGATCGCAGGATACGGCTGGTGCGGCAAGGGCGTGGCCTTGCGGGCCCGGGGCATGGGAGCCCGGGTTTTGGTCACCGAGGTCGATCCGATCGCTGCCAACGAGGCCCTGATGGACGGGTGCGAGGTGGCGACCATGGATGAGGCCGCTCCCCGGGGGGATATCTTCATCGCCGTCACCGGATGCCGGGAGGTCATCTGCGACAGGCACTTCGCCACCATGAAGGACGGCGCGATCCTCTGCAATGCAGGGCACTTTGACGTGGAGGTCGCAGTGGAGGATCTTGAACGTCAATACCCCTCCCGGCAGGTTCGGGCCAACATCACCGAGTACCGGCGCCCCGACGGGGTCCGGCTGTATCTGTTGGGTGAGGGACGGCTCGTGAACCTGGCCTGTGCCGACGGCCATCCCGCCGAGATCATGGACATGAGTTTTGCCCTTCAGCTTCTGGCCCTGGATTACCTTGTCCGGGCGGCGGATCTGCCCCCAGGGGTCCACCGCGTGACCAATGAGATTGACCAGAAAGTGGCCTCGCTGCGGCTGAAGGCCCTCGGGATTGAAATTGATCGACTCACGGGGAGACAGACGGAGTATCTCAACAGTTGGCGCATTGATTGAGTAGAGGGAGGGGATCAAATTGGCAGACACGATTCAAATCGTCACCGATACTACCGCTGACCTGCCGGAGGACCTGGTAGAGGAACTCGGAGTGACGGTTGTTCCGCTGAATGTGACGCTGGAAGGCGAGACCTTCCTGGACGGCACTTATCCACCGGAGGAATTTCTGGCCATGATGAACCGGGCAAAGGAGCTTCCGCGGACGTCGCAACCTTCGCCGGGAGATTTCGTCAAGGTCTTCACACCCCTGCTGGAGCGGGGCCCGGTGTTGTGTATGACCATGTCGAGCAAGCTGAGCGGGACAGCCCAGTCTGCCACGGTGGCAGCCCAGATGTTTGGTGATCGAGTTACGGTCTTTGACACGCTGTCGGCGACCCTGGCCGAGGGGGCCCAGGTGATCCGGGCGGCGGAACTGGTGGACGAGGGCTGTACGGTGGACGAGGTGGTCGCCGAGATCACCCGTTATCGAGACGAGCATCGGGCCCTGGTCGCGGTGTCAGATCTGACCAATCTGGTCAAGGGGGGGCGTCTGCCCAAGTGGCAGGGCAAACTGGCTGACCTGATGAAGATCAAACCCCTTCTGCACAACGTCGAGGGTGCGATCGAGCCCCTGGAGAAGATCCGTGGCATCGATCACATGTTCCAGCGCGTTGTGGAGAGGGTTCGCGATGAGACGGAGAACATCGGGGAACGCATTGTGGGGATCAGTCATGCCGGGAATTTGGAGCGAGCCAACTGGCTCGCCGATCAGGTCCGGCCCCTCGGCCCGAAGAGAATCGTGATGGGGGATATGGGATGCGTCATCTCAACCCACGCAGGCCCGGGAGCCGTGATTATCGGCGTTTGAGGAGGACTGAAATACACCATGGGTGAGTTTGTGATCACGGGAGGTCACCTCGTCTTACCCGCAGGTGAGGGCAGGGTGAAGGTGCAGGCCGGCGACCTGTTCATCAGCGGCGGCGAAATTGCCGAGGTGGCGGGCCCCGGGACCCCGGCAGGCTCCGGCTCCATAAAGACCGTTGATGCCACCGGATGCGCCGTGATGCCTGGGCTGGTCAATGCTCACTGTCACGGGGCCATGAGCTTGTTCCGAGGCTACGCCGACGACCTGCCCCTGATGCGATGGCTTGAAGAATGGATCTGGCCGGCAGAGGCCCATTTGACCCCGGAGGATGTCTACTGGGGAACGGCCCTGGCAGTCCTGGAGATGCTGAGGGGGGGCGTCACCACCTTTGCAGACATGTATTTTCACATGGACGAGGCGGCCAGGGCGACCGCGGACCTGGGAATGCGGGGGATTTTGTCCGAGGGCCTGATCGGGATCAAGAGGGGGGGGCAGGAGGATCTGTACCGATCGCGGGCGCTGTTCGAACGATGGCACGGCTCCGCAGGGGGGCGACTCCAGGTGCAGCTGGGTCCCCATGCACCGTATACCTGTCCGCCCGAGTACATGGAGCAGGTGATTTCGCTGGCGAGGGAGCTCGGATGTGGGATCCACATCCATGTGGCTGAGACCACCGATGAGGTCGAAGAAATCCGCCAGGAATACGGGATGAGCCCGGTTCAATACCTGGACCGGGTTGGACTTCTGGACGGCCTGCCCCTCATCGCTGCCCATTGCGTGTACGTCGATGAAGAGGATCTCAGGCTGTTGAAGACCGCTGGTGTCGGGGTGGTTCACTGCCCGGGCAGCAACCAGAAACTCGGCAGCGGGGTAGCTCCCCTTGGACAGATGCTGGAGGCGGGTGTCACCGTCGGCCTGGGAACCGACGGAGCGTGCAGTACGGGTCGCCTTGATCTGTGGTCGGAGATGAGAGCCGCCGCGTTGATGCAGAAGGCGGTCCATCGGGACCCGGAGCGGATCCCGGCGGCGACCATGCTTTATCTTGCCACACGGGGGGGCGCGAAGGCCTGCGGCCTTGAGGATGTCGGCGAACTGTCAGTGGGCATGAAGGCAGACCTTGCGATCGTCGACCTCAGTGCGCCTCATCTCGTCCCTCACCACGATATTTTATCCCTTCTGGCCTATTCCGCCGGCCCCAGCGATGTCCGGGACGTCTACGTCGAAGGACAGCCCGTTGTCTCAGGCCGGCGCACAGTCCGGCTGTCAGAACAAGGGATCGTCCAGAAGGCCCTGATGGCCGCCGAGGATCTCGTGGGGAGGGTGGGATTGGTATGAATCTTGATGACCGCATGCGGGATGCCTCGCGCTGCATGGTCTGCGGGGCAGACAGTGAGGGAGGCATGAAGATGCGGTTTGCCCGTTGGGGCTCCGAGGGCGCCGCCGCCCAGGGGCAGATTCCCGCGTTCTTTGGGGGTTTTGGTGGCCTCGCCCATGGGGGAGCCATTGCAGCCCTTCTCGATGACGCCATGTGGTGGGCCATCCAGCACACCTGTGGCGCCGACACGCTGACGGCAGAACTCAAGGTCCGCTATCACGCCCCCATTGAGGTGCAGAGGAAGCTCTGGGTGCAGGGCCGGCTGTTGAAACGCCGGGGGCGGCTCTACCGGGCCGAGGCGGCGATTTGTTCCGAAGAGGGAGCCCCGCCCCTCGCCGAGGGCAGTGGTTCCTTCATGACCCCAGATGACCGGACGCTCAGAGGGAGGTGAAAACTTGCAGAATGTGCACGATTGTGCCCATGAACTGGCGCGGGCCCTCCGCGAATCGCAACAGTACCAGAAATACCAGCAGGCCCGCGATAACATCGGAGATGATGATCGCAGTTTTAAACTGATCTCCCAGTTTCACCAGCGGCAGTTTGAATACCAGGCCAAACAGATGAGCGGCGGCGAGCTGAGCGACGAAGAACGAGAGGAACTGGCCAGTCTTCGCAGCATCCTGGAGCTGAAGCCGGAGGTGCGAGAATACCTGCATGCCGAGGCGCGGATGGTGCAGATGATCGCAGATGTGCAGGGCATCCTTGCCGGGGCCGTCAACCTGGACCTGCCCCAGGCGCCCTCTGAAGAGGATCTCACTCCCCCCGGCGACGCCGAAGATACTTCGGATCAGTAGCCCTCGTCGTAGTCGACCACCCACATGAGGGGTTCTTCCCTGTGCCAGCGTTTCAGATTCTCAATCAGGCGGCGAGCGACCTTCTCGCCGCTTCTAGTTTGTTGCCCGGCGACGTGGGGGGTCACAATCACATTCTCCATGGCCCACAGCGGGGAGTCCTCCGCCAGGGGTTCCTCGGCAAACACGTCCAGGCCGGCTCCCCCGAGGTGCCCCTCACGGAGGGCCTCGATCAGTTCCTCCTCGTCGATGACCGGGCCACGGGCGATGTTCACGATGAAGGCTCCCCGCGGCAGGGCTCTGAGGGCCTCGCGCCCGAGTAACCCCTCGGTCTGGGCAGTGAGGGGGCAGCAGACGGCGAGGAAGTCGCAGCGGGGGAGCATCTCGAGCATCTGATCGGTAGGGTATACGGCATCGGCCTCCGGGACGTCGGCGCCGCTCCGTCGGGTTCCGAGGACCGTCATGTCAAAGGCCCGGGCCCGCCCGGCGACCTTCCGGCCAATGCCTCCCAGGCCGATGACCCCGAGGGTCGTACCCGCCAGTTCCCTGGCGTCGCCTCCCCGGTCCCAGCGGCCCTCACGCTGCCGCTGCAGGCGCAGGGGCAGCTTCCGGGACCAGGCCAGGATGAGGGCCATCACGTGATCCGCGATGGTGTCTCCGTGCATGCCCTGTGCGTTGGTGGTGATGATGCCCCTCCTGCTGAGCTCCGCCAGCGGCAGCGTGTTGACTCCAGCCGCTCCGACGTGCAGCCATTCCAGGTTCCCAGCCGCTTCCAGGAGTTTCTCACCGGGCCATCCGCAGAGAACATGGATCCGATCAGCCAGGGCCAGGGCCTCCTCCTCGGAGGAGGCGGCGTGAAACACCGCCCAGGGGGCCTCCTGTTGCAGAATATCCAGTGATGATTCAATCACCCTCTTGTCCGTCAGCATAACCTCAAGGGTCATTTCCGATCATCCTCTCAGAAAGAGAGGGAACCTCCCCGCTCGGCGGGGTTCGGTGGCACAGCCGAAGAGATCTCCTCCCTTTGATGTTGTGATAGATGTTTCACACCTCGGCGCCCGTCGGGGAGGGCGCATTCTTCCATTGCCTGGCAGATGTTTGTTTCGACCAGCCCGTGCGTCCTGCTGCTGGCGCCAGATGATCCTCCGGGTCATGTGCCGTCCCGGTGAGAGCTGGCGTCGGCTCACCGGGCCCACATGGTCAGAAGGTGGGCGCCTGTACACCGAATGCAGGCAGTTCCTCCGCAGAATCTTCTTAGTTTTCGCCTCACCTTCGTTGATTCCTGCCCGATCTCGGGGTATATTTTTATACGGACGCCTGAAACGCGTTGGGAGGATCACAGATTGACGAAAGATCAGCTGGTTCGAATCGGGGCGCACATGTCCTCTGCCGGTGATTTTCCGAGGGCTGCGGGCAATGCCGCAGCCCAGGGACTGAACTGTGTGCAGTATTTTTCCCGCAACCCCAGGGGTGGACGGATGCGCAGGCTGAAGGGAAGGGAGATTGACCGCTGGCGAGAAAAGCGGAATGAGATCGACCTGGATCCCGTTGTCTTGCACGCTCCCTACTCGGTGAATCTGGCCTCTGCGCGCGAGGATGTCGTACAGTTTTCCCGGGACGTGGTTGCCGGGGATCTTGACAGGTGTCTTCTCCTTGACGTCCCCTACCTGGTCATGCATCCGGGAACCTGTGGGGATCAGGGAACGGAGCGAGGCATAGAGCTGGTGGCAGAGGGGCTGGACCGGGCGCTTTCCCGGGCATCGAAGGCCCGGGATGGGGGCGTGATGGTGCTGCTGGAGCTCATGTCGGGCAGGGGTAACGAGGTGGGCAGCACCCTGGAGGAGATGGCCGCGATCATCGCCCAGACGAAGTCCCCGGATTCGGTGGGGATCTGCATGGATACGTGCCACTGTTTCGTCCGCGGCTACGCCGTGGACGAGGCGTCGGGCCTGGACTGCTTTCTCGAAGGATTTGACCGGGCGCTGGGCCTGGATCGCCTAAGGGTGATCCACCTCAATGATTCGGTACATGAGCGGGGATCTCGCAAGGACCGCCATGCCCAGCTGGGCACCGGCCAAATCGGCGAGACGGCGTTGAAGCGAATCGTCAATTGTGAGCGTCTCGCGCACCTTCCTTTCATCATGGAGGTACCCGTAAAGACCGACGATGAGTATGCTGAGCAGGCGAATCAGGTCCGCTGCTGGCGTGCAGAGGCCCCAAAGGTGGATCTGGGCCATGTAAAGTTGTAAGGTGTAACACACTGTGCTATACTCGGGTTAGGCTTAGTGTGTGAATCTGGAAGTTCCACGGCGAGAGTGGGCCCGGCCCCACTCT
The DNA here is from genome assembly GCA_003566675.1 of Clostridia bacterium. Taxonomy (GTDB): domain Bacteria; phylum Bacillota; class Sulfobacillia; order SLMV01; family SLMV01; genus PWUC01. Next base: position 22,708 of record PXCI01000110.1, read on the forward strand.
TTTTCATAGTCGGGGCCTAAATGCGGATTGCAAAGGGGTAGGATGCAGGTGTCAAAACAAGTCAGCAGAGTGGAAGAATTGGTGGAGCAACTGGCGGAGCCAATTGCCAGGGCCGAAGGACAAAGTCTGGTTGCAGTGGAGTACGCGGTGGAGCACGGACGTCCGCGGATGCTGGTCACCCTGGATAAACCGGGAGGGATCAGTGTCGGCGACTGTCAGCGGTTCAGTGATCTGCTCGGGGCCAGGATGGACCTGGAGGAGGACCGTCTGCCGGATGGCTACTATCTTGAGGTTTCTTCTCCCGGGCTGGACCGGGTCTTGAAGAGGGATCGGGAATATGATGTCTTCCGGGGACGATTGGTCGAGATTCGAACGTACGCTCCCGTGCAGGGGCAGAAGAAGCATCTTGGTACGTTGGGGGGCCTCTGTGAGGATCACGTAATCCTCACCGATGAAGAAGGGAATTTACTGCGCATTCCGCGCCACATGATATCCCGAGCCAAGCTGCATTACCGATCGGAAATCTGAGGTCCCGTCCTGATGCGGAAGGATTCGTCCCAGGAGAGGGGTTGGCCATGAATCATGACTTCATGAATGCACTGGATGAACTGAGAAAGCAACATGGCATAGACAGGGAGACCCTGTTGGAGGCCATCGAGTCTGCCGTCAAGTCCGCTTACAGGCGCAATTTTGGCAGCGCGGGACAGGACGTGGAGGTTCGGCTGGACCGCGAAAGCGGATCGATCCGAATCGGTGTCTACAAAGATGTGGTCGAGGAGGTCACCGATGAGACCCGGGAAATCACCTTAAAGGACGCCAAGGAGATTGACCGTGGGTATGAGCTCGAAGATCGTGTGGAATTCGAGGTGGCTCCCGAGAGATTCGCGCGGATTGCGGCCCAGACGGCGAAACAGGTGATCACCCAGCGGGTCCGGGAAGCAGAACGCGAGCGCATCTACCAGGATTTCATCGAAAAAGAAGCGGACATGATCACGGGCCTGGTGCAGCGTGTCCACCAGGGGAACATCCTGATCGATCTGGGTAAGACCGAGTCGCTCCTGGAGCCCTCGGAGCAGATTCCCGGGGAACGATTTCGCGAAGGAGATCGGGTCAAACTGTACATCGCCGAGGTCAACCGAACTACAAAGGGGCCCCAGGTCGTGCTGTCCAGGACCCATCCCCAGCTGATCAAGCGGTTGCTGGAGCTCGAGGTTCCCGAGGTTCACGACGGCCAGGTCGAGATCGTGGAGATCGTTCGTGAGGCGGGAGCGCGTTCGAAGGTGGCCGTGCGTTCCACCGAGCCCAATGTTGATCCCGTCGGCGCCTGCGTCGGACAACGGGGCAACCGGGTTCAGAATGTGGTGCGAGAGATCAAAGGAGAAAAGGTGGACATCGTTCGCTGGTCCTCGCTGGAGGAAGAGTATATTGCCAATGCGCTGAGTCCAGCGGATGTTCTGCAGGTGGTCCTGCACGAGGATACCAAGCTGGCCCAGGTCATCGTACCCGACGATCAGCTGTCCCTGGCGATTGGCAAGGCGGGGCAGAATGCCCGGCTGGCTGCCCGACTTACGGGATGGAAGGTCGACATCAAGGGCAAGACCGAGGCCGAGGAGAGCGGAATCGGTGAGCAGGGGGTCAAGATCAGGACCGGGGAGGGCGAGGTACGCGTTCCTGGATTTTTCCTGCGCAAAGAGGACGAAGATGACGAACGCCCCAGCCGCCTGATTGATAGGTTGCTCAATGATGCTAAAAAAGACGAGGATGCCCGGGAGGAAGAAGTGCGGGAGCAAGAGGCCCGGGAGGAACAGGCCAGGGAGAAGGTGGCCCGGGATAAGGACGCCGGTGACGAAGATGCCGGTGAAGAGGATGCCGATGAGGATCCAGAGTCCAGGTAGGGTGGGACAGGAAAGGATCGGTGGTAGATAGTGACCAGACGGAAGCGTCCCCTGCGCCGCTGCATTGGCTGTGGGGTCAGCCAGCCGAAGAAGGATCTGATCAGGATTGTACGCAGCCCTGACGGTCAGATCCTGAGTATCGACACCGGAGGGAAGATGTCCGGTAGGGGAGCATATGTGTGTCCGGATGGGAACTGTCTCGAGAAAGCCTTCTCCGGGAAACACCTGGTTCGAGCTTTGAGAATGTCACACATTGATGAGAAGGTTCAGAGGGACCTGTTTACCCGGTTGCAGCGGATGACCGAGTCGTGTAAGTTATGCGGAGGTGAATGATTTGGCGCGCAATGTTCGTGTATACATGCTTGCACGTGAGTTGGATGTGCAGAGCAAGGAAGTGCTTAGAATTCTTCAGGAGGATTTGAACCTGGACGTCACCAATCATATGACCTCGATAAATAACCAGGTTGCTGATCGCGTCAGCAAGATCGTAAAGGGAGAGGACTCTCCGGGTGAGCCGAGTCCTCCCGCCGAGAAGGCCCCGCCCGAAACGGAGAAGCCCGAGCCACAGGCGAAGGCAAAGAAGGTCAAGAAGAAGGGGGTCAGTCCCAGGAGGCGGCGCCCAGACCGGAAACGGGCACCCCGGCGATCCCTGCAGGTTCCCGTGGAGAAGGTCATCCTCACCGGTTCGCTGACGGTCGCAGAACTTGCAGAGAAGCTCAGTGTAGAGCCTTTGCAGTTTATGCAACATCTGATCGGTATAGGGATCATGGCCAACATTAACCAGGAGCTCGATGTGGAGAGCGCTGCCCTGATCATCAGTGAGCTTGGAGTGGAATTTGAGCACGTGGAGCCGGAGGAGGATGATGGCGATCGGGGAGAGGACGTTCTGGCGGAGCATATTGATGACGAGAACGCCGACCGGACGATGCCCCGCGCACCCGTCGTCACCGTCATGGGCCATGTTGATCACGGTAAGACCACCCTGCTGGACACCATCCGTCGTACCTCGGTGATCGAGGAGGAGATGGGCGGGATCACCCAGCACATCGGCGCCTCCACGGTCATCCACGACGGCAAACCCATCGTGTTTCTGGATACCCCCGGCCACGAGGCCTTCACGGCCATGAGGGCCCGGGGAGCCAGAGTCACCGACATCGTGGTGCTGGTGGTCGCTGCCGACGACGGCGTGATGCCCCAGACCATCGAGGCCATTGATCACGCCAAGGCCGCTGGGGTTCCATTAATCGTTGCCGTGAACAAGATCGAGCTTCCAAACGCACAGCCCGACCGGATCCGGCAGGAGCTGACTGCCCAGGAGATGGTGCCCGAGGAATGGGGCGGAGAGACCATCTACGTGGATATCTCGGCTCTGCGGGGCGACAACGTGGACGAGATTCTGGACATGATCCTGTTGGTGGCGGAGATGTCCGAATTAGAGGCCGACCCCGAGCAGAGGGCCCACGGCATTGTCGTCGAGGCCGAGTTGGACAAGGGACGGGGTGCGGTGTCGACCGTACTGATCCAGGGCGGCACGCTGCGGAGGACCGATCCCTTCGTGGCCGGCATCTACAGCGGCAGGGTTCGCGCGATGTTTGATGACCGGGGCAATCCCATCGACGAGGCGGGTCCGGCCACGCCGGTTGAGGTTCTCGGAGCCTCGGGCGTTCCCCTGGCGGGAGACCGCTTCGTGGTCGTGGAGAATGACGCTGCAGCCAAGGACCTGGCCCGCACCCTTCAGCAGGAGGCGAGGCAGGAGGAGCTGCAGAAGACCACGCCGGCATCCCTGGAGGATTTCTACGATGATGAGGAGTCTCACAAGGAGCTGCGGATCGTGCTCAAGGGCGATGTGCAGGGTTCTCTCGAGGCCTGTTCCCGGGCCCTCGAGCGGATCGAGAACGAGGAGGTATCGGTCCGTGTGATCCACGGTGGCGTCGGTGCCATCAACGAATCGGACATCATGTTGGCGTCTGCCTCAGGTGCGGTGACCATCGGCTTCAACGTGCGTCCCAATGCCGGGGCACGCAGGTCTGCCAAGGAGCAGGGAGTAGATATCCGCACGTACCGGGTAATCTATGAACTGCTAGAGGACATCGAGGCCGCCATCACGGGGATGCTTGCACCGCAATACCGCGAGCGTGTCATCGGCAGGGCCGAGGTTCGCGATACGTTCCAGGTCTCCGGAATCGGGCGGATCGCTGGCCTGTACGTGACCGAGGGAACCGTTCAGAGACGAGCTGCGGTGCGGGTCGTGCGCGACGGACGGGTGATCAACGAGGGACGGATCGCCTCCCTGAGACGTTTCCAGGACGACGTTCGCGAGGTCGCATCTGGCTACGAGTGCGGACTGGGGATTGAGAACTTCAACGATGTGCAGGTCGGCGATGAGATCGAGTTCTGGATCCAGGAAGAAGTGCCAAGATAATATTGTCATGCGAAGGTGATCAACGTGGCAACTCAAGAGACGATCAGGCGCATCGGTAACGACATCAAGCAGCTGGTCGGCCGGGTTATCTCTCATGAAATGAAGGACCCAAGGATCGGGATAGCCTCTGTGGTCTCGGTGGACATGTCGCCGGATCTAAAATTAGCCCGCATCTACGTCTCGGTCCTCGGTGACGAACAGCACCAGCAGGATACTATAGAGGTTCTCGAGGGTGCGCGCGGTTTTGTGCGTTGTGAGATGGGAGAAAGGCTGGATTTGAAGTATGTACCCGATATCCAGTTCATCCTGGACCAGACCATCGAGCAGGGTCGGCACATTGACCGGATTTTGCGAAAGATCAAGGAGGAGGCAGATGACGACTCCTGACTGGCGAGATCTGGGGCTGACCGGACTGCTGAGCAGCGCAGATTCTGTGCTCATCCCCCTTCATGTCTCGCCGGATGGTGACAGTGTGGGGTCGGCCCTGGCGATGGCTGCGGCCTGCCGCCATCTTGGCAGCCGGGCAACCGTGGTCAGTTCCGACCCGCCACCTGAGACCTATCGCTTCCTCGCCGGGTGGGAGGACATCCGTCGGCCCGAGGATCTGTCCCCCCCCTTCGATCTATTGTTGCTCCTCGATTGCAGTTCCCTGAGCCGAACGGGACGGGTCAGGGAACTTTTTGATACCTCCGGTCTTCCCCTCGTTGTCACCATAGATCACCACCGCAAGGGGGAGAGGATCGGAGACTATGTCTGGGTGGATCCGGCGGCTGCTGCCACCGCGGAGATGGTCTTCGACTGGATTTCGGATGCTGGCCTCCCCCTGGAGGCGGACGTGGCTTCCGCCCTCTACACGGGCATCGCCACGGACACCGGTTTCTTCGCCTATCCCAATGCTTCGGCGGGCACCTTTGACCGGGCTGCTGCCCTGGTCCGCCGGGGAGCGGTCCCCGATCGGATCTACCGAAAAATCAGCGAGGACAGGCCCCTGCAGGAGATCCGAATCCTGGGTCGTGCCCTGGAGAAACTCCAGGTGGAGGCGGGGGGGCTTCTGGCCTGGACGGCCCTGACCCGGGAGGACATGCTGGAAAAGGCCGCGGGCCCCGACGATACCGAGGGCATAGTCAATCGGCTCCGCTCTATCGCCGCCAACGAGGTGGCCATCTTGCTTGTTCAGACGGACAGCGGGCATGTGAAGATCAGTTTTCGATCGCGCAAGAAAGTGGATGTGAGCGAACTGGCCGGCGAGTTTGGCGGCGGAGGTCATGCAAGGGCTGCCGGGGCCACGGTTGCCGGAAATGTGGACGAGGTGACCCGCGAGGTTCTGGCGGCCGCGCTGAGCCGGCTGCCGCAGACGGAGGGGGACCACAGGTCTTGAACGGAATCATCAACGTGTTCAAGCCGCCGGGCTGGACATCCCACGATGTGGTCAACCGGGTGCGAAGGGTGTTCGGGATTCGCAAGGTGGGCCATGCCGGGACCCTGGATCCGGGGGCTTCGGGGGTTTTGGTGGTCCTGGTCGGCAGGGCAACCAGGACGCAGCAGTATTTCACCGCCCTGGACAAGACCTATGTGGGAGAACTCACCCTGGGCCTACAGACCGACAGCGGCGACGGCTTTGGCCGTGTGATCACGGTTGATGAGGCGCCACCGGATGACCCCGCCGTCCTGGAGGGCCTTCTGCCGCAGTTCACCGGAGAGGTGGATCAGCTTCCTCCCATGACGTCTGCGGTCAAACATCGGGGTGAACCCCTGTACCGCCTCGCGCGGCGAGGCGTGACGGTGAAAAGAAAGATACGGAGGGTCCGCATCGATTCCCTCCGACTTCTGAACTGGAACGATAGTACTCCTCCCCGCGCGCTGCTTGAGATCCGGTGTTCCTCGGGAACCTATGTGAGAACGCTCATGATGGACCTGGGCACTGCCGCTGCGAGCTGTGGATACATGTCTTTCCTGGTTCGAACCGCAGTGGGTCGTTTCGCGATCTCTGGGGCTATCTGGCCAGGTGACATCTGCCGGGAGGCTCTGATACCCTTATCCAGGGCCCTGAGTTTTTTGCCTGCGCTCTGTTTGGATTCGTCGGACGCCAGGCGGGTGTCCGGGGGTGCGCGTCCGCAGAACATAGGCCGCGTTGAGGGGTGCGATGGTGATAGGGTGAGGCTTCTCGGACCGCAGGATGCATTCTTGGCGGTGGGCAGGGTGTCTGCAGGCTTGGTGTATCCGGAAAAGGTATTTCCGCCGTCAGATGATTGAGGAGAGAGTTAAATTGAGATGCTATGAAGGATTGGATCTCGGTGACTGGGATAAAAGTAGACGTCGCGTGGTGGTGATTGGCGCCTTTGATGGTGTTCATCTTGGCCATCAGCGCTTGATCTCGGCAGCACGCGACCAGGCCCGTGAGGACGGCGCAGAGCTGGCTGTCCTGACGTTCTGGCCACCGCCGCAGGTGTTGCTGCAGCCCGGGCGCGGGGCGCGGCTTCTGTGCACCCGCCGGCAAAAAGCAGGGCTGATGAGGGACCTGGGGGTCGATTCCCTGGTCACGCTCTCCTTTGACCGGGATCTGGCAGGGATGTCCGCCGAGCATTTTGCCCGGGGCATTCTGTGGGAGCAGCTGGGCGTTGACCAGGTCTTTGTCGGGTACAACTTCACCTTTGGCCGGGACTCCGGTGGCGACGCGGAGACCTTGAAGGACTATGGTGCGGATCTGGGTTTCGGGGTCAGGGTTTTATCACCGGTGCGTTTCGGTGATTGCACGGTTTCCAGTACCCGGATTCGAAGGAGACTGGAGGAGGGTCGCGTCCGCTCCGCAGCAGAGCTTCTGGGTCGGCCCTTCAGCATTGAGGGTCAGGTGATCCACGGGGAGGGACGCGGAGGGCGCCAGGTCGGCTATCCCACCGCTAACCTCAGGCCTTCCGAGATGGTGATGTTACCCCGGGAGGGGGTCTATGCGGTTCAGGCCCACCTGGAGGAGAATCCATCAGAGGCCCATCCTGGAGTCGCCAGCGTGGGGGGGCGGCCCACCTTTGTCCGGTCCGAAGATCGGCCTGGCGTGGAGGTGCACATCCTGGGTTTTGAAGGTGACCTGTACGGCAGCGAAATGAAGGTGGCTTTCAGGCGCAGACTACGGGATTTGAGAGCATTTTCGTCCCCTGAGGCTTTGAGTGAGCAAATTCAACGTGATATTGAGACCAGCTGGGGCTCATCGGATCACAATGCCGCTGGAGGCTCCTGATGAATTTGCAGATCATGGCAGATTATGCTACAATTGATGGAAGTGCTTTTGAACCGCAACTGGGCTGTTCGATCACCTCCGGCGGCACGCTCGGTTGACGGGGATATCCCACCCCCTGAGGGGGATGGCAGAGATCCGGGAGGTAGAAAACAATGACAGAAGATGAGAAACAGGGCATTGTAGAGGAATACAAGCTCCACGAGACCGATACCGGTTCACCCGAGGTGCAGATTGCACTGCTTTCGGGCCGAATTAGACAGCTCACTGAACATCTGCGGGAACACCGCAAGGATCACCATTCACGTCGTGGGCTTCTCAAGATGGTAGGCCAGCGCAGGAACCTGTTGAACTACTTGCGGAAAAAGGACAGCGACAGGTATTACGATTTGATCAAAAGGCTGGGATTGAGAAGGTAATCCAATGCCCGGCCCGGATTTAGCGAATGCATACATCTTTGGGAGGTGTACTTTTGCAATTGGAAGGCACAAGAGAATATAAGATGGATTTTGCCGGCAGGCAGTTGACCATGGAGTTCGGTCACATGGCCAGGCTGGCGGGCGGTTCGGTCGTGGTGCGCTACGGCGACACCGTGATTCTGGCCACCGCCTGCGTATCGGACGCACCTCGAGACCTCAATTTTCTGCCCTTCAGAGTGGATTACGAGGAACGACAGTATGCGATCGGAAAGATACCGGGAAGTTTCTTCCGGCGAGAGGGGAGACCCTCGGAGCGAGCGATCCTGACCTGTCGATTGATCGATCGACCTTTCAGGCCCCTCTTCCCTTCCGGCTACAGAAATGACATCCAGGTGATCATAACGGTTCTCTCGTACGATCCGGATCATTCCTCCGAGGTGTGCGCCATTCTGGGTGCCTCCTTGGCCCTGGGAATATCCAGTATACCCATTCACGAGGTGGTTACCGCTGTCAGCGTCGGGCTGGTGGACGGCGAAATCGTGCTCAATCCGTCGGCGGAGCAGATGGATACCAGTACCCTGGAGCTCATGGTGGCTGGAACCGAAGAGGCTGTCGTCATGGTTGAGGCCGGCGGAGATGAGGTCCCGGAGGAGATCGTGCTGGATGCCATCCTGCAGGGCCACGAGGAAATCAAAAAGGTGGCCCGGAAGCAGAAGGAGATCATCGCCGAGCTCGGTGTTCCCAAGGAGGAGTTTGAAGAGGAACTCGTCCCCGAAGAGCTTGATCGTGCGGTGCGGGAACTTGCCACCGAGGATGTCCGGCAGATGATGTCTGTTGTGGACAAGCAGGAGAGGGGCGACACCCGCAGCGGCATCCGCGAGAAGGTTCAGGAGGCCCTGGAGGAACGCTTTCCCGATGAACAGGACCAAATTAAGTCGATTCTCAAAGACATCGAAAAAGAGGAGATGCGCAAGACTATTCTCACCGAGGGGCGGCGGGCCGACGGAAGACAGCCCGACGAGATTCGCAAGGTGACCTCCGAGGTGGGCTTTTTGCCCAGGGCTCACGGCAGCGGGCTTTTCACCCGCGGCGAGACCCAGGTTCTGACGGTGACTGCGTTGGGGCCTGTCGGAGATAGACAGCGTATGGACACCCTCCAGAATCAGGAGGAGTTGAAGCGCTTCATGCACCACTACAATTTCCCGCCATATAGCACGGGCGAGTCCTGGCCCCTCCGGGGTCCTGGTCGCCGAGAGATTGGCCACGGGGCCCTTGCGGAGAAGGCCCTACGGCCGGTGCTGCCACCCGAGGACAAGTTCCCCTACACCCTTCGGTTGGTGTCGGAAGTTCTCGCCTCCAACGGCTCATCCTCCATGGCTGCCATCTGCGGAAGCACGCTGTCCCTGATGGATGCCGGGGTGCCGATCTCTTCACCCGTGGCGGGTGTGGCGATGGGGTTGATCATCGAGGGCGACGACGTCGCTATCCTTTCGGACATCCTGGGCCTGGAGGATCAACTGGGCGATATGGACTTCAAGGTGGCCGGAACCGAGCACGGCATCAATGCCATCCAGATGGACATCAAGACCCACGGAGTGACGAGGGAGGTTCTGAGAAAGGCCCTCGATCAGGCCAGGGGAGGCAGGTTGTTCATCCTGGACAGGATGAAGGAGGCCATTGCAGAACCCAGAGCCGAGATGTCGAAGTATGCGCCGCGGATCTTCACCATGAAGGTGGATCCCAGCAAGATCAGGCATATTATTGGTCCTGGCGGCAAGACCATTAACGCCATCATCGACGACTATGGCGTCTCGATCGATGTTGAGGACGATGGAACGGTGTACATTGCCTCGGAAGGCGGAGAAGGTGCGGCTGGGGCACAGGAGCGGATTCACCAGCTGACCGCCGACGCGGAGGTTGGCAAGATCTACAAGGGTACGGTCAAGCGAATCGTCGATAAACTCGGTGCCTTCGTTGAGATCCTGCCCAATAAGGATGGGTTGGTGCACATCTCGAACCTCACCCCGTCCTTTGTCGATGATGTTGAATCCGTGCTGTCTGTGGGCGACGAGATCATGGTCAAACTGGTCGAAGTCGACGATCTGGGCAGATTGAACCTGTCCCGCAAGGTCGTGATTAGTGAATTAGGCCAGGAGAAAGTCGACTCGATGGAGAAGCGCACGCCGGGCGGCGGGAAGAAGTCAGACCAGAAGAAGTCCCAGGACAACCGGCGCGGGCGTCGACGGAGGTAATTTGCTGTTCAGTTCACAAGGAGGCCTTGTCTGCTGGCAGTTCTCAGATCGTTGTGAGCGGAGAGAATGCGGGGGGATGCCAGTGAAAGAAACGTCCTCACCGGAGGATCTATTGAGTGAGATTGAGAGCATCAGAGCGGAGATGTACAGATTGGCAGAAGGTCAGGATTCAGCGGAGGCTGTGGCCTCCGTTCGACAGATGAGCGAGCGGATGGACAAACTCATCTACCGATTCATGTGTTGCTTGCGCAACAGCGATTCGAATTGGAGTGAGAACGCATTTTGATTCTGCCGTGCAGACGAGGCCTCCTCCCGTGTCACCGCCCCTCGCGGTGGCATTTGCACTTTTTCGCTCTGTTGGGTCCTCCCCGGGGTCATTGTGCTCCCGTCGGGACATATACTCTAGTGACGGGAAATGCGGACCCTGGAGGTGGGCTGTGCGTTGGTCTGAGATTGGTGAACGAGAGATGATTGACATTAATAACGGCGCTCGCCTGGGTCGGCTAGACCAGGCGGACATGGTAATCGATCCCGAAACTGGAGAGATTGTCGACCTGATGGTCACGGGTGCAGCTGGGCTTTTTGGGGGTTTCAAGAAAAATGTTGAAACGCGCATCCCCTGGAGTGCCGTGAGGCAGGTGGGGCCGCAGATTTTGCTGGTCGACTGGGGTGCCGATGCACCCGAATCTACGCAAGACAAGCTGCGTTTTCCTCGCGAATAGCTGTCACGACCCGAGGTGACACTATAGGGTGTAAGACAGTAAAAAAGGCGAGGAGGGAAAACGTGGCGGAACGAACGGTTGTTGGTGTATTCAGATCCAGAGACAACGCTGAGAGAGCCGTTGAGGAGTTAAGAAGCGCGGGATGGGATCGAGATATCTCGATTCTGGCCCGTGAAGAAGGCAGAGAGGGCCGTAAAGGTCGGGGTGGTGATGACCGCGCCCGGATGAAAGATCAAGATCTCAGCGAGGGAGTCGCAACGGGTGGCGTCCTTGGAGGCCTGGCTGGGCTTGCAGCCAGCGCAGGACTGATGACCATTCCCGGAGTGGGCCCTGTTCTCGCAGCGGGACCGATTGCTACCACGCTGACCGGCGTGGTCACCGGTGGACTGGCCGGAGGCCTGGTGGATTACGGGATCCCGGCTGAGGACGGACGGGAGTACGAGGAAGAGGTCAAGAGAGGCCGCATTCTCACGATGATCCGGACCGAGGAGCGCCGGGCATCCGACGTGGAGAGAATACTGAGGGAACGCGGAGCAGACCGAGTACGAAGTCACTGATGTGTAACTAGCTTTCGGCAGCCGGAGGCTGGCAATGCCTAGCTGGCTTCCGGCTGTTTCATCGGGTATTGCAGAGTCCGTGCCTCTTTCGTTTCCCTTGCCTCCAAGGACATAATATAATGGATGTATATGGCATGATACTGCTATGGAGGTGAGAGTTTGACAGCGACATCAGGACAAAAAAAAGAGGGCACCATTGTGCGTCTCATTCCCCTGGGGGGCATGGGAGAGATCGGCAAGAACATGTGCATCTGGGAGTGTGATGATGAAGCAATCGTCGTTGATGCCGGGCTGGCCTTCCCGGAAGAGGAGATGCTGGGAGTAGACATTGTGATCCCTGATCTTGAGTATCTTCTTTCCATAAGGGACAAGGTCTCAGCTATCTTTATCACCCACGGACACGAGGATCATATTGGATCCCTTCCATATGTGCTCAGGGAAATGACCGTACCGGTCTATGGGCCGGGACTCGCCCTGGGGTTAACCCGTCGGAAGTTGGAGGAGTATGGTTTGAAGCTTCCGGTGGGATCCGAGCGGGTCAGACCAAGAGATACCATCAGCACAAAGCGGTTTGAAGTGCAGTTTTTCCGTGTGAATCACAGCATCGCGGATGCCATGGGACTGGTTATCAAGACCCCAGTCGGGACAATGGTCCATTCTGGCGACTTCAAATTTGATCACACGCCTATCGATGGAGAAGTCACCGATTTCTTCACCCTCGCCAGCGTTGGAGACGCGGGCGTCCGATGCCTGATTTGTGACAGTACCAATGCAGAGCGCAGCGGCTACACGGGCAGTGAGCGCCTCGTCGGGGAAGAACTGGAGGAGATCTTCGGCAATGCGGAGGGTCGGATCCTTTTCACCACCTTTGCATCGAACATACCGCGGCTCCAGCAGGTCATCACAACCTCGCAGGCCCATCGGCGGAAAGTTGCCGTGGTAGGAAGGAGCATGCGCAACAGCCTGGAGGTCTCCCGGGAACTGAACTATATAAGGATGCCCGCGGACACCATGATCCGGCCTGAGCAGATGAAGGACTATCCCCTGGAGCAGCTGACCCTGATGATCACCGGAAGCCAGGGAGAACCCATGAGTGCCCTGACCCGGATGTCCCGTGGTGATGATCGGCGGCTGAAGATCATTCCGGGAGACACGGTTGTCATCGCTGCAAATCCCGTTCCCGGCAACGAGAAGCTGGTCTACCGTACTATCGACAACCTGTCGAGGCTGGGGGCGAAGGTCATTTATGGCGCCGAGTACGGGGTTCATGTATCCGGACACGCCAGCAGGGAAGAGCTCAAGTTCCTGCTGAACCTCGTTCGGCCCGAGACCACGATTCCAGTTCACGGAGAGTATCGTCACATGAAGGCATATTTCGAGCTGGCCCAGTCCCTCGGGATGCCAGACAAGAGCATCCTTCTCATAGACAACGGCGACGTCGTGGAGTTTTCTGCAGAGTCGGCGAGGATCAATGGCAGGATCGCCTCGGGCAACGTGCTCGTGGACGGCCTTGGCATTGGAGATGTGGGCAATGTGGTGCTACGTGACCGGGACCAATTGTCCCAGGACGGTATCGTGATTGTCGTGATCTCGATCGATGGGGACACCGGAGAGGTCCTGGCAGGCCCAGAAATCGTCACCCGTGGCTTTGTTTATGTACGTGAATCCGAATCGCTGCTGCAGGAGGCGACCGACCGGGTCGCGTCCGTGCTGGCCTCAGATTCAGACAGGGGGACGACAGACCGAGGTAAGCTCAAGCGCAAGGTGCGCAGCGTTCTCAGCAGTTTCATCTATGACAAGCTGCAGCGCCGCCCGATGATCTTGCCCGTGATCATGGAAGTCGAGGATAGCTGAGCCCCGATGCATCGAATCGTTCCATGGCCGCTATACTAGGAACGGTTATGATCAATAACGGGGCAGGTGAACGTGATGATGGATGACGAAGAGACACATCGACCCAGATCCGACACAGATCCGAGCATAGACCCGGCCCTTCCGCCGCCACAGCCAAAGCAGCCTGAAGGGGAAGATTCTCAGAACATACACCAGCTGGGCACACCTGAGATTCCACGTATGCCCAGCAATATTCATTGTCTGAACATCATTGGGCAGATCGAGGGACATCTGATTCTGCCCTCTCAGAATAAGACCACCAAGTATGAACACGTGATACCCCAGCTGGTGGCCGTTCAGCAGAGCCCTGAGACGGAGGGGCTCCTGATCCTTCTCAATACGGTGGGCGGCGATGTGGAGGCAGGCCTGGCCATTGCCGAGTTGATCGCGGGGGTAACCAAACCCAAGGTGTCGGTGGTCCTCGGAGGAGGACACAGCATCGGCATTCCCATCGCCTGTGCTGCGGATCGCTCCTTCATCACCGAGAGCGCGACCATGACGGTTCATCCGATCCGGCTTTCCGGGCTGGTACTGGGTGTGCCTCAGACCTATGAATACCTGGAGAAGATGCAGGACCGGGTGGTGAAGTTCGTGGTCAGCCACTCCGGGATCAGCGAGCAGAACTACCGGCGGCTCATGTTCCGCACGGGGGAGCTGGCCCGTGATATTGGTACGATCCTGGTCGGGAGCAGTGCGGTGGAGGAGGGGATGATCGATGCCGTGGGAAGCATGGGCGAGGCCATCTCCGCCCTCCGGGAAATGATCGAACAGCAAAGAAATTATGACGACGCCCAGGCTGGAGCTTCCGAGGGGGTGAGAGATGATGCTATGGACAATCTACCCTCCCGAGGTGGTCTTCAAAAATGAGGAGGAGACGCCGCGACACGAAGAGATTTCTGTAGGCAACCGGATCTTCATGGTCTCTCGTACGAAAGGAGGCCAGCGCCAGATTGAAAGACTCATTTCCACCGATCCGGCTGATTATATGAATCCGACCTGGCAGCCGGGGCAGATCCTGATGATGGAAGAGCAGAAATAGATCGTACCGGGGGGAGATGCGGTGCGCTGGATTCGTCTTGTAATTCTGGGTGCGGTCCAGGGGTTGACCGAGTTCATTCCTGTCAGCAGCTCGGGCCACCTTGTCTTGTTCCAACGGCTTCTCGGACTTGAATACGAGGGTATAACCCTCGAGGTCGCGGTGCACATGGGGACTCTTGTGGCTGTCCTTGCGGTGTACGGCCGAGATATCCTCAAGATCGGAGGGACCCTGCTCCGATCGAGTTGGGGAATTCTTCGGGGGAAGATGCGATTCAAGGATGCGATTCGCGAGCCGAGATTCTATCTTGGAGCCAGTCTTCTCGTCGGGACGGCCATCACGGCGGCCATTGCCCTCCCGTTGAGCGATGTGATCCAGGGCATGTTTGGCAACCTCAGGCTGGTTGCGGTGGCCTGGCTTGTGACCGGAGGGCTGTTGTACGGGACCCGGGGATATAAGCCCCTGGGGCGGTTGCCAACGGTGGGCTCCACGATTCTGATCGGAATCTTCCAGGCCCTGGCCACCGTGCCGGGGATCTCGCGTTCAGGTGCCACCATAGCGGCCGGGCTCTACTCGGGCCTCTCCAGGGAAGAGGCTGCGAGGTATTCCTTTTTGCTGAGTGTGTTTGCCATCGTGGGGGCATCCATTTTGGATCTACCTGAGGCTCTTCCCAGGGTGACCGAGATAGGATTTCTGGCGGACATACTCGTTGCCACCGCGGCCGCGGGGATCTCGGGGTACTTCGCCCTTCGGTTCATCATACAAAAGGTCATGCGGGGAGAAATGCATCGATTCGCCCTCTACGTTTGGAGTCTGGCCACCGTCGTACTGGTGTGGCTGAACTTCAACCTGTAACCGGAGGGGGGAGGAGTCGTGCTGCATGATATGGAATACTAGGTAGACCGTTGAGTCGCAGTGCAGATGGGGAGAGGACCGGATGCCGGGCAAGGCTACGAGTAAGAAAAAGCAAAAAAGGAAGAAACAACAGAAGAAGAATACGGCGGCCAACAATGCCGTGCGCCTGGAGATTGCGGGCCTTCTTACGGTTGTGGCAGGGCTCCTATTGCTGTTGAGCCTGTATCACGATGGAATGGGCTATGTGGGGCTGATTTTCCGCACGATCCTTATGTGGGCTCTCGGGAGGGCCGCCTGGGTAATCCCCCTGGTTCTGGTCGGAGCAGGGATCCTTTATCTGGTCTCTGTTCGCCCCAGGGAAATGGCCTCCCGCCTGTGGGGGCTCCTACTGAGCACACTGATCCTGTCTGCGATATATCACGGAATTCTCGGGGCTGAGGAACCCTTTACCCCCCAGGTTATGGTCGACGGTGGGGGCTACACCGGGGCGGTGATTGCCTGGGCCCTGACATCCGCCGTGGGCACAGTCGGAATGAACATCATCCTCACCGCCGGGATGATCGCATCCCTTCTGCTGATCGTAAATACCCCCATGACGGAGCTGGTCGGCGGCGCAGTCCGGGGGATTGGTGCTGCGACCAGGGCCGCCTATTCTGCTTTCATGGGCTTTTTCACATGGGAGCGGGAGGAAGAGGACGACTCCGACTCCTTACTGGATCGAGTCGAAACCGAGTTGACTGAGGATGTGGCCATCCATTCCTACCCCGATGACGGTGAGCCGAAGCCGGACGGGCGCTCAAACGGAAGGGTCCTCCCCTTTAAGCGTAGCAAAACCGAGGATGCTGCCCCGGACAAGGATGCATCAGCCCCGGACAAAAAGAAGGACAAGGGCAAGGGGGTGCGCGTCCCGGAGGAGCTGGAACAGGTTAAGATGGATGTAAACATCCTCTACAAACTGCCCGATCCAAGCCTTCTGAGCCGCCCTGAGAGCCGCCGGTTTCTTCCAGGCAGGACCCGTGATGAACTGAACCGCAAGGCCCGGCTCCTCGAATCCACGCTGGAGTCCTTTGGGCTTCGATGTAAAGTCACAGACATCAGCCACGGCCCCACCATTACTCGCTTCGACATGCACCCAGGTCCAGGGGTCAAGGTCAGCCAGATCGTCAATCTCGCCGATGACATC